>DATBRD010000073.1:0-81007 GCA_036560465.1 Methylobacter sp.
AAAATCATCTACATCGCAAAACAATTGTGTTAATTTCATAGGGGGCAGGTTTTGAGGAAAAAAATGGATGTCGGAATCTATAGTTTTCCTGTTTTTACCAAAACCTGCCCGCTTTTCTTATCCCGAACTGAGGTTAATTAAAGCCCTGCTCCTGTATCAGCAGGGCAAACGTTTCCGCCAGCACCGGCGGGCTTTTGATATAGCCTTGGTATAGATCGCAGTTTTTTTTCTGCAAGAACGCTAGTTGCTCCGGCGTTTCCACGCCTTTCGCCAAAATCTTAAAACCCAGAATATGCCCCATCGCGATAATAGTCGCGGCAATTTCCATATCGTTCGGCAAATAGGGGATATCATCGATAAAACTCTTATCGATTTTCAGTACATCCAGCGGAAAATGCTTCAGACAAGCCAGCGATGAGAAACCTGTGCCGAAATCGTCAATGGCAAGCCGAATCCCCTGAGCATGTAGTTTGTTAAGAAGCGCCATAACCTTGTCCTGGCTTCCCGGCAGGCTGCTTTCAGTCATTTCCAATTCCAGGTATGCGGCTGGAAATCCTGTTTCATTCAGTACTGTAGCGACTAACGCATTAATATCGCCACGGCGGAACTGCTGGGGAGAAATATTGACAGACAAGCTTAGCGGTGGCAAACCCGCATCCAGCCATTGCTTGCCTTGACGGCAGGTTTGGTGCAGCACCCATGCGCCAATTTCCAAAATCAGCCCCGTTTCTTCAGCGACAGGGATAAAACATAGGGGGGGAACCAATCCTGCCTGCGGGTCTTGCCAGCGCACTAATGCTTCTGCCTCAACTATGCGTCCATTGGTCATATCCAACTGCGGTTGGTAGAAAACACGCAGCTCCCCTTGCTCGACCGCCTTGCGCAGCCGCGTTTCCAATGCAATCCGGTCGCGTGCTGCAAGCGTCTGGTCTTCAGAAAAATAGGCATAGCAACCGCGCCCTTGGTCCTTCGCTTGATACAGCGCGGCGTCGGCATGATCCATGAGCATTTCATAGCTCGTGCCGTGTTCCGGATACAAGCTGATGCCGATGCTGGCGCCAATCTGTACATTACTGCTTTGGGATAGTTGGAAAGGCTTGCTTAAAACAGTAATGATTTCTGTGGCCACGCGTGCGGCATCTTCTGTATGGGCAATATCTTCCAGTAACACGACAAATTCATCGCCGCCCAAACGCGCCACCATATCGACGTCGCGCAATCGGTTTGTGATTCTTTCAGCGACCTGTTGAAGCAGCTCGTCACCCGCTAAATGCCCCCAGTTGTCGTTGACTGCTTTAAAACGATCCAGATCAAGCATCAGCAACGCCATACGCTTACCTTCACGTCGATCTACTTCGATGTCGTGTTTCAACCGCTCCTGCAACAGTCGGCGGTTGGGCATTTGGGTGAGTGGATCATAAAAGGCCAGTTGTTTAATCTCTTCCTCGGCGGCTTTGCGTGAGGTAATGTCGGAAAAGAATGCAACATAATTATTGACTTGTTTATTCTGTTCATCAGGTTCTTCCACGGCTGTGATAATAAGCCATTCAGGGAATATCTCACCGTTTTTGCGTCGGTTCCATATTTCGCCCTGCCATGCGTTGGTGCGATTGATGCTCTCCCACATGGCCTCATAAAAAGCCTTGTTATGCAGTCCCGAGCTGAGTAAATTGGGAGTTTTACCAATGACTTCCTGAGCGCTATAGCCGGTGATGCGGGTAAATGCCTGGTTGACTTTGAGTATGACATTATTGGCATCAGTGACCAACATGGCATCCTGTAATTCAAAAGCGGTGGCGGCGATACGAAGTTCTACTTCAGTCTGTTTGTGCCTTGTAATATCGGTAATGAAGCCGTGCCAAAGTACGGAACTATCCGTCTGCTGCTGCGGTAGTGCATTGCCGAACAGCCAACACACAGGGGCATCGTCAAATTTCAGGCGGTATTCCTGGCGCCACGGCGTTAAATTCCGCGCCGATACTTTAAAAGAAATCTTGAAGTTTTCCAGATCGTCCGGATGCAAAGCCGCAAGTAGCTTTGTCGCATCTTCGCTGACTTCCTCCGGGCTAACCCGAAAGAGAGTGCGAAGGGCCTCATTGGCGTAAGGGATGCAGCAGCGGCCGTCAGGAAATAGTTGAAACTGGAACACCAGCCCTGGTACCTGGCTGGCGATCTTCTGGAGGCGATCCAGAGCGTCCCGGCTTGCCTGCTCGGCCCTCTGGCGTTCAACAACCTCTCTCGCCAGTTGCATGGTGCGTGAAGAAAGCGCTTCAAACATGGACAGCATGGTTTCTATCAGCACCCTCATCGCCCCGCTCATTTCCTGATCGGCTTGCTCTTTGGCTTGGTCTAACGGGATCCCTGACTGCACTGCCAATACGACCTTGGCCATGCGCATGTCTGTATCCAAAATATGGAAGGCCAGCCATTGCGTCAGAAACGTGAGAATTTCTTCAATCACTTCATCCAACGGCCTGGCGGTTTTTCCGGCCATTATTTTATTTACAGTAGTTAAAAATCTTCTATGATCTTCCTTATGCTTGGTTTCCCAGGCATCTTCAGGAAAAAATGCATGCCATATGCGTTCTTCCGCCTGAAAATGGTAAATAGCGTATTCCGCCAAGTCATTGAAAACAGTATTCAAGGTAGGTACATCGGATTGATAAGCCAAATGGCCGGCCAACACGTTTAATAGCTCGACCAGCTTTTGATGTTATTCATCGACTAGCGATACCCCAACTTCGAAATTTTTATTCCATGGAAAAACTTCAACTGAATACATAATGCTCTCGTCCAACTTAAGATTTGGTTAGGGCTTTTGCGATAAGAATTGGGACATTGTACGCTTATAAAAACTTTTAATTGATATGGCTTTAAAGATGTCCGGGTTTTGATGTCTAACGGGCCGGATACATCTTCAGTATAGGTTTGTTTTCTGACGCAATTGAGTTTAATGATAAAATAATAGATTGCTTATATCATCCAGGAAGAGCTTTGCGGTTTTGACAGTTTTAGTCGCCGCAAAAAACTTTGGGCTATATGGCCACACTAAATTATCTCAATCATTACAATAGCGGAAATTCATAACCATGAGCACCTACGCAGTCGATACGGCGCCTTCTACCGACATTTTTTCCTCGACCTTTTTAATCGGCAATGTCGGCGCTCCCTTTGTTATCGGACTGGCGGTCGGCTATTTCGCCAAAAAAATGTTACGCACGGCGCTGTTTTTGGGAGGAGCCGTTATCGTACTGCTGTTTGTCGCGGAATATTATGACATCATCGATATCACCGATGAAAAGCTGCAACATGCCGCCACCGCTGCGACGGAAGCTGCTAAAAGCTCCGGCGGGTTTCTGGTTGACCGTCTGACCAGAATTACCAGCAAGGGCGTCAGCGGGGTGGGCGGCTTTTTCGTCGGGTTCAAGCTAGGCTAGATAATTTGCCCACTAAACATAGTTCAATATGATTACGCCAACCAACCTGTTTAAATGTCTGGCCGATGAAACGCGCTTGCGCTGCGTGGTTTTGCTGCATAAAGAAGGCAGGCTGTGCGTTTGCGAATTAACGCATGCGCTGGATTTATTGCAGCCCAAAATTTCGCGGCATCTTGCGCAATTGCGGCAAAGCAATCTGCTGCTGGACAGCCGCGAAGGACAGTGGGTTTATTATCATATTAACCCCGAGTTGCCGGCCTGGGTTTTTGAAATTCTGGATATTACTGTTAAACAATTCGCGACCAATAGCAAACAGCAAAAAGACAGCGACCGGTTGAAGGCAAGGGGAGGTCGTTCCGAGATGGCGAAATATTGCCGCTGAATTTTTTTGCCTTATAATATTCGTTTATTCGAATATATAAATGTTAGGAACGAGCCATGCTAAAAGTTTTAATTTTGTGTACCGGGAATTCTTGCCGAAGCGTGTTGGGCGAGGCGCTTATCAATCATCTGGGCGGCGATCGGTTTCAGGCTTTTTCCGCCGGCAGCCACCCGACCGGCAAGGTAAACTCCAACGCGCTGGCGACATTAGCCCGTCACGGCATTTCAACCGAGGGCTTTTCCAGCCAATCCTGGGATGAATTTGACGACAAGGGCATTGATATCGCCATTACCGTTTGCGACAGCGCGGCAGGAGAGGTCTGCCCCGTCTATCTTAATAACGTGGTCCGCGCTCATTGGGGCTTGCCCGATCCCGCTCATGTCACCGGCAGTCAGGAAGAAATTGACGCGGCTTTCGAGTCGACCTATGCGGCTCTGGAAAAGCGGATACATCAGTTATTGGCATTGCCGGTTGAGACAATGGCCAAGCCGGAATTGACCGAGGCGCTGAACAAGATCGGCGCGGAAACTCTTTAAGGGACTGGAAATGACAACCATGAAATTAGATCATGCTCCGAAGCGTTTGGGATTTGTAGAGCGGTTTCTGACGCTATGGATATTTCTCAGCATGGCGGGCGGGATCGCGCTAGGCTACTTCATCCCCAGTTTTACTCAATGGCTGAACCGCTTCCAGGTCGGAACCACCTCCATGCCCATCGCCATAGGCCTGATTCTGATGATGTACCCCCCGCTGGCCAAGGTGCGCTACGAGGAGCTGCCCAAGGTTTTCAAAGACACTAAAATTCTGCTGCTGTCCCTGATCCAGAACTGGATCATCGGCCCGGTGTTGATGTTCACGCTGGCTGTTATCTTTCTGCGGGATTACCCTGAATATATGGTGGGCCTGATTATCATTGGTCTGGCCCGCTGTATCGCGATGGTATTGGTCTGGAACGAGTTGGCGGAAGGCGATACCGAATATTGCGCAGGTCTGGTCGCGTTCAACTCCATCTTTCAGATGTTGTTCTTTGCTGTCTATGCGTATGTTTTCGTTACTGTCTTGCCGGATTGGCTGGGCATCGCTTCCGGCCTTGAAGTTCAGGTTACCATGCTCGAAGTCGCCAAAAGCGTATTGATTTATCTAGGCATTCCTTTTTTCGGCGGTATGTTCACGCGTTTTTTCCTGGTGCGACGCAAAGGTTTGCAATGGTATGAACAAACGTTCATGCCCAAAATCAGTCCCATTACGCTGATTGCGCTGCTGTTCACGATTCTGGTCATGTTCTCACTCAAGGGCGAATATATCGTGCAACTGCCAATGGATGTGGCGCGCATCGCTGTGCCGCTGGTCATCTATTTTCTGGTCATGTTTCTGGTCACGTTTTATATGTCGGCCAAGGCCGGGGCAGGGTATCGCGTTAGCGCCACGCTATCGTTTACCGCTGCCGGCAATAATTTCGAGTTGGCCATCGCAGTGGCTGTAGCGGTTTTCGGGCTGCAATCAGGGCAAGCGTTTGCGGCAGTCATTGGCCCTTTGGTGGAAGTGCCCGTATTGATCGGGCTGGTCAAAGTAGCGCTTTATTTCAGGCAAAGCTTATTTCAGGCGGGCAAAAAAGATGCGGCTGATTAGGCCGCATTAAAAAGGATATAAAACTCTGAATTCCGAGGAGGAAATTGAACTTCAAGAGCGCGGTTATATTAGCATTAAATGATGAACAAGGGGATGTGACATATTGTCGCGCGCACCAGCCAGAGTGGCTGTCGGTTTTCCGAAAGCACGACAGAAACGGCGGGCAAAAAAAATGCGGCTGGTTAAGCCGCATTAGAGAAGGAAGTAAACTCTGAATTCCGAGGAGGAATTTGCATCTCAAGAGTTGTATATATCTTAGTAGAAATACCTAGATGATGGAATGTGACAAATTGCCGCGTGTCAGAATGTCGCAGAGTCATCGGATTCCAGTTCAAACCTCCGTTGTTTAGCCTCTTGCTTGCAAATCTTCAGGCAAAAAAATGCGGCCGGTGAGGCCGCATTAGAGAAGGATATAAACTCTGAATTCCAAGGAGGAATTTGCATCTCAAGAGTTGATATTATATTAGCGATAAATGATGGGCAGGGGAATGTGACATATTGTCGCGGTTTTTCAGTGAGTTATTAATAGGGTATTCTTCCTTGGCTTCGTTCTGGGCAAGGAAGGATACAATGACTGATGAACGGCCGCTTAGCACTGCTTCATGAAGAGATAAGGCGTATATAAACAATTATAGGTCCAATTCCTGAATTTTCCGGGTTAGGGTGTTTCTTCCATAGCCTAATAAAATAGCCGCTTCGTGGCGTTTGCCGCGGGTAAAGTTTAACGCCGCTTTAATCAAAATGGATTCAACAGCGGGAATGACTTGTTTAGCGATTTCGGCCTCATTCCCAAGCAATAGCATTTGGTCTATCGAGTTCCTTAGCGAGGCTTCCCAGCCGGTATCCGCGGCATTTTTTTCCGATGTGGTTCCCAGCAATTCGGGCGGCAGGTCGTGCAAGTGAATTTCCCGGCCCGAAGCCATCACGGTTAGCCAGCGGCAGCTGTTCTCCAGTTGCCTGACATTGCCCGGCCAGTCTAGTGTGCTTAAAAATGCCTCCGCATCGGGTTTTAAGACTTTAATTTCCGTATTGAGTTCGGTCGCTGCCAGATTCAAAAAGTGATGCATCAGCAACGGGATGTCCTGTTTGCGTTCACGCAGTGATGGAATATGGATACGGATCACGTTTAAGCGATGGAATAAATCTTCCCTGAAACGGCCTTGCTCTACCAGAGCTTTAAGGTCCTGATGGGTGGCGGCAATAATGCGCACATCGGCTTTGACGGAGGCGTGCGACCCGACCGGATAGAACTCGCCGTCGGCCAGAACCCGTAATAAACGGGTTTGCAGTTCGGCGGGCATGTCGCCGATTTCATCAAGAAACAGCGTGCCGCCATTGGCTTGTTCGAAGCGCCCGACGCGGCGCGATTGCGCGCCGGTAAATGCGCCTTTCTCATGGCCGAACAGTTCCGATTCCATCAGGTCTTTGGGGATGGCGGCCATATTCAGCGCAATGAACGGGTTGCCTGCTCTGGGGCTGTGGCGATGCAAGGCTTTGGCGACCAATTCCTTGCCGGTTCCCGATTCGCCGTTGATCAGTACAGTGATGTTGGAGCGCGCCAGTCTTCCTATCGCGCGGAATACTTCCTGCATAGCCGGCGCTTCGCCGATGATTTCCGGCGTGTTTTCCTCTGTCGTATGCGTATCCGATGCTGCCCCCATTTGCTGCTGCCTGCTGTGAATGCAGGCTCTATGAGCCAGATCGACGACTTCCTTAATATCGAAGGGCTTGGGCATGTATTCAAAAGCGCCGCCGTGGAATGACGAGACCGCGCTTTCCAGATCGGAGTGCGCAGTCATTACAATCACCGGCAAATTCGGGTGGCTCAGTTGAACTTTGTTCAAAAGCTCCAGCCCGTCCATGCCTGGCATGCGAATATCGGTAATCAGCGCATCGGGCAGGTCGTTCTGCAAAGCGCTCAGCAAATCGGCCGCGCAGGAAAAACTGCGCGTGACGAAGTCCGCTTTTTTCAGGGCTTTTTCCACGACCCAGCGGATGGATTGGTCATCATCGATAACCCAGACAGTTTCGGGTTTAGCCATTGGTTTCCTCCTGCGCAATAATTGGTAAGAAGATTGAAAATACCGTGTTTCCGGGTTCGCTGGAGCATTCAATCAAGCCGTTATGCTGATTGATCAGTGCTTGGGCTATCGATAAGCCCAGCCCCGTGCCTTCCGCGCGTCCGGTAATCATCGGATAGAATATTTGGTTCATCATGTCCGCGTCGATGCCCGGACCGTTATCGACAATGTCACACTTCACCGCCAGTTTGTAACGCTTGCGGCCGATGGTGACTTGCCGGTGAATTCGGGTTTTAAAAATGATCTCTCCTTCCCCATTCAACGCCTGCACGGCATTTTTGGCGATATTCAAAACAGCCTGGATCAGCTGGTCTTTATCGGCCAGTATGTCCGGAATGCTGGGGTCGTAATCGGATTTAATGGCGAGACTGGATTCGGCTTGAACCAGTTGCCTGACCCGCTCCAGCACTTCATGAATATTGATGGCTTTTTTGTCGGGCAGTTTGTTGGGGCCCAGCATTTTATCCATCAAGCCTTGCAGGCGGTCGGATTCGGCAATAATGATACTGGTGTATTCCTTGAGATCCGCGTCATCTAATTCCAGATCCAGCAATTGCGCCGCGCCGCGCAGGCCGCCCAGCGGATTTTTGATTTCATGCGCCAGACCCCTTACCAGCAATCGCGCAGTGTTTTGCTGGGTTAACAGCTGCTCTTCCTTGGATATGCGCAGATGATTATCGACCTGCTGCAACTCGACCAGAATCTCGTTGACCCTCTCATCCTTTAGTAATGGTGTGGCGCTAAAGTTGATGGTCAGGCTGTGAGTCATGCGGTCCAGCATAAGCTCACGGTCCACCAAAGGTTCAGCCATAGTCAGGCATTGTTGTAAATTCGTCAGCAGTGCCGGGTCGGAAGACCTGAACAGCTCATGAGCGCCGAGCCCCACCAGATGGCGCGAGCTGTCGGCAAGCAAGATTTCGCCGGCAGAATTAAGGTAAGTGAGCGCCAGATCGCGATCAAATAACAAGATGGCGGCGTTAAGGTGATCAAGTATACGTTTATGCATGGCTGGCGTAAGGTTGTTTAAAGTAAGGCATTACGATTTATACAGCAATTTATAGGCCGATATTCAAAATAGGCGAAAGCTTGGGCTTTTGCCTGTAGTCGCTGCACTATTATTGCCTGTTTAAAAGCATTGGCAAGTTATTTATGCACCATATTAGTGCAAAGATGGCTGCTTTTATATCCTTAAACATAGGCCATAACAAGACCAGCCAAAGTCGGCATACCATTTGCTATTAAGACTTCATACAGATTGACCTGATGCATTTACAGAAGGAGCCAACAGATGAAGCAACGCTTGGTCGTAATCGGCAACGGCATGGCGGGTATACGTACCGTCGAAGAACTGCTAACCGCCGCGCCGGATAAATACGATATTACTGTGTTCGGTACCGAACCTTACGGCAACTACAACCGTATCATGCTGTCCTCGGTGCTGTGCGGTGAGAAAACCATTGAGGATATTGTGATCAATGACCGCCAGTGGTATATCGACAATGGCATAAAGCTGTATGCCGGTGAGGGTAAAACCGTAGTGTACATAGACCGGAAAAAAAGGGATATCTATACCCAAGACGGGACAGTGGCCGGCTATGACCGGCTGTTAATCGCTACCGGCTCCAATGCTGTAATGCCGGAGGTTCCCGGCAATGACCTGGAGGGCGTGATCAGCTTTCGGGATATTGTCGATGTCAATAAAATGCTTAGCTACAGCCGCAGCCATAACAAGGCCGTGGTCTTGGGTGGCGGACTATTAGGTCTGGAAGCCGCCAACGGTTTGGTTTCAAGAGGCATGGACGTCACCGTGATTCATAACCATGAATTCTTGCTAAACCGGCAAATGGACAGGCCGGCCGCAAAAATGCTGCAAACGGAACTGGAACAACGCGGCCTGAAATTTAAAATGGCTGCCAAACTCAAGCAATTATTGGGCGATGAAAACGGCCATATTACAGCGGTCAGTTTCGACGACTGCATGGATGCAGGAGGTAGAGCACCAACAGTAGGCGCTTTAGGCGACGCAGGAGCAGTTGCCGAGGATGGTAGCCGGCTGGAATGCGACCTGTTTGTTACCGCCATCGGCGTGCGCCCCAATATGGCGCTGGCCCAGCGGGCGGGGATTTATTGCCAGCGCGGCATCGTCGTCAATGATACCTTGCAAAGTTATGATCCCAGCGTTTACGCGGTAGGCGAATGCATCCAGCACCGCGGCTCCACTTTCGGTCTGGTTGCCCCGCTGTTTGAACAGGCCAAAGTCTGCGCCAACCATTTGAGTGCGCATGGTGCGGCGGAATATGTCTCCTTGCCGGCTGCCACCAAGCTTAAGGTGACCGGTATCAACCTGTTTTCGGTTGGCGATTTTCAGGGCGATGAAAACTCTGAGAGCATCTGTTTTACCGATCCCGCTTTAGGTATTTATAAAAAACTGGTTATTAAAGCAGGAAAGCTGATCGGCGCTGTACTATACGGAGACACGGCCGACGGCAGCTGGTACCAGCAACTGCTGGAGCAGGAGGATAATATTTCAGGCATAAGGGATGCGCTGGTTTTTGGTCAAGCTTATGCAGGAGCGCATAATCATTGACGTCCTGTAGGGTACGCTGTGCGTACCTTTAATTAAACTTCATGGCGGTTGATAAGGTACGCACAGCGTACTCTACGCGATTTCATGGTGACTTAACCTAGTGACTTTTAATGAATAAACCCATACAAACCACTTGTCCTTACTGCGGCGTAGGCTGCGGTATTAGCGCCAAGGTCGATGCATCCCAGCATCGCCTTAAAATCAGCGGCGACGCCACGCATCCGGCCAATTTCGGTCGGCTTTGCTCCAAGGGTTCTGCGCTCGGCGAAACCGTGGAACTTAAAGGCAGGCTGCTACAGCCGAAAGCTTACGGACGTGAGACCGACTGGAACCAGGCATTGGCTCTGGTCGCAGATACCTTTAGCACCATCATTAAACAGTACGGCGCGGACTCGGTAGCGATTTATGGCTCCGGGCAATTGCTGACCGAAGATTATTACGTCGCCAACAAGCTGATGAAGGGCTTTATCGGCAGCGGCAACATGGATACCAACAGCCGCTTATGCATGTCATCGTCGGTAGCAGGCCATAAACGCGCCTTCGGCTCCGATACCGTGCCGGGCTGTTATGAAGATCTTGAACTGGCCGAAATGATCGTGCTGATCGGCTCGAATGCCGCATGGTGCCATCCGGTCGCTTTTCAGCGGATACGCGCAGCCAAGGAAGCCAACCCCGAGTTAAAAATCGTCGTGATCGACCCGCGTCGCACCGCCAGTTGCGACATCGCCGATTTGCATCTGCCGCTGGCGAGCGGCACTGACGCCGTGTTGTTTAATGGCTTGTTGAGCTTTTTGAGCGCGCAAAACGCGTTGGATAAGACTTATATCAAAGCCCATACCGAGGGCTTTGAGTCAGCTTTGGCTTCCGCCAGTATCGACGTAGGGCAGGTAGCCGCTATTTGCCAGCTAAACAAAGACGATCTGCAACGCTTTTATAGCTGGTTTGTCGGGCATAAAAAAGTCATCAGCCTGTACAGTCAGGGCATCAATCAGTCGTCATCCGGCACCGATAAGGTCAACGCCATTATCAACTGCCATCTGGCAACGGGCAGCATAGGCAAGCCAGGCATGGGGCCGTTCTCGCTGACCGGACAACCCAATGCGATGGGCGGGCGCGAAGTCGGCGGGCTGGCGCATCAACTGGCCGCGCATATGGATTTTTCTAATGCCGATGATATCGATCGGGTCGCACGGTTTTGGGGCAGCAAGAATATTGCCCAAAAGCCGGGCTATCCCGCCGTTGAACTGTTTGATGCCATCTACAGCGGCA
This sequence comes from Methylobacter sp., assembly GCA_036560465.1. GTDB lineage: Bacteria > Pseudomonadota > Gammaproteobacteria > Methylococcales > Methylomonadaceae > Methylobacter_A. The sequence goes on from DATBRD010000073.1 coordinate 11,386, forward strand.
AAGTCAAAGCCGTATGGATTATGGGCACCAACCCCGTGGTCAGTTTGCCCGATGCCGACAGAGTCAAACTGGCCTTGCAGGGCTGTAAGTTTGTGGTGGTGTCCGATTGCATCGCTGATACCGATACCACCGCTTTGGCGCATGTGCTGTTGCCCGCGCAAGGCTGGAGCGAAAAAGACGGCACGGTCACCAATTCCGAGCGGTGCATTTCACGGCAACGGGCGTTATTCAAACCCGCGGGCGATGCGAAACCCGACTGGTGGATTATCACTGAAGTGGCGCGGCGCATGGGTTTTGAGCAGGCATTTCCGTATCAAAGCCCTGTTGAGATTTTTCGCGAACACGCCCGGCTGTCCGACTTTGAAAATAACGGCTCACGCGATTTCGACATATCGGCGTTTGCGGACATTACCCGGCATGATTACGATCATTTGCAGCCGATCCAGTGGCCGGTCAATCAGGCCTATCCGCAGGGCAGGGCGCGGATGTTTGATGATGGGCAGTTTTTTACCGAATCGGGCAGAGCCCAATTTATCGCCGTCAGGCCGCTCCGGCCGGTCAATCTGCCAGATCATGCCTATCCGCTGATTTTAAATACCGGCCGGCTGCGCGACCAGTGGCACACCATGACGCGCACGGCCATTGCGGCAAAGTTAAATAAACACAAGCCTGAGCCTTTTGTTGAGGTGCATCCCCTCGATGCCGAGCGCTATGGCTTGGCTGGAAACAGTCTGGCTACGATAAAAAGTTTTTGGGGATCAATGGTCGCTCGAGTGCAGATTACCGACAACCAACTTCCGGGAAACCTCTTCGTTCCGATGCACTGGACCGAACAATATGCCAGTCGAGGACGCATGGGCGCGCTAGTCAATGCCGTGGTCGATCCGATTTCCAAACAACCGGAAAGCAAGCACACGCCGGTGCGCATCAGTGCTTATCGATCCGCTTGGCAAGGTTTTATCCTGTCCCGCCGTGAGTTGAACATTAAAAAACCCGACTATTGGGTAAAAATTAAAGGCGAGCAGTTTTACCGTTATGAGCTGGCAGGACTAGCTGTGCCTGAGAACTGGCGGGACTGGGCGCAAAATAATCTCGGCGACAGCGATACCGATGCTTCCCAATGGCAGGAATACCAAGACCCCAGACTTGGCAATTACAGGGCCGCGCGTATCGTGAACAATCAGCTGGACAGCGTGGTTTTTATCGCTGCTGGGTCTACGCTTCCTGAACGCAACTGGCTGGCGGAATTGTTCGAAAAAACAGCATTGGAAAAAACGGAGCGCATGGCGTTATTGACCGGTAAGCCCCCTTTGGGTGGCGCCGATGCCGGTACTATCGTTTGCGCTTGCTTTAATGTCGGGGAACTTACCATCAAAGCCGCGATCAGCGAAAAAGGTCTTAAAACCCATCAGGAAGTCGGCCGTTGCCTTAAGGCCGGAACCAACTGCGGCTCTTGCGTGCCGGAGATCAAAGCGCTGTTGTGAGGTAAACAGCTCAGCGCCTGCTTGCACTTATTAGTGGCAATCTGTCCGCGCTACCCCTTTATACCAGCTAAGACCTATCCACTATCCTCTGCGAAATGCACTATAAAACTCTACGTCGCTCCTGCAATGCTTAATATAAATGGTAGGATGTGAGTTCAGAGAGGCAGCTTTGCTCCGGCACATCGCTACACAACTCTATCGAGTGGGGCTGGCATGGAATAACCATTTCTATGTAATCTATGGCTTACTATGCAAGCCGTTTATTAGCGGTTATTATGAAGTCCAGTGCCTGTCTTCGTATTGCCAGAATGTAATGCTGTAGATACGCAAACTCTAGCTCGGCATGCGTATTAAATCCAGCAGGCGACAAAACGTCCGTTAGTCGCTGTGCGGCTTAACGATGATTATTTCAACATTAATCAGGAGAGCAACATGCCAGTAACACTTACAAAAGGCGGTAACGTTAATCTCAGCAAAGAAGCGCCAGGATTGAATAAAATCTCAGTCGGACTCGGCTGGGACGCTCGTGCAACCGATGGCGCGGCGTTTGATTTAGATGCCAGCGCCTTTCTGGTCAAAATGGACGGTAAGGTTCGCTCGGACAGCGATTTTTGTTTTTACAACAATAAAGTGGTCGGAAACGGCGCGGTTCAGCACATGGGCGATAATACCACCGGCGCCGGTGCCGGCGATGATGAAAACGTCAAGGTTGAATTATCCAAAATCCCTGCTGATCTGGACAAGATCGTATTTGCCGTCACCATTCATGAGGCCGATGTGCGCAAACAGAACTTTGGCCAAGTCAGCCATGCTTATATTCGTATTATCAATGAAGAAAACAGCACGGAAATTGCCCGTTACGACTTAAGCGAAGACGCCTCGATTGAAACGGCCATGATTTTCGGCGAAATCTACCGCGTCGGTGCAGATTGGAAGTTTAAAGCTGTCGGCCAGGGTTTTGCCGGCGGGCTTGGACCTTTGGCTGCGTCTTTTGGGGTTAACGTTTAATTGCGGCCGGGTAGGCTGTAATAATCAATCCAGGCTGCGAAGGGGCTGTAAGCGAAGTCCCTCCTGCAAAGAAGCCTTCATGCTCAATTTCTAATTTCACAGTATTGGCTTAACGGGCTGTGAAACCCTGTTTGTAATCCAATGCGATCCATTTTTTGAGGTATATGTATGGCTATTAATTTACAAAAAGGGCAAAAAATTTCTTTGTCCAAAGAATCCGGCGGTGCGCTGAGTAAGGTTGTTATGGGGTTGGGTTGGGATGCTAAAAAACTCCCTCTCGGTAAGTTGAAAGGCTTGTTTGGCGGCGGTGGAAGCTCTGAATCCATTGACTTAGATGCTTCTTGCGTTATGTTTGACGATCAAAACAAGGCTGTTGATATCATTTATTTCGGGCAGCTGAAAAGCCGCGACGGCAGTATCGTGCATACCGGCGATAACCGTTCCGGCGTGGGCGATGGCGACGATGAGCAAATCAAGGTTGATTTGGATAAAGTGCCTGCCAATGTTAAATCTATGGTATTTACCGTTAACTCCTTTTCCGGCCAGACTTTTGATCAAGTCGACAATGCTTATTGTCGAATAGTCGACAGCAGCAATGATGTGGAAGTTGCCCGTTACACCCTGAGTGCGCAAGGCTCTCATACCGCGCAAATCATGGCGAAACTGTACCGGCATGACGGTGAATGGAAAATGCATGCGATAGGCGAGAATGGCGTAGGCCGCACTATTGATGCTTTGCTGCCGCAAATTGTCATTTATCTGTAGCATCAATGAGAATTGGGTTTAACAAAACATTTTCAACCCTGCACAAAGTCTTTAAAAATCTTCACCAGCCGTTTCCAACTGGTGAAACTACCTGATTTACATGCCCATGCTGCCGCCTTTTTGGCTGCCCGATATTGTTCGACAGGAAAAAGTTTTCACCGCGAAGAACAGACCACAACCTTTTATATTAGGAGAGCGCAATGAGTTTCGATGATTTTCTAAGCCAGTTAAAAAGCAAAGCCAGTGAGTTAAAAACAGAGGCGTTAAAGTTCAAGAACAAGGATTTTCTGAATGCCGCGATGGCAGGTTCCGCCCTGATCACCATGGCTGACGGTAGTGTCAGTTCGGAAGAAAAACAAAAAATGATTAAATTTATCGAAAGCAATGATGCACTGTCGATTTATACCACCAGCGATGTCATCAAGGCCTTTCAAGACTTTGTGGGCCAGCTTGAATTCGATAAGCACATAGGCGAGGCCAAAGCTTATGAAGCACTCGGCAAGATGAAATCCAATGAGCAAGCTTCACGTTTGCTGGTTCGCATGATTATCGGCATTGCTTCTTCAGACGGAACTTTTGATTTCGATGAAAAAAAGGTGGCTGCCCGGATAGCTAATGAATTAGGAATTGATCCTGCTGAGTTTGAACTGTAAGCGCCATTGAGATTGATGCGCTTCACTGCGTCGCCTCGGCAACCGCTCCATGTGTCGCCTAAAGCGCCTACTGTTGGTGCCTACCTCCTGCATCCTTGCAGTCGTAAAGCGCCTACTTTTGGTCAGCATATCCTATGGTTTTTAAATTTTTTCACTTAAACCCTCTCCAACAGGAGAGGGCGTTAAGATGTTGAAATTTAAAGTGCGATGGATATTTTAGAAACTGATATTCGCCTGCACCCAGATTTTTTGGGTATCAGTGCTGAATTGATCCGCATCGTAATAAGCGTATTTGGCTAGCACCGAATAATGCTTGCCGAATTTCTTGATGGCTGAAAAATCCCATTCCTTGCCGTAATGAATCTGCCCTGTGTCGTCGGTAAAATCATGGTAAACCCCGGTTAAAATGACGTTGCCGCGATCCAGCGTGGTGTGTACGGTGCCGAACACATCGCGGATACCGTTATTGGGCGTTACCAGGAATAAGTCCGCCCAGCCCTGGAAAGCATGGTTGGTGCCTAACGGCGTATCAAAAGTTTTATTGAGTCCCTTGCCGTTAAGCTGCTCCACCGCTCCCTGGAAAGTAAAGTTATAGGCTGTAAAGCCGCCCATCACGTTGTAGCGATTGGCTTGATACGGCGTTGCGCCATGACCGTAATCTTGTTGATAGCTCCATTCGGCAGTATAAACCAGGCCGTAGTTATCGCTGATCTTGAAAGTGTCTCCCGGTTTTTGAAAATTGGTCATGCGCAAGCCATAGGTCTGGCTGGATTTTTCATAGTTTTCCCGCTCGGTATAATTCAGCCAGTAGCCGTAACCGACCAGGTTGCCGTAATCGCCGACTTTGTAATTGACGTTCAGGATCGGGGCTTCGATGTTTTCGGTCGTAGAAGTAAACGTTTGCACATTACCAATGTAGCCTGCATTGACAGTCAAGCCGTAGATTTGCTGATTGTTGTGGGTGACCAGCACCGAATCGAAGGTTGTTTCCATCTGCCGCCAGCCGACGTTGCCGATAAAGCGGTCGTCGTCGAGCTTGATGCGTTGCCGCCCGCCTTTAATCAAGGTGTCGGGAATGCCTGCATAGCTGAGCCATAGCTGGTTGAGCTCGCTTTTTTCAGGGTCGGCAACCGTTGAGTAGCCGGTATTGTTGTTGCGCGTACTGTTGTAATCCTCCTGCATCGCCAGATTGCCTTCGTATTCGGCATAGCCTTGTAGGCCGTGAAATACCGGCGACAGCAAACCTGCCCGCAGACGGGCGGTGTTGGCATTGGCGGTTTTTTGCGGTCCCTGATCCTGGTCAACGTTTTCGTAACGGTAATTCAGGTCAACCTTGATTGCGCCGTTTTTGCCGTAATGATAGAAATTGAGTGCGTCTTCGACTTGTTGGGTGACATCGGCAAAGGCCGAGCCGCTTACGACGGAGAGTGCCAGCAGTGATGCGGGAAGTTTAATTTTTTTCTGCGGCATAAAGCCTCCTAATTGTATTAAATGTGTGGTGTTGCAAGTTGTCCACGAAAAGCACGAAAGGGACGAAATAAAGTAGGCCGGAATACCCACAGGGCACAAGTAAGGCCGAACAAGCGTAGCGCTGGGTGACGTTGCCTACATGGATGTAGGCAAGGCGCGTGAGCAGGAGCGGAAGCTTTTCCGTCGGGTTCCGGTGGTGTTTGCCGGAAACTCCTGTTCTTGCTGCCGCTCGAACAGGTTTATTCCGGCCTACGAAACTAAGCTTGTAATTAATGGCTATGGCCGCATTCGGTCAGAAAGCTCAGGATGCTCTCCCGGTATTTGTAGTAATCGGGATGCTCCAGCAGAGCTTTGCGGCTGCGCGGCCGGGGTAGATCTATGGTTTCGATTTTGCCGATCTTGGCGTGCGGGCCGTTGGTCATCATCACCACCCGGTCGGCCAGTAGGATGGCTTCATCGACATCATGAGTGACCACAATGGCCGTCACTTGGGTTCTGTCCCAGACTTCCATCAGCACTTCCTGTAATTCCCAGCGGGTTAAGGAATCCAGCATGCCGAACGGTTCATCCAATAGCAGCAGTTTGGGCGATAAGGCAAAGGCGCGGGCAATGCCGACCCGTTGGCGCATGCCGTTGGACAAGTCGGCGGCTTTTTTGTGCAGAGAGTCGCCCAGACCGACGCGGTTCAGGTAATATTCTGCGATGTCATTGCGCTCCGATTTGGCAGCGTGGGGATAAACCTTATTAACGCCCAACATCACGTTTTCAAATGCACTCAGCCAGGGGAACAAGCTGGGCGCCTGAAACACTACGCCGCGATCCGGACCTGCGCCGTCAATCTCCTTGTTGTCCAGGATAATAACGCCCTCGGATACGCTGTTCAGGCCTGCGGTCATTGACAACACCGTTGATTTGCCGCAACCGGAATGGCCGATGATCGAGATGAACTCGCCTTTTTTCATTTTCAGGTCGAAGCCGTCTACGACTTTAACCGAGCTGTTGCCGTCGGGTGTCGGGTAGATTTTGGAAAGTTGTGAAAACTCCAGGTAACGTGGACGGTCTATATCATCCGGCGCGGCGAAGGCCGAATGCTCACGGTTCCAGTCGCTGCCGGTGTTGGGTTTGACATCGGGCAGGGCGATTTTATCCACGGTCGAATCCCGGTTTTTTTCGATGCCGATGTCCATCAAATAGCGGGTGATTTCCGCGCGTAAGCGTTTAAACTCGGCGTTATGGTTTAATGCGGTGCGGTCTCGGGGCCGTTCGATATTGATATGAAAATCAGGGCCGAAAGTCGCGCCGGGACCGGGATTCAACGGGATAACCCGGTCCGCCATATAGATGGCCTCATCGACATCGTTGGTAATCAGGATGACGGTTTTCTTTTCCTGCGCCCAGATTTGCAAAATTTCATCCTGCAAATTGCCGCGCGTCAACGCATCCAGCGCGCTGAGCGGTTCGTCGAGCAGCAGGATGTCGGGGCTCGCGGCCAGGGCGCGGGCGACATTGACCCGTTGCCGCATGCCGCCGGACAGTTCGGCGGGCTTTTTATCCATCGCCGCGCCGAGATTAACCATTCTGACGTATTTCTCGGTGTGCGCCCGGCGTTGCTCGGCGGGCCAGTGTTTAAAAATCTGGTCGACCGCCAGCGCGACGTTTTCAAATACCGTCAGCCACGGCATCAGCGAATAGTTCTGGAATACTATGCCTCGATCCGGCCCCGGCGCGGTAATCGGTGATCCCTGTTTCAGCACCTCGCCGCTATCGGCCTGAATCAAACCGGCAATCGTTGAAACCAGCGTGGTTTTGCCGCTGCCGGAAAAGCCGACAATCGCAATGAATTCACCTTCTTTAATGCTCAGGTTGATGTTGTTGAGGATGGAGGTTGCGCCATAGCTTTTGCAGACATCTTTTAACTCCAGCAAAGGCAGTTGGGCATCGTTCGATGGCGCAAGCGGCGTGTTTGGGATTCGCTTATTCATAATATTAAGGTTTATGACAGACATCTCGGCTCCTTATTCAAAGCGCTCTACCGAAAGAGAACAGGTTTTGTAAAGAATGCATGATACGGTCCAAGGCAAAGCCGATCAGCCCGATGGTAAAGACCGCGACCATGATTCTTCCCAAGGAATTGGAACTGCCGTTCTGGAATTCATCCCAAACGAACTTGCCCAGCCCCGGATTTTGCGCGAGCATTTCCGCAGCGATCAGCACCATCCAACCCACGCCCAGCGATAAGCGCATGCCGGTAAAGATATAAGGCAGCGCGGATGGCAAAATGATTTTCTTGATCTGGGTGCTCCAATTAAGGCGCAAGACTTTGCCGACATTGATCAAGTCTTTGTCTATCGACGACACGCCGACTGCGGTGTTGATCAGTGTCGGCCACAGCGAGCACAACGTGACGGTAATCGCGGAGGTCAGGAACGACTTTTCAAACCAGGAATCATTGGTTGTGACATACAGGGCGCTGACCACCAGCGTAACGATGGGCAGCCAGGCCAAGGGCGATACCGGCTTAAATATCTGCACCAGCGGGTTGATCGCGGTGTTGAATATCGGACTCATGCCACAGAACAGGCCGAGCGGCACGGCGATTAAGGAGGCAATCACAAAGCCCGCAAACACCGTGTACAGGCTGGTGAAAATCTTGTCCAGATAGGTGGCTTGGCCGTTATAGGGACGGGTTTTGATTTCAGCGGCCGGATCTTCCGCAAGTTTCTGCTCGTTGCGGGTTTTCTGACGTTGGTAATAGTCGGCTTCCTTGGTCCGTTCGGCGTAATGGTCAGCCAACAATCCGGCGGCTTCATGCCATACTGCGACAGGGCCGGGAATCGCGCCAAGGCTGGTGTTGACCTTGGAAGCGGAAAAGCTCCATAAGCCAAGGAAGACCATAAAAGCGAGTATCGGCACGCCCATGACCAGCCACAGTTGGCGGATTTGCAGCGAGAGATTTTCTCCTGCGGCTATTTTTACCAGAGGGACAAACCAGGTAAACCCGGTTATGTTTAAAAATTTTATCAGTTGCTTGTGCATGGTCGGTACCTTCAAATCAGGTGGAAAAAAAAGATGCGTCCTTGCACCAGAGCAACGTCCGTTGTTTATAGGTAGGCACTCACACGTTTTTCGGATTCATATCGTTCCCACTTCGGAGCGGTGGGGTACTAGCGCTAGGCGAGAAACGTACCGTTATGCAGACCTTCCAGGTTTTTACTGGAGCCGCTCCCGGCGGCTCCAGCACTTCCGCCATCCATGGCAGTCGTAAAATCTGGAAGGTCTAACTGCATATAGTTCGGGTTATTCCACAATCTTGCCGCCGACCACTTTCTGCTTGCCTTTAAGGCCGATAGGAAACTTAGTCAGATAATCATTGGGCTTGGTTGCGTCAAATGTGATGCCGTCAATAAAATCGGCGCTAGGCGGCTTAATGCCGGTTTCGCTGTCGGCAGGGAAATCAGTAGCTTTCGCTTTACCTTCGGCAACCAAGGCTTTGGCTGCAGCCATGTAAATATCAGGGCGATATACTTTTTTAGCGGTTTCCAGGTACCAACTATCGGGTTTGTATTCGTTGATTTGACCCCAGCGGCGCATTTGCGTCAGGCTCCAGACTGCATCGCTGTAATAAGGGTAAGAGCCGTTATGGCGGAAGAACACGTTGAAATCGGGCAGCTCGCGTTTATCGCCTTTTTCGTATTCGAAGGTGCCGTTCATGCTGTTCGCAAGAACCTCGTAATCAGCGCCGACATATTGCTTTTGCGACAGCATCTCCACGCCTTCATTGCGATTTTTGTTGTTATCCGCATCCAGCCACATTGAGGCACGAATCAACGCTTTGATAACTGCTTTATGGGTATTGGGATATTTGTCGGCCCACTCCTTGTTCACACCGAAGATTTTTTCGGCGCTGTTTTTCATTAGCTCATAATCGCTGATGACCGGTACGCCGATGCCTTTGAACACCGCTTGCTGGTTCCACGGTTCGCCGACGCAGTAGCCGACAATCGTGCCTGAATCCATCGTGGCCGGCATTTGCGGCGGTGGCGTCACAGACAGCATCGCTTCGGCGTCGATCTGGCCGGAAGTGTCTTCAGGTGGCGCGTAAAATCCGGGCTTAATACCGCCGGCTGCCAGCCAATAACGCAGTTTCATATTGTGCGTGCCGACCGGGAAAGTCATCGCCATGTTGAAGGGTTTACCTGCGCTTTTGTATTTCTCAAGTACCGGTTTTAAGGTATCCGCTTTAACCGGATGTACCGGCTTGCCGTCTTTCATGGGAATCTGCGGTTTCATTTGATTCCAGACGTCATTGGATACGGTAATGGCATCGCCGTTTAAGGTTAAGGTAAAGGCGCTGACAATATCCGCTTTGGTGCCGTAACCGATCGCAGTGCCGAAGGGCAGGGTGGCCAGCATGTGCGCGCCGTCCAGTTCGCCGCTGACGACACGGTCCAGCAGGACTTTCCAGTTGGCTTGCGCTTCAAGTTGTACGGAAAGGCCTTCATCTTCGAAATAGCCTTTTTCCAATGCAACAGCTAAAGGCGCCATATCGGTCAGTTTGATAAACCCGAGTTTGAGGCTGTCTTTTTCCAGTTTTTCAGCAGCGTAGACACTGGCGGTAAAGGAAAAGGTTGATACCGCTGCCACAGCAATAAGTGCCGTAGCCAGCTTTTTAATTACAAATCGTCCGGTTTGTTTCATATTGACCTCAGCAGGTTTGAAAAATCAGCAAAAAAAAAGGCGTCGCCCGGTTGAATACAGATGCATTCAGCCGGGGAGACGCCTTTGTCTGTTTGGGCTCGCCGTTGAACCCATATTTTTTAGAGTTCCATCATCGGAACCTTTGTAATGGTTAAAGCAAGCGTTGTGCCAAAGATGAAAAATGATTATTTTGTGTATTTAAGTTAACAAAAATAAGCAGTTATGATTGGTATTGGGTAGGGTAAGGTGTTTCGGGTTTATGTCGGTAGTGCATCAATTTTGTGCGTCCGGTTGTCTGTTTGCACCAACGATGAGAATTGATATGTTAAAAAGTTTAAAAAACTCACCACGAAGGCACGAAGAAATATAAAACTTCGTGTTCTCGGCAATTGCTCCTGCATTGCTCTACCTCCTGCATTCATGCAGTCGTTCGTGTCTTCGTGGTGAATTAAATCTTTGCATCCAGTTAGCGTAGGGCGCGCCGTGCTCGCCAGAGGGAACTTTCAATAGAATCCACCAAAAGAATCAGCCACGAAAAGCACGAAAGGCTGCTTTTTCGTGTCTTTCGTGCTTTTCGTGGACCTTATTATCTTTTATGGATCAGCGCGGAGTAGTAGGCGCGCGGCACGCCCTACGCTTGAATAAAGATTAAAACTCTTCCCAATCGTCATTACCGGCGAGCTGTAGCTGTAATTTTTGTCTGGCCGGCAGTTGTTTAGCGGCAGCTGTTCTGGCGGGGGAAATTTTCTTCGGTACGGATTTCAGGTGAAGGGAGCTGTCCGCATTACGCGGGATAACGTCCACTTTAAAACCGTCTACCGTGCCCGACAGGTTGTGCGCCTGTTCTTCCAGCGATTCCGCTGCTGCTGCGGCTTGCTCGACCAAGGCGGCGTTTTGCTGGGTTACGTCGTCCATTTGGGCGATGGCCTGATTGATCTGCTCGATGCCGGAACTTTGCTCGGCGGAGGCCGCGGTGATTTCGGCCATCATGTCGGTAACGCCGCGGATGGAGTTGACGATTTCTTCCATGGTTAACCCTGCCTGGGTAACCAGCTGACTGCCTCCTGAGACTTTATCCAGGGAATCATTAATCAAGTCTTTAATTTCTCCTGCAGCCATCGCGGCGCGTTGCGCAAGATTGCGCACTTCTACGGCCACCACCGCAAAGCCCCGACCTTGTTCGCCGGCACGCGCCGCTTCCACGGCGGCATTAAGCGCAAGGATATTGGTCTGGAACGCGATATCGTCGATCACCGAGATGATGTTCCCGATTTTATGTGAAGATTCGTTGATGTCATTCATCGTTGTTACGACTTGATCGACCGCTTCAACGCCTTTGCCCGCTATGTTTGAGGCATCAACAGCAAGCTGGTTGGCATGTTCGGCGTTGGCGGCATTATGCTTTACGGCGGAAGTCAATTCTTCCATGCTGGCGGCAGTTTGCTCCAAGCTTGCGGCCTGCTCCTCGGTACGTTGCGACAAGTTATTGTTGCCCGCGGCGATTTCCTGGGCCGCCGTGTTAATGGTATCGGTGGAGTCTTTGATGTCTTCTACCAAGTTTTTGAGATTTTCTACAATGCTGTTCATACCGGCAATCACTTCACCAAAAGTGCCGGGATAGTCTTTGTCGATGGTTTGGGTCAGATCGCCTTGAGCCAGTGCATTAGCGACATGCAATACGTCGTTGAAGCCGACATCGCAGGTTTCAATCAGGTTATTGAAATGAGTCAAAATCCCTTTGAACATAAACTCGAATCTATCCGCATCGCTACGTTTTGAGAAATCGCCTTTAGCACCGGCTTCTACGAGCATTTTGATTTCGTTGTTAACGTCAAGGAAGGTCTTTTTGGCATTGTCCATGATCTTGGTAATGGCAATTGTCTCACCCGGCAGAATATCCATGTCCATGGAAAAGTCGCCTTTGGCATACTGGTTGACGATGCTGATCAACCTTCTATTGATAGCGATGCGCGATTGAATCAATTCGTTAACTTCATGCGCCATCTTGCCAAAGGTGCCGGAGAATTTTGACGCATCAAGCTGCTCTTTGACCCAGCCTTCGGCGTGCTTTTGCGCCATCGCGTCCAGGTCGGCAACGAAGGTGTTAATAGAATCCTGCATGGCTTTCATGGTGCGCAATAGATCCCCGATTTCATCCTTTTGATGAATATCAATGTTAGAGCTCAGGTTACCCTTGGCAATGGCTCCCGCTACCTGTTGGGCGGTTTTGAGCGAGCGCAAAATACCGCGACTGATCAGTACAGTCAGTACGATAGCCGCTGCAATGCTGCATACGAAAATGCCGACTAAGACGATTTCGTGTCCGTGTCTGGTGCTTCGTGCCTGCGCCTCATCTTTTACGGTGCGAGCCGCCGTAAGCTTTACTACCTCATTAATGGCAACACGGTGCTCTTCATAAGCCAGGCGCATTTGCATAAGACTGGCCTGTGAGCCGGGTCGGTCGCCCGCCTGGATACTTGGTAGAAAGTTCTGGTCGGCTTCATGGTAAAAGGCTTGCGCTGCCCGGTAAGAACGTTCAAGCAAAGAAACATGAAGATCCTGTTCCAAAGACTGGCCTAACCAATAACTATGGCGGGACTCGTATTCCGTTTTTAGTTCTTGAAAACGCGCCGTTAAGGCATTGATTTCATCAGGGTTGGTGGCTTGGGTCAGTTGCAGTGCTACCAGATAGGATTCGATGATGTACTCAGGCGGAGGCAATACATCGGCAATAATATCTTTGTCTTGGATAATGCGTTGATAAATTGAGCCATCAAGATTAACGGTATTCATGGCCTTGAATGCTGCGAAACCGAACAGCGAAAAACCGATGACCAAGGTGCTCAAAATTATCGTAAAACGCATTTTGATAGTTAATTGCCCGGAATTTTTCATGTTGTTTAGCATGATGCCCACCTATTTTAATTTTATGATTGGGAATGTTAAGTAGTAAATATTTCTATATCCGGTGCAGAGAATAAATCGCCTGAGAAGGTAACCCGGTTATTGACATCGACTTGCCGGGTTAAAGCTTCATAACCAATGGTATTTCCGCCCGCAATAACCTGGAATAAGGGAGTGGTTTTCTTCTTGATTCATATAGCGGCGTTTAATTAAGACGTTCAACCGTAAAAAATAACGTTTTTGCCGTTTCACCGATTGCGATCGTTAGTTTCTCAAGTTCGGATTAATTCGTTGACAGATTTTTCTGATCCTAAAGATAAGGCAAAAAAAAACGCCTCCAAACGGAATGTTCGATGCATTCAGTCCGGATAGACGTCTTTGTCAATAGGATTCGCCGTTGAACCCAAGATTTTTTGGTGCTCCGTTATTGGAGTTCCTACAGTGACGGAGAGCAATCGTTATGCCAAAACTGATATTTGAGTTTGATTGTGATCCTTGTTTAATGAATACAAGTAGTTATTAGTTGTCTTTTATGTGATAAGGGTGGGTACGTTTTTGAAAACAACGCATCGAATGTGTGCGATTTTTCTGTGTGCCGCACCAATTGAGTTCTTTTGATATGCAAGCGAAGGAAGGGTATACATCAAGCGGGGGGCCTACAGGGGCAGATATTTGCTCCTGCATTATTCGACTACACGCCATTCATGGCGTTATGCAATGCCTGCATTGACCTCCATGGAGGAAGGAAATGCCGCAAGATTGTATGGAACGATCGCGGCCACCCTATCCCTGTGGATTATGTAGGTAAGGTGCGGAAGATGCACAGTCATCCGGGCCGTCTCTACAATCAGGCATAAATCCTGCTTTAGATTGGACAGTTATAATTAATCCTCAGGTATCCCGGTTATGTCTGAAACAAGCTCTCTGAATCTGATATGAAAACGTTTATCAAGGTAGCCGAAATTTGGATACCGACAAAAGATCGCACCCGGTTGGAGTTTGGTGCCGGTTTGTACGGCTCTTTGAATGAGTTTCGGAGCGCCAGTGAAAAGGAATCTTTTGCTTATGACGAGGGTTTGCCCGGCAAAGCATGGGCCGCTGGCCATCCGTTGGTATTAACGGAATTCGATCACTCTTATTTCAAGCGGACAAAATCGGCTAAAAAGGCCGGCTTAACCTGCGGGATTGCCATACCTGTTTTTTCGGGCGAGTTTTTAATGGCCGTGGTGGTTTTTTTGTGCGGGGACGACCAGCATTATGCGGGCGCCATAGAGCTGTGGAGCAATAATTTGCATAACAGTACCGAACTGGCTGTTATGGACGGGTATTATGGGACGCTGGATGATTTTGAAAAGATATCCAAGGCAATGAAATTCACCAGGGGCGCCGGTTTACCGGGGTTGGTATGGGAATCGGGCATGCCTGTGCTGATCGAGGATCTGGGCCAATCACCGGCCTTTGTCAGGAGTGCGGATGCCAAAAAGGCCGGGATAACGACAGTGTTGGGCATTCCTGTTTCTACGGTTGCAAGTCAGGTTTACATCATGACTTTTCTGTCGGCTAAAGCCACGCCGATTGCCCAGCGGTTGCAGATCTGGGTGCCGGATGAAAGCGGTCAGCGTCTGGTATGCCAATCAGGATACAGCAGGCAGAATGACGAATTGGCGGAAATTTTTGAAACCATGTCAGTCCGCAAAGGCGAAGGATTATTGGGTCGAGTATGGCTGACCGGAGTTCCTGTTATCAGAGATAACTCAGGTTGCGCCCTTGCGGAAGGGGGGCTGAATTCCATGTTGGCGATGCCTGTGATAGACGGCGGGTATTTGAAAGCAGTGGTTGCGTTTCTATTTTAGCGGCCATTAGCGGCATCAATGGCTTGGTTATTTTTCCATGTCTTCCAGTTCGATATTGAGCGCTCTGGTTGAAAGCAAAAGCTCACTTACCGAGGCTAACAGCGATAACACGATAAAGGCCATGCTGAAACCGAAAGTAATGTTGCCGTAATATTGCAGTCCGAAAAAGATCAGCCCCATAGCAAGTATGCAGCAGATAATCCCAACGACCGCCAGCACCTGCATCGCCACAATGAAGCGGATGCGGAGTCTCAGGCTGTGGATCTGTTTTTTGGCGGCCAGGCTTTGGGTTTTGGTTAACAGGTTATGCTGTTCCCTAATTCGGCTGGCAATCGCCAGAAAACGGTTGGAATAGGCCAAAAACAAGACTGAAATGGCAGGAAATAACAGCGCGGGAGTGGTAATCGTGATATCCATGGCTCTGTAAGGAGTAATTGAGCGGCAAAATAAAATTTAATTCTACCGCTTTTTAACTAATAAACAGGGATTAAAATTCTTCCCAATTATCATTGTCAGCAGGCTGTAGCTGTGATTTTTGGTTAATCGGTAAACTTTTGCCGGCAGCTGTTCTGGCCGGTATTGTTTCTTTCCGTGCAGGCGACACATGAAAAGAAGCGTCCGGATTATGCAAACTACCCACCACTTTAAAACTGCCCATTGTGAGCACCAGGTTTTGCGCCTGTTCTTCCAACGATTCCGCTGCCGATGCGGCTTGCTCGACCAAGGCGGCATTTTGCTGGGTCACTTCATCCATTTGCGTGATGGCCTGATTGACCTGCTCGATGCCGGCGCTTTGCTCAGAGGATGCGGCGGTGATCTCGCTCATGATATCGGCAACGCCATGAATGGAGGTGACTATTTCCTTCATTGTCAGCCCGGCTTGGGCCACCAGCTGACTGCCTCCGGAGACTTTGTCGACCGAATTATTGATTAATTCCTTGATTTCCCCGGCCGCGGTCGCGGCGCGTTGTGCGAGGTTGCGCACCTCGACGGCCACCACCGCAAAGCCTTTGCCTTGCTCGCCTGCGCGGGCGGCTTCCACGGCCGCGTTCAGCGCCAAGATATTAGTCTGGAACGCGATGTCGTCAATCACCGAAATAATATCGCCGATTTTGTGCGAAGATTCATTGATTTCGCCCATCGTCTGTACGACCTGGTCGACCACATCAACGCCTTGGCTGGCGATGTCCGAAGCATCCGCGGCGAGCTGGTTCGCCTGCTGAGCGTTCTGGGCGTTATGCTGCACCGCGGAGGTCAGCTGTTCCATGCTGGCGGCGGTCTGTTCCAGGCTGGCAGCCTGCTCCTCGGTGCGGTGTGACAGGTCATTGTTACCGGCGGCAATTTCTTTAGATGCAGTGTTGATGCTGTCGGTAGCTTCCTTGATTTGGCTGATGATAGCTTTAAGCTTTTCGACCGTGGTATTGGAGTCATCCTTGAGTTGACCGAAAGCCCCGGCATAGTCATTGCTGATGGTTTCGGTCAGGTCGCCGCGAGACAAGGCATTGAGTACCCGCACAACTTCATTGAGACCGGTTTCACTGGTTTGCATCAGCCGGTTGATATCTTCGCCCAAATGCCGCAAAAAACCCTCCTTGCCGTCCAGCTCCAGGCGCAGGCTGAAGTTGCCCATCGCTGCGGCTCCGACAATCGCGGCAATCTCATTTTCCGCGATGATCTCGTCGGTGCGGTCGCGCCACTCGGCGACCGTGCCCAGCCGTTGGCCTTGCTTGTTAATGACCGGATTGGCGAGCACTACCATCGAACGGCCGCCGACCAGCATGCTGGCCTCATACGTGCCGGTTAAGGCGTTGAGCATTTTAGCCTGATGCGAGGGATTTACGTGGAAATCGTCCATGTTAGCGCCGACCAGAGCATCGAGAGCTAATTTTGGTAGTTGCCGGCTGATCTCAGCCTCAGCTTTGCCGAGAATATCGAGCACCGATTTATTGGCGTAGATGATGTTGCGATCATTGTCGGCAATCATCACGCCGGTGCTAACGTTGTCCAGCGCGATTTTGACACGCAGGGTTTCGTCGGCCGCTTTGCGCTCCGCCGTGATGCGCGCCAGCAGTTGTTGGCGCATGGTGTTCATGGAGCGCAACAGGTCGCCGATCTCATCGCGTTGCTGAGTGTCGATGCTGGAGTTTAGGTTGCCCTCGGCAATGGCTCCGGCGACCTGCTGGACGGTTCTGAGCGAGCGCAGGATGCCGCGGCTGATCAGGCTGGTCAGCATGATAGCCACCATGATGCTGGATATGAAAATGCCCGCTAGGACGATTTTGTACCGCTGTATTGTGCTTTGTGCCTGCGCCTCATCTTCTCCGTTGCGGACTGTTGTAAATTTGACGACTTCATCAATCGCGCTGCGATGCTGTTCATAAGCGTGGCGCATTTGCAGCAGGCTGGCCTGTGAGCCGGCACGGTCGCCAGCTTGGATGCTGGGCAGAAAGCGCTGTTCGGCTTCATGGTAAAAAGCTTGCGCCGCCCGGTAAGAGTCTTCGAGCAAGGAGGCCTGGAGGTCCTGCTCCAAAGACTGGCCGAGCCAATAACGGTGACGGGACTCGTATTCCGTTTTTAGCGATTGAAAGCGCGCTGCCAAGGCGCTGATTTCATCAGTGTCGGTGGTTTGGGTCAGCTGCAGCGCCACCAGATAGGATTCGATAATGTACTCGGGCGGCGGCAGCACATCGGCAATAATATCCTTGCCCTGTACAATGCGTTGATAAACGGGGCCGTTAACATTGAGCGTATTCATGGCTTTAAAGGTTGAGAAACCGAATGACGCAAAGCCGATGATCAAGGAAGCCACAATCACTATAAAACGCATTTTGATAGTTAACCGGCTCGAATTTTTCATATCAGTTGGCATGATGTATTTCCCATTTGTATTTGGTGACTGTTGAACATTAGCCGGGTTGATCCGGCATCTATTGCGGCTGGTTATGCGCTTTTAGCGATAATGTTTATATAGAATTTGATTCTTGTTAATACTGAGCTAGATGGGATGAGTTCATGGCCATTCGGCGGCAATGTCGATCAATAAAATACGCTCGTCGTCCAGTCTAAGGGACAGGGTTTTGCATAGCATATCGGTATTAAAATCCCGATAACGTTCAGACGTTACAATCCGGTAGCTGTCCTTTGCCGACTCAAGCGCCAGCAATTGGTAGAAATAAGGTCGCCATGCCCAGTTAAAGCCAAGCTGCTTGGGGTCTTCGAACCATTTGGCGGCGGCAAAATTAAAATTGGATGAGATTTGGTCGCCGGCATTATTGCATAAATAAAACCGCAGCACGCCGCTTTCTTCAAACGGATGCGCGGATAATTTATTGAGGTTGAAGTCGGTTTCCAGGGCTTTCCTCAGAAGCTCGATCAAGCCCTTAATTTTGCCGATAAACTGAATCTTGTGTTCTTCGGCAGCTAAGGTCTTTTTCAGGAAAGTTTTTCTGAGTGAGGCAATTTGTTTTTGATAATGCAGCGGTTCTTTAAACTCCGCGGTGGCGGGCGAAAACAGATAGCCTTGCATATATTGAGCGCCGCAGC
Source organism: Methylobacter sp. (assembly GCA_036560465.1). Classification (GTDB taxonomy): domain Bacteria; phylum Pseudomonadota; class Gammaproteobacteria; order Methylococcales; family Methylomonadaceae; genus Methylobacter_A. The sequence continues at coordinate 29,764 of DATBRD010000073.1, forward strand.
TTAAACCGAAATGGAAGTCCTCGGCGGTTTCAACACCCTCGCAAACGATACGGCAACCGGTGCGTCTCGCCAGATGAGAGATTAAATGCACTATATCGCTGGCTATGCCGCCTTTAGCTGCATTTTGGAATAACTGCATATCCAGTTTGATGATGTCGGGCTGTATGGCCATGACTCTTTCCAGCTGAGAAAAGCCCGCGCCGAAGTCATCAATCGCTATTTTCAAGCCGTGCCTGCGATACACGTCGGCAATGGCAACGAGTTTGTCCAACTCGCCTTTTGATTCGGTTATTTCAATAATGACGCGGCTTTTGTCGACATTAAACTCGTCCAGCATCAGCAGGGTTGGCAGTGAATTAAAATCGGAGAGCTGGTCGATCCAGGCAGCTGAGATATTGATGGTCAAATAACCGTTGAAATTCGATTGGCCAAATTGCGCCAGCGCTAGCCGCCGAACCATGCGGTCCCAATCTATCAGTTGCTCGGCGGCAATATCTGCTGAAGAAAATAAGCTGCCTGCCGAAATGACCCGGCCATTTGCATCGTGTTGCCGGGCTAATGCCTCATAACCGATGATAGCGCCACTGGCAGCGCCGATAATAGGCTGAAAATAAGGAAATAGTTTTTTTTGTTGAGTCATATCGACATGGGTTGTTTTAGGGGTTCAACGTTGAACCCGCAGCACTCCAACATTGGAATTCCATGTTATTCAAAGCAAGCGATGTGCCAAGATTGTCTGGTGCGGGATGCAAATTTTATCCGCCTGATTTAAACGGTTATAGTTGGTATCGGCTGTGGCTTGAGGCGTGGCGTGGGTAGTTGGTTTGCACTAAGTTGGTGCGTAATTTCATGGTGTTGCACCAGTTTGGTTTTATCGCGGTGTCCATCGAGTCACAGTGCTAATTTTTAAATTTGCGGAAAGAGTGACAACGAACATATTATTGAAGCGCCATGGCTTATTATTGCAGCGGCAGTGCTGCTGGTATTAACAGGATTTTATGGTTATTTAGGCAGCAAAGTAATAAGAAGTGCTGACGAATAATTGTGGCAAGCGGAAATCAGGTTGATAGACGGCAATAATAACGTCATCAAGACAACGTATAATCTTTTAGTTCGGTCATTAACTGATGCTGCGCACCAGGCATGAAATCATGGGTTCATGATTGAGTCTTAAACACAACAAATTATGGATTGACATTATGACAACAAACTATACCCCTCTAAAAGATCACAATACCCCTATCAAGATACTATTTACCGGCTATTTGTGTACGGTTGGCATAGGCTATCTTTTCGCATTAATCCAGATATTGTTTACCCATGGCATGGCGGACGGCAAATTCGGACTGTCTGTTGATGACATTGTTTACAGCTATTACGGCAACCGTTCAGGCACAGTGCTGGAGCAGAAACTGAATGGTTCTATGAAAGATAAAGCGCCGGAGCAGGAGCGTTTTAAGATTATGGAATGGGTTAGGGACGGTGCACTTATTGAAGATTATAAAGATGACGGTATCGACAAAATAGTTGAGAGCCGTTGCGTGATGTGCCATAACGAAAGCGCATCCGGCATACCGGACTTTACCAAGTTTGAGCAGCTGAAAATTTTAACGGCACAGGATACAGGCGCTACCTTCAGCTCACTAATACGCGTTTCCCATATTCATTTGTTTGGGATCAGTTTTATTTTTATGTTTGTAGGGCTTATTTTCAGCTTTGCGGAGACTCCGACAATGCAATATAAGTGTATTGCTATCGGCATGCCCTATGTGTTCCTGATCGCCGATATATTGTCATGGTGGCTGACTAAAATTCATCCGATGTTTGCATGGCTGGTTATTCTTGCCGGTATGGGCATGGCTGTCTCATTCGCGTTCATGTGGGTGACCGCTCTTTTGGAAATGTGGCTTTTTAAGCCTGTATTTGTTGATGGTATAGGTTCACGCTATTTACTGTGGCGCGATAGCTCAGAAACTTCAGTTGCCGATAGGGTATGGTTTTACAGCAAAATGCTTGCGGAGCAGGTTAAACGTGCCGCATATTTTGTAACAGAGCAATGGTTGACACACGGCTGGCCTGTTATTAAAGATTTGCTAAAGAAATAGATGAAATCGCGGGCTGTAGCAGGCAGTCCGCGTCACTCGCTAAATAAATAAACGGCTGACCTTCCGTCGCGTTTACATTTCAGGCTCAACCTGATTAATCATTGACGGCGCCGTTTTTACCGTGACGATAGAAACAGGCGCGTCTTCTATTTCCCGGCTAATGTCGGTTCGCTCTTGATGACAATTACCCTAGGCTCATTCCCCGTTTTCGTTAATATCTTGTAAGTCCTTGCAATTTAAAGAATACCATTATCGAAAGGTTCATAAACAAAGCAGCTTAGATTATGAGATAAAAGCGGATGAATTCTGAGGCGCTGACAAAACGTTAGATATTTTCACTGATTTAAGCAGGACATTACTCAAACCAACGCAGGTGGTTAATATCCAGCTGTAACACTGTGATTTAATTTGACGGTGGCATGGATAGGGATGCCGATAATAGGCTCGGTTCTTATTGAGTTTATCGAAGCGCTGGGTTTTCAGTAGCAGGTAATTATGCGTATAGAAATAATTTTAATCTGTTTTTGATATTGGCTCTATGGAAATTTAAGGCCCAGCTCGGGATACTGTTATCGCGATGGCCGGTTTAGCTCATCGAGATTGAAATATGGCGGTCATTGCACCCTCGTCAGATATGTTATTTAGCGACATCTGATTATATTTTTTAAATATATTCTATGGAGTAATGACAATGAAACAATTCAATAAAAAAATATTAACTGCAAGTATTATTCTTGCATTGGGCTCAGTTTCTAGTGCATGGGCGGCAGATATAACTAATACAGACAGCTTTAACACTAAAGATATTACTAAAACCAGTACCGATAACTCTAATACAGCTACAGATAGCTTTAATCCCACTACTAAAACCAGTACCGATAACAGCATAGCTGATAGCTTTAAAACCAGTACTAAAACCAGTACCGATAACAGCATAGCTGACAGCTTTAAAACCAGTACTGATAACAGAGTGTCTTCAACAGACAGCTTCAATACCAGCACTAAAACCAGTACTGATAATAGTGTATCTTCAACAGACAGCTTTAATACCAGTACTAAAACCGTTACTAAAACCAATACTGATAATTCTGACCATAGTTACGCTACTGCAACTGATGCAGCAGCTAACAACAATAGCAACGCTTACTCAGATCGTTCGGATCACTCTGACCACAGCTACGCTACTGCAACCGATGCGGCAGCTAACAACAATAGCAACGCTTACTCAGACCGCTCTGACCACAGTTTGGCTAGTGCAAGTGCTCAAGGTTCTGCCGCAGCTAATAATGGCAGCACTGCAACTGCAACTACCGATAACAGTGCGGCATATGCAAATGGAGTTGGATCGGCAGCGGCCAATGGTGGCGGTAACGCGACTACCACCGACAACTCTGATCACAGTCTATTAACTGCGGTAGGAGACGGTTCTGCGGTATCTAGGAACGGTAACGCTACTGCCAGCTATGACTATAAGGTGAATGACTCATCCTTGTCAGGTAGTGTAACAGGTGCATCAGTCAGCTACTCTGGCGGTTGGTCAGATCATCCTGAATTTATAGCCAAAAACGAACTGAATAATGCTTTCAACGGCAGCGCGGGCATTAATCAAAACTCTCAAAACGCTGCTTCTAATGCTTTGACGCAGCAACAAGTGTCTTTCCAAGGCAACGTAAATGTTAACCCTCGGTAGCTCCAAACTTTCATCAGTTGACTAACTGTAGTTGGTGATCTTTGCCGGTGAGTAATCACTCACCGGCTTCTAACTGCATATCATCAGATATGTAAAGAGGGCGCTATGAAAACAAATTCAAAAACTTTAGAGGGCTGCCTTTTAATCTTGCTTGTCATACTTTTGCACAGTCAGGAAGCGAAAGCCGATGTTGTTCAAGATCAGGATAAGTTATCTTTTTCTTCGACCGAATCCGTACTGCCAGAGGAACTGGATAATGCGCGAGGTCGGGAAGGTGTTGATCTGACAACCCTTAATAACATGAACGTGCGGGCTACACTAAGTGGTAACCAAGCAAACAATATCGTCAACGGTTACAACATTATCGATCACGGCGCATTTGCGCAGGCCAGCGGTATTAACAGCGTCATTCAAAACACTGGTAACAATGTCATTATTCAGGACTCGACGATCCTTAATGTAACAATCGTACCGTAACAATTTTTATTCGGTGAAGTGCGACATGAAACGGTTTTTTGTTAAATGTGTTCTACTGATGCTGCCCTTATGTAGCCATGCTGGCTCATTGAACTTTAACGGCTTAGGGGGCGCCGGTAACTACGACGTTCCGGTAACGACTTTTGCGGAGCGGCGGTTCAAAACCATCTACAAGCAACAGTACGATTTCAGTTGCGGTTCGGCAACTTTGGCCAGCCTGCTGACCTATCACTATAACGATACGGTAGACGAGCAAAGCGTGTTTACTGACATGTATCAAAATGGCGATCAGCAAAAAATTCAAAAACAGGGATTTTCGTTGCTGGACATAAAATCTTACCTGGAAAGACGTGGCTACCGATCCGATGGATTCAAAATCAACCTGGATCAATTAGTTAACGCCAATGTGCCGGCAATCACCATTATCAATAACAACGGTTACATGCATTTCATAATTATTAAAGGACTTAATGACGAGGAAGTTCTGGTAGGGGATCCCGCTTTAGGCGTAAAAGTAATGCCTCGCGATGAATTTGAAAAAATGTGGGAACACCGCATTTTATTTCTGATACACGACAAAAAAGATATAGCGGCGAAACATTTTCAAGATCAGCAAGAGTGGGCGCTTCGGGTCAAGGCACCCTTGGGTTCTGCGGTCGATCGAGCCAGTTTGGGCCAATTTAACATGTTGCAACCCGGACGTTGGGATTTTTAACTTAGCGGAGTGTTGAATGTGAAAACATATAAATCAAGCACCTTTCGGCAATTCGTGTTGGCTGGATTCTGGATAGCCGTTTCGGTCGGTCCGGGCGTACACGCGGATGAAATTCCAGGCATTACCGCTCAACAATCTGACAGCTGGAGTCGCGCATCAGACAGTGAGTTGGACCAATTAAGAGGTGGTTTTGCGCTTGCAAACGGAGTAAACGTCGATTTTAGTCTGGATAGAGTCACTTATTTGAACGGTGCATTAGTGGCCTCTACATTTTTCCAATTACCGGGCAACGCTTCTCTGTTTCAGAATGGAGCCCTGAATCAAGCGCCAGATATGACAGGGCCAGCCTTGGGTTCTGTTATTCAGAATAATGTGGATAATCAGGTTATTAGAAATGTGACCGACATTAATATAGCCATTAGTAATTTGAAAAACATGGACTTGAACAACAGGGGCATGGTCTTTAATAACCTTATTCTGCCCAATGCACGTTAATTAAAGGGAACCTGTAACCTTGGGGTATTGGAAAAACCACGCATTAAACCTTCCTCCGTTTATAGCCCTTGCATTATCACTCATACCCTGCGTAGCTGAATTGAACCTATATTTCAGAAATAGGGTTTCATAAATCTATTATTAACCAACAAGAGCAAGGTATCTAGGTGTTTATACCAATTGTTGCAATCGGCATAGTAATTTATAAAGTTAATGAATAGGCTATTTGTTTGCGCATGTCTTTTTAGTGAGAGATTTTACTTATCATAAGGTTAATTTAATAAAATATATTTAAGATAATTAATGGAGTAATTATTCATTATTAATTGCTGAAGCTAATTTCAATCCTAAATGACAATGTAGGGGATTTAATTGCTATTAATTTAATATATAAAATGGAAATAATAATATGAAGATGAAATTTTGGCATCGGAAATTTCTTCTGCTTGGGTTTATTAATGGGTTTATTTATATTTGTTGTGTTTTTTTTATAAACAACTGTTATGCAGGAACAGGCAAGCAAAATGATTCTTCGGCACAATATAAAAAACTGATTGCTGAACAGCAAAAAGAATTCCAGATACAACGACAAATTATTGCTGAGCAGGGAAAACAACTGGAGGAACTGAAAGCACGTCTTGATGCTTTAATGAATCAAACTGCAGAGAATAAGCAGGCACCGGTCAAGCAGGCATCCAATAAACCTCAAATCGTTGCGGCGAAAGATAACAACCAGCCGCCATCATTGCCTAATAAGACCCCGTCCAAGCCTGTAGGTCAAGCGCCCCCAAGCTCAACGGAAAAGCCAAGACCGCCGGAGATACCAAGGTTAAGCGAAACCGTGGGTGGTGTGTTAACCAAAAAAGGCAATATCGTTTTTGAGCCGTCACTGTACTATGCCTATACCAGTAATAATCGGGTATTTCTTGATGCATTTACCTTCATTCCGGCGATTGCCATCGGCCTTATTGATCTGCGCGAGGTTAAACGACACAGCTTTATAGGCACGTTGGGAACCCGTTATGGTGTAACGGATCGCTTGGAACTGGAGTTCAGGCTTCCTTATGTATACCGTGATGATACTCAGCGTTCCCGGCCGGTCAGTATTGGCGCAGGGGTTGATGAAACTTTCAACGCAACTGGAAGCGATATTGGCGACCTTGAATTTGCCGGTCGTTATCAGCTTAACAGCGGCGCTAATGGCTGGCCTATTATTGTTGGCAACGTCGTCGCAACGGCACCCACAGGAAAAAGCCCTTTTGATATTCAATTTGTACAAGCTCAAGGCGTTCCTGGCGCGACTTTTCCGACCGAATTGCCGACAGGATCCGGATACTTCAGCTTCCAGCCCAGCCTTACAGCGCTTTATCCAACTGATCCGGCGGTCTTTTTCGGTAACCTTAGCTATAGCTATAATGCCGAAACCAGTACCAATGTAGGTAAAGTTAACCCAGGAGACACGCTGGGATTAAGTTTTGGCATGGGTTTCGGCGTTAACGAGAAGTCATCGTTTAGTTTAGGATACTCGCACAAGCATGTTCTGGAGTCCGAAATTAACGGCAGAAAAGTTTCGGGAAGTACGCTGGATATCGGACAGCTTTTGGTCGGTTATTCCTTCAAATATTCCCAACGGACTACTTTCAATTTATCGTTAGGCATAGGCACTACGACAGACTCACAAGATGTTACGCTTAATTTCAGGGTGCCGATGACTTTTGGTTTATTCGATAGCTAAGGCGTTCTTACCACGAAGACCTGTCCCGCTTCGTGGTATTTCCATGCAATGCGCATAACGTTAGCTACTTAAGCAACTCGGCCATGGCGATAATGTTTTTCGCCATCTCGCCGATTGTGATATTCCGATCCATCGCCAGTTTTCTCAGGGTGTGATAAGCGTCGTCTTCCGTAAAGCCCCGGGTCTTGATTAAAATGCCTTTTGCCCGATCTATTAGTTTCCTGTCTTCAAGCCTGGATTTCGTTTTTTCCAATTCATTTGTAAGCCGTTGCTGTTCCTTAAACCGTGCCACAGCGATATTGATGATGCTGTTAAGGCGGTGGATCTCCAAGCCGTTGACAACATAAGCGCTGACGCCGGCTTTAACAGTTTGTTCAATAGTGTCGGGCGTATCGTCAGCTGCAAAAATAATGATGGGTAGCGGCTGGTTCCGGCTAAGGGAATGGATATACGAAAAATATTTTATGGGACTATCAATATTAAAAACAACAAGGTCAGCTTTGCTGCTCTTCGCTAAGGGTGGCATGTTGGGTCCGGATGTTACAATGCGTGTAACGGAATAGCCTTGAGTGACCAGTATTTCTTCCAATAACTGAGCATTAGTCTCATCTTCAATAAGCAATATATTTAAACTATTCATGCTTAAATAATTAGCACAAACTACGCCAGTTATTGCAAATGATTAAATTAATCATCTAATTCGTCAGTTCAATAAAGTTCTCATTGATTCTTATAGTTGTGCCGAGTAATGAGGGGATGTGTCAAAGCGATAATATACTTATGCCTTGTAAGGTAATGATATTATTGCACTTATAGTGGGCATGATTTATTTATATGCACCATCTTGATTCATTAGCAGGCTTTATTTTCAGGCCGATTATTCAATAACTAATTAAAATCATTGCCTTGCTTTTTGTGGCACAGGCATTGCTCTATAACTCCAGACAACAAACACTGTTATCGGGGTTGTATATGAGCATAAAACAAACATTAGTCGTTATCGGTAACGGCATGGTCGGGCAGTCTTTTCTGGCGAGCCTGGTCGAAAGCGCCGTTAAAGAACAATATGAAATTATTACCTTTTGCGAAGAACCCAGAGCCGCCTATGACCGCGTGCACTTATCGGCATTTTTCACCGGCACGACCGCGCAGGAGCTGTCCTTAGTCGAAGACGGCTTTTTTGATCGGCATGGCATTACCATTCATATAGGCGACAAAGCCGCAAGCATCGATAGGGCCGCCAAAACCGTCACTTCGGCAAAAGGCCGGACTATCGCTTACGACAAACTGGTATTGGCGACAGGCTCTTACCCTTTCGTGCCGCCCGTTCCTGGGCATGACCGGGCGCAATGCCTGGTTTATCGCACCATTGAGGATCTCGAAGCCATTGCCGCCGCTGCCGAAACAGGGAAGGTCGGCACCGTGGTCGGCGGGGGCTTGTTGGGCCTGGAGGCTGCCAAAGCATTAATGGATTTAGGCTTGGAAACTCATGTCGTTGAATTCGCCCCGCGCTTGATGGCGGTGCAACTTGATGACGCGGGCGGTGCAATGCTGCGGCGCAAGATCGAGAATCTGGGCGTAACTGTGCATACCGGCAAAAACACCAGCATCATTACCGACGGCGAGCAGTGCGTGAACAAGATGTGTTTTGCCGACGGCGAAGAGCTGGAAACTGACATCGTGCTGTTTTCGGCCGGGATTCGTCCTCGCGACGATCTCGCCAGAGCTTGCGGCCTTGAAGTCGGGTCACGCGGCGGCATCGTTATCGACAATCAATGCCGCACCTCCGATGACAGCATTTATGCCATCGGCGAATGCGCGTTGTGGAACGGCATGATTTACGGATTGGTCGCGCCGGGTTACGCAATGGCGCGTACCGTTGTAGCCGATCTGGCCGACAGTGAGGTCAGCTTTACCGGCGCGGATATGAGCACCAAGCTGAAGCTGATGGGAGTCGATGTCGCCAGCATCGGCGACGCCCATGCCAAAACCCAGGGCGCGATGGTTTACAGCTATCAAAACGGCGACAGCGAAATCTATAAACGCCTGGTCGTCAGTCAAGATAAAAAACAACTGTTGGGCGCGGTGCTGGTCGGCGATGCGTCGGGTTACGGTACTTTGCTGCAATATTGCCTGAACGGTATCGAACTGCCGGAGAATCCCGATGCGTTGATTTTACCGAACCGTTCCGATGCCTCGGTCGGCTTGGGTCCGGACGCGCTGCCCGCTTCGGCGCAAATCTGCTCCTGTCATAACGTAACCAAGGGTGCGGTTTGCTCGGCGATTGAAAGTGGTTGCATGACGATGGCGGCCCTGAAAGCGGAAACCAAAGCCGCAACCGGCTGCGGCGGCTGTTCGGCTTTGCTTAATTCGGTGCTGGACTCGGAACTGGCGAAGCAGGGTTTTGAAGTCAACACCGATATTTGCGAACATTTTGCCTACACCCGACAGGATTTGTTCAACCTGATCCGGGTTGAGCAGATCAAGACCTTTGCCGATTTACTGCACAAACACGGCCAAGGCAAAGGCTGCGAAATCTGCAAACCCACCGTTGCCAATATTCTGGCCTCGCAATGGAATGAGCATGTCTTGGAAAAAGAGCATCTGGGATTGCAGGATACTAACGATACCTTTTTAGCCAATATGCAAAAAGACGGCACTTATTCGGTCGTGCCGCGTATCCCCGGCGGCGAAATCAGCCCCGACATGCTGATTGCGATAGGGCAGGTCGGCAAAAAATACCAGCTCTACACCAAAATCACCGGCGGCCAGCGCGTGGATTTGTTCGGTGCGCGGGTCGAGCAATTGCCGCAGATCTGGAAAGAACTGATCGACGCCGGTTTTGAATCGGGCCACGCTTACGGCAAATCCCTGCGCACCGTTAAATCCTGCGTCGGCAGTACCTGGTGCCGGTATGGCGTCGATGACAGCGTGGGCTTGGCGATAGAGTTGGAGAACCGTTACAAGGGTTTGCGCTCGCCGCATAAAATCAAATTCGCGGTGTCCGGCTGTACCCGCGAATGCGCCGAAGCGCAGGGTAAGGATGTCGGCATTATCGCCACCGAAAACGGCTGGAATCTATACGTCTGCGGCAACGGCGGCATGAAACCGCGCCATGCGGATTTATTTGCCACCGGTTTGGACAAAGAAACCCTGATTAAATACATCGACCGCTTTTTGAGTTTCTATGTGCGCACCGCAGGCCGCCTGCAACGCACCTCGGTATGGATGGAAAACATGGAAGGCGGACTCGACTATCTGAAATCGGTAGTGATTGACGACAAACTGGGACTATGCGATCAGTTGGAGCAGCAAATGCAGTATGTGATCGACACCTATCAATGCGAATGGAAGACCGCGATTGAAGATGAAGCCAAGCTCAAGCGTTTCAGGTCTTTTATCAACAGCGACCAGCCCGACGACAACGTGGTTTTTGTTGAAGAACGCGGCCAGATAAGGCCAGCCAGAGACAACGAGCGAAAACATTTTAAACTGATGGAGATTGCGTAATGGCTAAGTGGATAGAGGTTTGCAGTGTTGATGACTTACAGCCGGATTCGGGCGTGTGCGCGCTGGTTGATGGCGAGCAAGTGGCGATATTTTGCATTCAGGAACACGGCGGCGGGTGCGAATCCATTCATGCAGCACGGATGGAATCGCGTCCATCGTTAGATGCAAAAGTTTACGCGGTCGGTAATTACGATCCGATCGGCAATGCCAATGTGCTGTCGCGTGGAGTGGTTGGCGATATTCGCAAACAGCCGGTCGTCGCTTCGCCGTTATACAAACAGCACTTTAACCTGCAAACCGGCGTTTGCCTGGAAGATGAAACCGTGAAAATACCCGTGTATGCGACGCGCATTGAAAACGGCAGCGTCCAAGTCAAGCTTTCGTCAATGCCGTATGGCGGGGTACACGCAGTATGAAATACAACTATTACATCGCCGACGTCTTTACCAAGCAGATTTTCAGTGGCGCGCAAATAGCCGTGTTCCCGAATGCCGAGGGCTTAAGCCAGCAGCAAATGCAGCTGGTAGCCAGAGAGTTGAACCTATCGGAAACGGTGTTTGTATTTCATCGGGACAAACAAGCCGCAAACCGGACGATGCGGATTTTTTCACCGCTCAGCGAAATCGATTTTGCCGGGCACCCGATTATCGCCACCGCTTTTGTGTTGGCAAGTTGCGGCGATATTGAACTGAATGACTCGATTACGCCGATGGTATTTGAGCAGAATACCGGCCCAGTCAGCGTCAATATTACCGCAGAAGACGGCCAACCCAGTTTCGTGCAGTTCACCCGCAAGACGACTTCCATCATTGACCGCTTTACGCCCAGCGATGAGGAGTTGGCGAGTTTTCTATCCATACAGCAGTCGGAACTCGATCATAAAAAATATGCCACGCGCCTGGTGTCTTGCGGCGTTCCGTATCTGATCGTTCCGGTTTGGCGTTACGAAAGCGTGAGAGCCGCAAAATTCAATTACGCGGCCTGGAGCCAATCGACCGCCCCGCAAACCGCCGCCCAGGAAATTCTGCTGTTCGCCCCGAAAACGCCGTTTGCAGATACGGATTTTAACGCCCGCCTGCTCGGATCGCGTATCGGCATGCACGAAGACCCGCCAGTTGGCAATGCGATGCCCGCGTTTGCGTCGTACCTATGCTCATTCGATTTTATGCAAAAAGGCACCTACACCTTTGCCGTGGATCGCGGTGATGAACGCAACCGCCGCAGTGTGTTGAATCTGGAAATGGATCATAAAGGTAGTGATACTCTGACCATCCGGGTCGGCGGCGCGGCGGTAATGGTGGCTGAGGGGGTTATGAATATTCCGGGTTAGAATAACTCGATTAAACGAATACGGTTGGGGACTGAATTAAAAAGTTTAGAGATGCATTTCTGGTTTGCTTAAAAGCTTGCTATCAATAATTCAATAATTATAGTATTTTGCCTAACGGATTGAGGGAGTCGCGTTATCTCCCTACGAATGAAAATAATATATACCTGAAAAGAAAGGTGTTTACTTTACATTAGGCAATAATAAGGAAAGTACTTTGAATAAAATCGTATATGTAAATTCTTACTTTAAACCACTAGGTAAAACTAAAACCGTAAAAGTAGCAACGGGGGAAAAGAAGAAGGGATTATTCGGTGGTGAAAAGGATGTCACACGAAAAGAAGAGGTATGGGAGCAAACGGGTTGGTCAGATCGTGAAATTGATGGAGAAAGACTAGCTGAAGAAATTGGTGGAGCTGTAAAGCAATTAAATTCTGAAGGCTATGAAGTTGTAACGGTTACAGAAACAACATCCGGGAATTATCACTGGCAATATAAGACTGGCGGTATAAACAATGGCGGCTGGGGTTACGGTTACGGCTATTCATATACCGAAGGGGTTACGATCATAGCAAAAAAAATAACGCTGTAAGGGCCGTAGCCGGGTAGGGTACGCATCGCGTACCATTTCCAGATCGTTCCGCCATTAAATACCCAAAAGGTACGCGATGCGTACCCTACCATGACTTGCTGTGGTCTAATCTGATCCTCACTTAAATTCCCAAGCGGGGATTTTTTATGCCCGACATTAAGTCTTGTAGGGTGGGCACATGCTGTTCGTTCCCACACCGGATGATGCAGATTATGTGGTGGGCAAAAAAAGCGTTGCCCACCCTACAAGGCTCGAATTCCAATGGAAATACATATAAGGTGTTGTTTCATCTTTAAAAAAATAGATCTACACCCGTTAATAACTGTATTATCTATTTGACGCTAGCTCGGGCGCCGGCATCGGAATCGACCGTGCCTGTTATACGGTTTAGCAAGTTGGTTTGTTGTGATCTTCTATCGGCTTGAGTTAAATCGATCATACCTTTAAGTTCTGAAAAACGTTTCTCAGCTTCTGTTAGGAGTTCTGCTGCTTTAACCGAATCGCCATCTTGTACAGCTGTTCGAGCTTTCTTCAGATAATCATTAGCACGGTTACGATTACGGTCGAGCTTATCATTAGCATTGATTTCTTTACTTAACTTTAATGCCTCTTTGATATCTTCAATAACGACATCGCTACCAGCATGGTCATTCAGAGCTATCAATGCTTTAGTAACTTGACCGACAGTCGCATCAATTCCTTCACTTGGAGTCATTCTGTTATACATACATGCCATACCCAAACAGATTTCAGCACTAGCCGAAAAAGATCCTAAAGAGAGTGCCAATGTAGTTGCTACGACTGCGGTTTTTAATAATTTCATGTAAGGTAATCCTTGTTATAGTTATTTTTATTAGGTCTGTAACCCCTTAGATATTAAGGAATTTAATTGGTTACATGGTTAATGTGGGCTTTGTCATAGCGCTTGTCAATATTAAATGGGTTAACTCGATTCCAGGCATTCAGCCGGGCAGGGTACGCATCGCGTACCATTTCCAGACCATTCCACCATTAAAATACCCAAAAGGTACGCGATGCGTACCCTGCCCATGACTCGCTGTAATCTAATCTGATCCTCGCTTGGATTCCCAAGCGGGGATTTTTTATGCTCGACATTTAAGGGTAATGATCCAATTTATAAGCCCCAGGTGAAGTTTATTACTGTTATAAATCTGTTTTTATGTTGATCTCGCCAAGACTTGTCGTGTTTTAAAGCAAATTCAGGGGATAATGCCGCGCTGTAAGACGTATTTTCAAATTAAGGAATAACGGTTATGAGATCCAGAGACAGACGGCGGGGACTGGTGTTAGTCAATACCGGTTCGGGCAAGGGTAAATCTTCCAGTGCTTTGGGCATGGTTTTCCGTGCTGCAGGCTGGGATATGAAGGTTTGCGTCATTCAATACATTAAGGGGCAATGGCAGACCGGCGAACAAAAAGCCGCCGAGCGGTTTGATAACATCGAATGGCATGCGTTGGGCGACGGTTTTACCTGGGATACTAAAAATCCCGAGCAGGATGTTAAAACCAGCCGGGAAATTTGGGAATTCAGCAAAGCCAAGATTCTGTCCGAAGAATTCGATCTGGTATTGCTGGATGAGATCAATTACTGCTGCGGCTATAACTGGATTTCCGGTCAGGAAATAGCCGATTTCATTCGCAATGAAAAACCAGCCTGGATGCATTTAATCCTGACCGGCCGCAATGCTGCGCCCGAGGTTATAGAAGTTGCCGATACCGTAACCGAGATGACAAAAATAAAACATGCTTATGAGCAGGGGATCAAGGCTGAGCAGGGTATAGAATTTTAAGGTAAATGCGCCGGGTAACCTGTAAAATGATGGGCAATTGTCACAATGAGGAGAACAAAATGTCTGAAGCGCAAAAAATCATGATGGCTGTTGCAGCCGTTTTTGTAATCGGCTTTGTTATGGTCGGCTTAAGTAAAGAAGAGCAGCCTGTTGAACAAGTAGAAGCCGCTGCAAAGATTAGGAACAATGTCGCAATGCAAACGATGGCAAGTGAAAAATGCCCGCCGAAAATCAAGCAGGAAACAGGAGAGCAAGTGTTTTTCCCTTCTGAAGTAGAGGGTGATAAGGAAACTTATGTCACTTTGAAGTGGGTGGGTGAAAAAGCTAACAGCGGCGGATTCAAAAACGCATCGTGCACTTTGCATGCAGCGCTGGGTGGAATCTCTGAGTTGATTATTGATGATAAGGTCATCATAAAGAAAAAAATGTAAGTTAAATTCCGGGTGAATCATGTGGCTTGTAGGCCATTGGACTGATTCACCGGGCAATAGGCCGGCATTTTTTATTGCCTGATTATCGGCACTTTCAAATCCGCCTGAGCAAGACCGGACACTACAAGACTCACGTCCTTAACCTGCATTTTGTAGATAAGGCTAAATAACAAAAAAATTTTATGACAAAAACAACGATTAAAGGAGTTTTAAAAACATGGAAAGAAGATCGGGGGTTTGGTTTTATTAGTCCTGATAATGGTGGAAAAGATATTTTTATCCATATCTCGGCACTCAAGGGAACGAGCCGTCGTCCGATAAATGGCGATGTTATTCATTACCAGGTTGCCAAAGATAATCGAGGCAAGTTCAAAGCAGTTAATGCACATATTGAAGGCGTGGAAATTCTGGAAGACAAAGCTCCGGGCTTTTTTAACACCAAGAAGGGCATTATGCTGGTAACGCTGGCTTTGGCGGCGGCTACTGTCGCTGCGATTGTTGCCCTTAACTTAGCTCCTTAGCATTTTTACAAGCCGATGTGCCGTCTGCTGCTGGGGCGCTATATCGGCTTGCTTTAAATGATTGTACGGCTAATGAATCCGCTCTTTTCTTATCTGCTTTGCCATTCCAACCTTAATTTATTTTTCGATCTAGACTAATAAAGTCAGACAACTTAAATTTCAAGCAATGTTATTTTCAATACCGTCATGCGCTATTATGACGATTCTTCCAGCGGTTCGGATAATTCGTCAGCTACAGTTGCGACTGAGCAGTACCCACCACTACTCTATATATAGATCACGTTAAGGACTTGTAATGACCGATTCACAAAAATGGCTGATCTTTGCTTTTATCGCAGGTTCGGCTTGGCTGATTTATCTGCTGGCACCGGTGTTAATGCCGTTTGCATTTGCTGCAATGCTTGCTTATTTAGGCGATCCGCTAACCGACAAGCTGGAAACCTACCAATTATCCAGAACCAAGGCCGTGCTGGTGGTTTTTTCTGTGATGACACTGGTTTTTGTGCTGGTTCTGCTGCTGCTCGTCCCCCTTTTGGAGTATCAGGTCGAGCAATTTGTGAGCAGCCTGCCTGCCTATGTCGAGTGGTTGAATGAGACCATCATTCCATGGACGCAGAGACGATTTCATCTAGGCATCAGGCCGATCAACCTTAATCAGATTATCAACCTTGTTAAAAGCCACTGGGAGCAGGCGGGCGGTATCGCCGCGACGGTAATGAGCTCGGTTTCGCATTCTGGCGGAGTGATAGCTGAGTGGTTGATGAATCTGCTGTTGATTCCCGTGGTTACGTTCTATTTATTGCGCGATTGGGATGGCCTGGTTACCAAGGTTCATGACCTGTTGCCCCGCCGTATAGCGCCGACTGCCGCCAAACTTACTGCGGAAGTTGATACCGTGCTGGCGGCTTTTGTTCGGGGGCAGCTCTATGTCATGCTGGCCCTGGGATGCATTTACAGCATCGGTCTGTGGATGACCGGCCTCGATTTGGCCTTATTGATAGGCATGTTGGCAGGGCTGGTCAGTTTTGTGCCTTATCTGGGCGCAATCGTCGGCATCGTTACGGCCTGTGTAGCGGCGTTAGTGCAATTTCATGATTTGATCCACCTGGTGCCGGTCGCCATCGTTTTCATGATCGGGCAATCGCTGGAAGGCATGGTGTTAACGCCCATGCTGGTAGGCGATAAGATCGGCTTGCATCCGGTTGCCGTCATGTTTGCGGTATTGGCGGGTGGGCAGTTATTCGGCTTTTTAGGCATTCTGTTGGCGCTGCCTGTTGCTTCGGTCATTATGGTATTGCTACGGCATGTGCATGAGCTATACCGGTACAGCGACTTCTACGTACGACAATGAACCGGATGAAATTGCTCAGGCCTGTTGTTTTTGCGCTTTGCATGGCGGGTTTGCTAAATGATATATGTTGGGCCGGCGATGAAAAGCGGGAAGCCGAGTTTGCCGAAAACATCAGCAATACCCTGACGGTGGGCAAGGCAGTCTGGCTGGATTCCGAAGGAAATAAGTTTCTTGGTGTTTATACGGAAACGGAAAGAACCCGTAGCAAAGGTACTGTGATCATTCTCCATGATATCGGCGGGCATCCGGATCAACAGCAGCTCATTAACGGTTTGAGAGTCTTTTTACCGGAACATAACTGGACAACGCTTGCGCTGCAAATGCCGCTTCGGGAAGCGGGCGTTGAAAAAGAAGAATATTATGCGTTGTTTTCAGAGGCGGCGGCGCGGATTCAGGCCGGAATTGCTTATGCCAAGAACAACGGTGCAGGAAATGTTGTTGTGGCCGGCTATGGGCTCGGCGGGCTGATGGGCGCTTATGCTCTGAGTGAGCAGGCAATAGACATTAAAGCGTTGGCGGCCATTAGTTTGCCAGTGCCGGCCACCGAAAATAAAACAGCTCAAACCCTGGAATTTATCAGGAAGATCAAGATTCCGATGCTGGATATTTATGGCGCATTAGATGTGCCGGATGTTACCGAAAGCGCCCGTGAACGACGCTTGGCTGCAAAGGATAATACAGGTTACCGGCAGGTTAAAATCAACGATGAAGGCCACGCTTATCTGCATGATGAAGGGATGCTTGTTAAACGAATATACAGTTGGCTGGAAGCGACTTCAGCGGCGCAGTGATTTTGACGATGAATAGGGCGCGAAGTTCCGGACCAGGATTTATCAGCAAAACGCCGCCAATAGAATTCTTTAAAAGAATCAATCTTGTGGCGGACAGCAGAGTCTCATAACAATGCGTGATTGTCATAATCCCGTTGGGCAATACGACCCGGGTTGCCCAACACCAGGCAGCGGTCTGGGATATCTTGGGTCACCACGGCACCCACGCCAATGGCTGCGCCATCTCCTACATTGACATTGGCGCAGATCCTTGAATGTGCGCCGATCCACACTCCTTCACCAATCACTGGCCCCATGTCCGTATTTTCGGCCGGGCCCAACTTGGCTTGCTGTTGAATGTTGCAATGAGGCCCGATGATGCAGTTTCTTATCTCGATCCCTCCAAAGTGATTAATGTAAAAACCGGGCGCGATATTCGCACTTTGGTCCAGATGGATGCCATAGGCACTGCGCACCCATGCTGAAAGTATCCAGTACACTGGGTAAAGGGGAATGGTAAAGGGCCAACTGATGCAATGTTTACGGACACCGTTTAACCAGCGGCCAAAACGGTATATCACCAGTGCCTGAAGTCCATAATTTACCCAGAGCGAATACAGTACATCAATCAGGCTGAGGGTTTCATTGCTACGATGCACGCGCATTATGTCAGCACGGATATTTTCAAACATTAATTCCTCAGCTGTGCATCCATATATTGCATAACATCCAAATCCTGGCGTTTTCTCAGTTCGGAATTATCAAAATTCCGCAATACCAATCGAGGGGAATTGCCCTGTATTACAACGCCCGCGGGGACGCTTTTGCTAAGCACGGTGCCAGGCAATAGCGTGGCGCCATCTCCGATACGGATAGTGCCGAAGATCACACAATCCGAACCAATCCATACATTGCAGCCAATCTCAGGACGTCCCATATCAGCATGGCCCGTGCCGACAGTGACTCGCGGACCAATTACGGTCCCAGTCCCTGTTTTTGTGGCTCCGAAGATGATATTTCCCTGATCGGAAAAAGAAACGCCGCCCTCAATTTCACAGTCCTTGGCAATATCGCTTTTGGCGCTGATCTTCATCATCGTCAACTTTAGCAGTCCAATGGGAATCAACATAGCGTCCCAAAGCCATTTGAGTTTGCCGCCATTCTTGCGCTTTAAGTACAGCCAGTGGGCCAGGCGATGTATCAATATTATCCGCAACCCAGGAGAAACTATCAGCAACCATAACCGCGAAACCGGATTCATGGGACGATTCGGCCAGCGCCGTAGATGGGCAATGCCGATGTCCTTGCTTACCTTATCGCTTATTTGCCAATGAGAGTGCTGGTTATGCCCGGAGAGGGGATGAGTAACAACACTTGTTCGCGTCATTGGTTGAGTTACATGGACAACGTCGATGTCCTTGGCGAGCGGTTTCATCTTGCTGCCTGCTTGGTAGCGAGAGAGCTGGTAAAATTCAAAAAGGCGGTGGCAACCAATTCTTGTCCGTGTTCGTTGAGATGTCCGCCATCATTTGTAAGTTCAGGGCACAGTGCCTCGACCGTTTGCCCATTCACAGCCACACGGCAGTGCTGGCCGGTTGAGTCAGCCTCAGCCTTAGCAAGATCAAACAAGCGGCCCGTCGAGGCATATCGCTCGCGAAGCAGTGTATTGAACTCCGCTCGTCTGAGATTATCAACAGAGCCGCTGGGTTGCTTGCCTATGAGCTTTTTGGCCAAAGCCTTTGGGCCGGTTTGCAGGGCCATCAATGGAGCGGTAACTGCCACGAAGTTTGTTTCCGGATGTCGCTGAGCCAAGGATTCCAGGTTGGCAATATATTCGTTCGCTAACTGCCGGGCATCTGTTGCGGCATTGAAATCGACGTAGCATAGCTTCATCATGGCTATATCCGCGTTTTGAGCTGCGCCGGCATCAATGGCGGCAGCAAAATCCTTTATCTTGGACAGTGGATCGCCATTATTTCCGATGGGGAAATGATTGATACCTTCCACAGCTGGTGCTGCCCGTTGTTCGCGAATATCAAGGTCGATCCCATCCCTTGCGGCCAAGCGCTCTACACCGCTGAGGATATTCTTACCCACCGACTGGTGACCGAAAACCACTCGTGTTTTTTCCAGTGCCCGCCACTCCGGCTTATTAATTTGTGTTGTCACCATTGATGTTTCCTCGCGCTTGGATTGATTACACGCCGGCAGTATCAGCATCGTCGCTACAATCAACCAGCCACATACATTTGTATTTGCCATATGCTTATCCCCGTGTAGTGTTATTCAATAGTTTGCTTTCAGCCAAGCGCCGGCGGTTTAGTCATCGGGCCTGTCACTGTCTCAATTGGAATTCCAGGCCAGTGCAACATAGCGGTAGTTTTACGCTTGGCTTCAATGTCATGATAAATAAATCCCGCTTGATCGAGACCGATGCCCAACTCTTCCGCCAGCTTTGCAGGGGTTTCGCCCTTGTTATAGGCCAGCAAAGCAATATCCATCTTGTTGTAAGGTAGTGCAAAATAGAACTCGTCTTGCCCTTGTGTCATGCTGTAGGTATCCGTAGTGGGTTGAGCGTTACAGACCTCTTCCGGAAGTTCCAGATAGCGTGCCAGGGCATAAACCTGCGTTTTATATAAATGCGCAATGGGTTTTATATCGGCTGAACCATCTCCGTTTTTCACAAAAAAACCTTGGTCGTATTCCAGGCGATTGGGCGTGCCGATAACTGCATAATGCAAACGGTCTGCATGAAAATACTCAAGATTTTTGCGCACCCGTTGTTTGAAATTAGTGGCGGCGACGATTTGCAGATAATTCTTCGAGTCCAGTCTTTCCTCGAATAATTGCCCATCAGGCGATTGCACCACCAGCTTGAAATAATTGAAAGCCCCTATCTGTCCCCCGGAGATGGCGATTTTGTTTTTCCATCCGGTGGTATAGCTCGGAAAGACGGCGCGAATAGCTTCATCGCGCCATTGATAACACCCCAAAGCGTCTAATACCGGTGCGATATCGAATTCCTCATAGGCGATGCCGAGTTGCTTTGCCACCATACGGCCGCGGATAGAGCTTTCGGAGGCGGAGTCACGCTCAGGCAATAGCAAGCCAAACACACGTTTGGGTCCGACCGCGCGCACGGCCAGTGCGGCACAGACCGCGCTGTCTACACCACCAGAAATAGCGATGATCAGTCCGCGGCGGTGTAGGTGGTTGCGTAATAATTCACGCAGGCGTTCGGCAATTTTAGTGGTTTCAGCAGCTTCGTCGAGCTTGAGCGCGGAATTAAGTTTTCTAGGTACGCTTCTCAACGGGACATTAATATTTACAGCCATAGGTAAAAGTCCTCAATAATTAATTAGTTCAATTCGGGAGATAAGCGGTCTAATAAAAACTGCGCTCAATACTATGTATAAAACGATATTCCGTTTAGGCCGAAGAAGGTTATTTTTGAGCTAATATCACTCTTATATTTCCCAAATCATCAGAAACTGATTCAACGTGTTTATAAAGCTGGCTTCTTTCGCATAACCGAGAAATAAATGGTCCTTGCCCAACCCCGACTTCAAAAATTAACCACCCTGACTTTGTTAAAAAATTTTGCGCTTCACGGATTAACCGCTGGATCAGGTTAATCCCCATTACTCCTCCATCAAAGGCTAAAACGGGCTCGTGGGCTGATATTTCTTTGTCCATTTTTGGAACATTAGAGCTTGATATATAAGGAGGATTGCAAACGATTAGGTCTATTTTTTCGTGGTATTCCGCTGTGTCAAAAGCGGATAATAAATCTCCCTGCTTAGCATTGACTCGATGATTGAGATTTAAAAATGAAATGTTTTCTTGTGTGAGATCAATAGCATCCTGAGAAAGGTCCGTTGCATTAACATAAGCCTTAATATTGTGGGACGCTATGGCTAAGCCTAAGTTTCCTGAACCGCAACATGCATCGATGATATTGACTTTTTGCTTTTTCTCCGCGATTTCCAAAGAAAGTTGAAGCGCTTTTTGCCCTAAAATTTCAGTTTCTTTTCTAGGGATAAGAGCTCTTTTGTCACACAATAACTCAATATCCATAAAGTTCTGCCGCCCTGTTATATAGGCAAGAGGCGTGCCGTCAAGCCTTTGATTGACTAAGTCAAATAATATGCCCTTTTGTTCCTCAGTTAACTCTGGTAAGGGATGCTTTGCAGCCATTTCAACCGATTTATGAAGTCCGCAAGCCGCAAACCCCAATGCTTTCAAGGATGATTCAGTGGTTTCTTCCGGTTTATCCTCAAGCAAATGAAGCTTGCTTTCAAAACCAGGTTTTATCAGATTGTATAGCCCTTCATTATGCAAAAACATATTCTTAAACTCCGTAGTATTCTAAGAAAGCATGGCGGTAAGCGCTTTTTTGTCGGTCTTGCCGTTGGCACTTTTCGGCAGTTCAGGTAAAAATGTCACATACTTGGGCACCATGAAGGCTTCCAGTTTGTCTCCGCACAATTTCTTGATCTGGCCTTCACTCAGTGTGCTATCTTCCATTACACTGACAAAAGCTTTCACCGCTTGTCCCAATAGAGGGTCCGGTACGCCGAGCACGGCGGCTTCGCGAATGCCGAGGATGCCATAGAGAATAGTTTCAACTTCAAGCGGGCTAATCTTTTCGCCGCGGCTTTTGATGATGTCGTCAGTACGGCCGATGAAGTAGAGGTAGCCATCTTCATCGACAGTAAACAAATCGTGCGTGCAGAGCAGACGCTCGCCGGGTAGCGAGCCGGGCTTCAGCATATGGGCAGTCTTTTCCGGCTGGTTCCAATAACCGAGCATTACATGAGATCCGCGTACGTAAAGCGTACCGACTTCGCCGGGCTTGACCGGCTGGCCGTCAGCGTCCAGTACCATGACTTCTGTACCGGGGATGGCGATGCCTACGGATTCCGGCTTTTGCTGGATTTGCTCGGGGGGCAGATAGCTTACGCGTTTGCATTCCGTAAGACCGTACATGCGGTAGATGTCGGCGTTCGGAAAGATTTCCCGCAGCCGGGTATTGAAATTGGCCGGCAACGCGGCGGCCGTGTTGGTGACACGTTTCACTTCTGCGAAACACAGCGGTTGGCGTTCATGAGCGGCCAAGAGCATAGCGAAAATAGTGGGTACTCCGGGGAAGACGGTAACGCCCTCGTTCTCCAGCACATTGAATATTTGTGCCGGATAAGTGAACGTACGCTCAAGCACTAAAGTGGCTCCCGTGTAGACAGCCATCAGCAATTGATACAGGCCATAATCGAAAGCTAGCGGCAGCACGCACAGCAACCGGTCGGTTTTCTCCAAACGCAGGTATTCAACCAGACTTTGCAGAACAAACAGCATGGATTGATGGGTATGCATCACTCCTTTAGGATCGCCGGTGCTGCCCGAAGTGTAGATTAGCGAGGCCAGATCCAATGAAATAGTCGACTGTAGCGGAGGTTGGACCGGCATGTCAGCTAATGCATCGTCCAGGTTTTCAACACCGGCTGGCAATGTCTTCGATTCGGATGCACACAATACTTGTAGCGTCGGCATTTGCTCTACCAGTGGGCCGAACACTCGAAGGAGATTCTTCTCGCTGAGCAATACGCGGCTGTCTGAATCGCGCAGGATGAATGCCAGCTTATCTCGTTTGGTTTGGGCGTTGACGACGACAAACACCCCGCCAGCCAATAATATGCCATAGATTGACAAGGCACATTGCCAAGTGTTGTCCATAAAAATCGCTACACGATCACCACGGCGCACACCGCGAGCTTTCAGGGCATGAGCCAATCGGCATGCATAATCCGTCACCTCTCTGTAGCTCATCCGTACATCGCCCGCAATCAGAGCGGTATCATCCGGATGGCATGCAGCAGTAACGAGCAAGGTATCTTGCAATAGTCGAGACATAGCGATTACCTTATCTTCAGGCAGCAACTGTTTGAGCTTGTTTGCGCTGAACAAATTCAGTCAGGTTATCTACCGAATCAAGATTGCTCGGAAGCATTTCATTGTCATCTACTTTGATGTCAAAAGTTTCTTCGATGAAAAGTATGATTTCCAGAACGCCGGTAGAATCTATAATCCCTGTGTCAAGAAAGGAATCACTGTACTGCAAAGCTGATTCATCTTCGGTGAACAGGAAATTTTCCAGAATATATTGGCGAATAATGTTTTTCATGGTCATATTCATAGCTATAGCCTAGGGTTAGGTTAAAGAAGGTTTAGAAATATTCGTTCCATGAGCAATTTGAGAAAATTTTTCAATAAAAAAATAATGGCATAACTGAGTAGAAAGAACGCCAACCAGTGCCATGTTGTCCTTGTAGGCAATTGAGCCGCCACTGCTCGCTTTCTTGAGCAAAAAACCGACTTTTTTAGCGTCGAAATAGCCGTAGTGCCTGAGCTTTTCTGCGCTTAGCAAATCGTCCACATAGGCTGGAGGATGAGCGGAAAAAAAAGCAGGTATGTCTGGGGCTCGGTAAGGCTGTTTATGACGCTCAAGGATCTGTTTGGGTAAATGATTCTTCATGGCTTGCTTAAACAGGTACTTCTCGTTGAGCGCACGCATCTTCAGACGCGGATTCAGGCGATTGGCGAACTCAATAAGCCTATGATCTAGGAAGGGGAAGCGCCCCTCTACTGAATTGGCCATCAGCATACGATCTCCTTGAGAACATAATAAATAGTCGCCCATCAGTGTCTTAGCTTCCAGATATTGTGCGCGGTTGAACGAATGCCAGCTATCGAAAGCAAGCGGCAATTGTTCGGTCAGTCTATTGACGGCATTTTCACGCAACGTAGCGTTGAGTTCCTGCGAGAAAAAGATTTTGCACTGGGACGTAGTGAACCATCGGGTAAGATGGCTGAATCCTGGTTGCCCGGGTTCATCCAAACCGATGCTGTAGTACTTTTGTAAATAAGCTTTGGCCTGAGAGCTAGAGGTCTCCAGGTAGGGGTACAGTACTTTGAGCAGCAGTGGCCGCCATTCGGACTGAGGGTGCCGGGCCCAGAATTGGCGAATCTTGGCTTCTTTGAATAGATCATAGCCGCCCAGCACTTCATCGGCGCCTTCACCGGTTAGAACTACCTTGTACCCCGAATCACGCACCAAGCCGGACAGTTGTTGCATAGGCGAGGGGGCAGTGCGGAGAATCGCTGTTTCGGCGTGAAAAATAGTGGCCGGAAAATTTTCGGCAATATCACGGTTTTGGCAGAGTATCCGGCTATTTTCAACGCCAAGATGTTCGATCAACTGCTTCTGGAAAATCGATTCGTCAAGCGACTGATCTTTGAAGCCAATAGAGAAGGTCTTGAGCGGTGCGGTTGAATGGCGGCGGATCAGCGCTACCAATGCAGAGGAATCAAGTCCTCCCGAGAGATAGGCGCCAACCGGCACATCCGCACGTAAGCGGATGGAGGTCGCGTCGGCCAGGATATCGTATAACTGCTCAGTTAAATCGGCGTCCGAACCTTGGTGATAATCGCCTTGTTCGGGAAAGCGCCAGTCCCAATAAACTGACTCGCGCAAAAGGCCGTTTTCCAAAACCAGCATATGCCCGGGCGCTACCTCAAAGATGTCTTCAAATAGCGTATTAGGGCTGCGTGCCGCCCAGAAGGTGAATATTTGATCCAGCGCCGTAGAGGATATGCGTGGCGCTTCCGATAGCTGAGGCAATAAGGCCTTGATTTCCGAAGCGAACAACAGTCTATCGCCTTGACGCGTATAGAAAAGCGGTAAAATACCGGCTCGATCTCGCACTAACAATAAGCGTTGCTTGTTGCTGTCCCAAAGGGCGATGGCAAATTGGCCATTCAGGTGTTGCACAAAATCGTCGCCGTACTGCTCGTAGGCATGGACAATGACTTCGGTATCACTGAGGGTATGAAAGCTGTGGCCCTCTTTGAGCAAGGTCTTGCGCAACTCGACATAATTGAATATCTCGCCGTTGAATGTGACCCATACGGTCTTGTCCTCGTTGTGCAGCGGCTGAGCGCCTCCGGCGAGATCGATGATGCTAAGGCGAGTGTGGCCCAAACCAATTCGTTGGTTGGGATCAAGGTAGACGCCGCTACCATCCGGACCTCGATGGTGCAGAGCGGGCAACATGCTGCACACATCCTTTTCGCTAATTTTGGTCTGCATTGAGAAAGCAGCAATACCATTAATTCCGCACATGTATATCCCTTAGCATCTCGTTAAGTTTAAATATTTTTTCAAAGTCTCATATTGAAACCAACAGGCTGAGAATCATTCTAAGCAGAAAAAAATGAAAAAAACATAAGTGCAAATACTAGGAATGTTATTGATTCCATTTATATAAATTTCTTATCATCTTTGTTTGAATATTTCCCTTGGAGCATCATATTGAAGCCAATAGCCTGGGAATTATTCAAAGCAGAAAAACATAAGTTCAGATACTAGGGTTGCCGGATTTAATCAAAAATTAATTTATTTCTATTGGCACTATGCCCGCATTAAATACAGCAAGCATCCGTACAAATCGCCTTAAGATTGATGAAAGTAGGCTTTGAGAAGGTCTAAATCTGTTACAATATTGAATATAAAGATGTGCAAATCCGATGAAGGCACGCATCTTAGAGACGTTGGCTACATTGATGTGGGTAAGGCGTAAGCACGACTGCATGAATGTGGTGAAGAGAAAAGCTTACACGGAACGTCGCTATTTATATGTGGTGCTGGAAATGATTAGCACAATGCATTAACACTATCATAACAAGTTGAAATTAAGTGGATTTAAAACATATAAGAAATTTTTCCATTATCGCGCATATCGATCATGGTAAATCAACGCTGGCGGATCGTTTTATTCAGATTTGCGGCGGGTTGAGTGCCAGGGAAATGTCCGCGCAAGTGCTCGATTCGATGGATATTGAGAAAGAGCGCGGCATCACCATTAAAGCGCAAAGCGTCACGCTGGATTTTAAGGCGAAAGATGGTGAGACTTATCAGCTTAACTTTATCGATACCCCTGGGCATGTGGATTTTTCTTATGAAGTTTCCAGGTCTTTAGCCGCTTGCGAAGGTGCTTTGCTGGTCGTTGACGCGGCGCAGGGTGTTGAAGCGCAAAGCGTTGCCAATTGTTATACAGCGATAGAGCAGGGGCTGGAAGTGGTGCCTGTTTTGAACAAAATCGATTTACCTTCTGCCGAGCCTGAGCGAGTGCAGAATGAGATCGAAGAGGTGATCGGCATCCCGGCCGATGAGGCGCTGATGATCAGCGCTAAAACAGGGCTGGGTGTACAGGATGTGCTGGAGCAACTGGTGCTTAAAGTTCCTCCGCCGCAAGGCAGCACGGAAGGCCCGCTACAGGCGTTGATTATCGACTCCTGGTTCGACAGTTACCTGGGCGTGGTGTCGCTAGTCAGGATCATGCATGGCAGTATCCGCAGAAAACAAAAGATTACTATCATGTCTACCGGCAAGTCGTTTATCGCCGAAAAAGTCGGCGTTTTTACGCCTAAACGGCTGGATAAGGATATTTTGAATACTGGCGAAGTCGGCTATGTCGTAGCCGGCATTAAAGATATTTTCGGGGCGCCGGTCGGCGATACCATTACCTGGACGGACAACCCTGCAGCCGAGCAGCTTACCGGATTCCAAAAGGTGCAGCCGCGCGTTTTTGCCGGATTGTATCCGGTCAGTTCGGATCATTATGAGGATTTGCGCGAGGCTCTCAAAAAATTAAATCTCAATGATGCGTCTTTGTATTTTGAGCCGGAAACATCTCAGGCTTTAGGCTTTGGATTCCGTTGCGGTTTTCTAGGTATGTTGCACATGGAGATTGTGCAGGAGCGCTTGGAAAGGGAATATGATGTTGACCTGATCACGACAGCCCCTACAGTTATCTATGAAGTCATTACCCAGAACGAGCAGGTTTTGATGATCGACAACCCGGCCAAGCTACCGGATATGGGAACTATCAAGGAAATCAGGGAGCCTATTATTCGGGCTAATATCCTGGTTCCGGAGACTTATTTGGGCGGCGTAATCACGCTGTGCATAGAAAAGCGCGGTGTGCAAAAAGACATGCAGTATGTCGGCAGACAGGTATCGCTGCATTATGAAATGCCGCTCAGCGAAGTGGTGCTGGATTTCTTCGATCGGTTAAAGTCGGTGAGCCGGGGCTTTGCATCGTTTGACTACGAGTTCTTGCGCTTCCAGCCGGCCGAGCTGGTCAAATTGGATGTGTTGATTAACGCTGAAAAGGTGGATGCGCTGTCTATCATTGTGCATCGCGAGCTAAGTCAAAACCGTGGTCGTGATTTGGTTGAAAAGATGAAAGACCTGATTCCCCGGCAGATGTATGAGGTTGCGATCCAGGCGGCCATCGGTTCCAAGGTTATTGCCCGCTCCACAGTTAAAGCGATGCGGAAGAATGTAATCGCAAAATGTTACGGCGGCGATATCAGCCGTAAGAAAAAGTTACTGGAAAAGCAAAAAGCCGGTAAAAAACGTATGAAACAGGTCGGCAATATTGAGATACCTCAAGAGGCATTTTTGGCCGTTTTGCAGCTTAACAAAGAATAATATTACTCTTTCACCTCTTACCTGAAATTATAAACATGGACTACGATTTTTCCTTTTTTCTTGTCGTCGCCACGCTGGTTACCGGTGTAATTTGGGGCGGGTATTTGCTGGTGCTCAAATCAAGAGGGGAGGTTTTTAATGAAGATAAAGAACCCTTACTGGTCGAGTACGCGCGTTCTTTTTTTCCGGTCGTATTGATTGTGTTATTGCTGCGATCATTCATCGCAGAGCCTTTCCGCATACCTTCCGCATCGATGATGCCGACTTTATTGATAGGCGATTTTATTCTGGTTAATAAATTCTCTTACGGCATACGGTTACCGGTTATCAATAAAAAAGTCGTTGAGCTGAATGAACCCAAGCGCGGGGATATTGTGGTTTTTCGCTATCCAAAAGATCCGACTGTGGACTACATCAAACGTGTGATCGGCTTGCCGGGTGACAAGGTTGCCTATTACGATAAAAAACTGCATATCAACGGCGAACCCGTCAATCAGGTCTCTTTGGGGCGCTATCAGGGCGTAGGTCAAGGCGAAGATATGACCGGGAATGAGCATCTGCTGGAAGATTTGATGGGGGTTGAGCACAGCATTCTGATCAGAAATGGCGCCGCTTCCGCTGAGGGCGTTTATGTGGTGCCGCAAGGGAGTTATTTTGTGATGGGCGATAACCGTGATAACAGCAACGATAGCCGTTACTGGGGCACGGTTCCAGAAGAAAACCTGGTTGGAAAAGCGTTTTTCATCTGGATGAGTTGGGACTGGCAGCATAAAGGTGTAGGCCTGGACCGTATTGGCACAGTGTTGAAATAAACTGCACTATACTTATGTTTTTAAAAATCATCTGGAGAAAAAAATGAATTTACCGCTTAAACGTCAGCAAGGCTTGACCTTGATTTCGCTTGTTTTTATTCTGGGACTTATCGGATTTTTTGTCATGTTGACACTTAAAATAGTTCCGATTTATCTGGATCACGGTAAGGTAAAAAGTGCGTTGGAGGCGTTAAAAGCAACGCCGGAACTTCAAACGAAAAGCGAATATGAAATTAGGGACAGCTTAAATAAACGTTTTAGCATTAATTATGTCTACGATGTCAAACCGGAGGACATTAAAGTCATTAAACATGGCAATTATGTGAAAGTGGACATCGAGTATGAAACTGTCGTGAAGCTGGTCAGTAACCTGAGTGCGTTGGCCGAGTTTCATGACACTGTCGAGGCCGGTCAAGAGTGATAAAAAAGCCTGAAGAGTTGTGTAAAAAGCTGGGTTTGACATTTAATAATCCTCAGCTTTTTACTACAGCTTTAACGCATCGAAGCGCAAGTTCGAACAATAATGAACGATTGGAGTTTCTGGGCGATTCAATTTTGGGTTTTGTTATCGCCCAGAAGCTATATGAGTTATTCCCGGGCGCCAGTGAAGGCGTTTTAAGCCGGTTAAGGGCGAGCTTGGTCAATCAGAGTTTTCTGGCGGAACTTGCCAGAAAGCATCAGTTAGGCGATTACTTGGTGCTGGGGTCGGGAGAATTGAAGAGCGGCGGCTTTCGTCGTGATTCGATTCTGTCTGATGCCGTGGAAGCAATTATAGGTGCGTTATACAACGATCAGGGCATGGATGCTTGTCAGAAATGGATCTTGCAGTTATTTGCGGAAAAGCTGAAAGGCTTGTCTCTGGATAATTGGCAGAAGGATCCTAAAACTCAATTGCAGGAGTTAATGCAGTCCAAAAAATTGGATCTGCCGGATTACACCTTAATGACTATGTCCGGGCTTGCACATGAACAAACTTTCAAAGTTAAGTGTACGATAACATTAATAGCGGAGTCTTGCATCGGCACCGGAAATTCCAGAAAAAAAGCCGAGCAGTCGGCGGCAGAGCTTATGCTTGAATTATTAAATAAGGACACTAAATGAATTGTGGTTATGTCGCCCTGATCGGGCGTCCCAATGTCGGCAAATCAACATTGATGAATCATCTGTTGAAGCAGAAAATCAGTATCACCTCGCGCAAGCCGCAAACAACCCGGCATCGAATTCTCGGCATTAACACTACTGATGCGGGGCAGGCCATTTATATGGATACGCCGGGCATGCACAACAGTGAAAAGCGGGCGTTGAACCGTTACTTGAACCGGACTGCAGATACAACCTTAACAGGCGTCGACGTGATCGTCTGGCTGATCGATGGTTTGTCCTGGCATGAATATGACGAGGCTATCTTCAAAAAGCTGGAGCAGGCGGGTCTGCCGGTTATTCTTGCTGTTAACAAAGTCGATAAGGTCGCGGACAAAGAGGCTATTTTAAAATTCTTTGACGAAGCCCAACATCGCTTTCCATTCAAGCACTTAGTACCGATTTCCGCGCTAAAAGGAATCAATCTCGATCAGCTCGAAAGCTTGATCATGGCGTTACTGCCTGAACAGGGTTTGATCTATCCCGAGGATCAGATTACCGACCGGTCCGAGCGGTTTTTAGCGGCCGAAATTGTCAGGGAAAAGCTGACCCGGCGTCTGGGTGATGAACTGCCTTATGCGCTGACGGTAGAGATAGAGCGCTACGAAGAAAAGCCCAATATCACCAAAATATACGCGATTATCTGGGTGGAGCGCTTGACCCAGAAGAACATCGTGATTGGTAAAGACGGCGAGATGCTGAAAAAAGTTGGTACCGACGCCCGGCAAGATATAGAAAAGTTGATCGGACAGAAAGTGTATCTACAGCTTTGGGTTAAAGTTAAAAAAGGCTGGTCGGATAGTGAAAGAGCCTTACAAAGCTTAGGCTTTAATGACTGAATCCGCAGTTTATTTGCAACCTGCTTTTATTCTGCAGCAGCGCAAATATCGGGAAAGTAGCCTGATCATTGATGTTTTGACCCGAGATTTTGGCCGGATTTCCCTGCTGGCCAAGGGCGTCAGAAAAGCGAAGTCAAAAACAGCAGGAATGTTGCAACCCTTTATCCCGTTACTCATTTCTTATGTTGGCAAGGCAGAGTTAAAAACATTGACCAACGTCGAAATAATTCAGCCGTTTAACGAAGTAAAAGGGCTTGCGCTTTATTGCGGTTTTTATATTAATGAGCTGGTCGTTTGCTTTTTACACAAATACGACCCTCATCCTGAAGTGTTCAGCGATTACGGCGAATGTTTATTTGCTCTTTCACATAGCTCTAACATAGAAGCTGCATTGCGGCTATTTGAGCTTAATCTAATGGAATATGCAGGTTATGGCTTGCAACTGGAGCATGATGACAATCAAAGGCCTATTGAGCCGCTTAAAACATATGACTTCAATGTAGGTCAGGGACCGGTTGAAGCCGTGGATGGGCAATTTTCAGGCAAGACTTTGCAGGCGCTAAGTGCCAGGGAACTGACCGACCCTCAAGTCTTAAGTGAAGCGAAAATCTTGATGAGAATAGTCATTGATGCTTATTTGCAGGGCAAGGAACTCAAAAGCCGAGCGGTCATTAATAAAATCATGAAGCACACCAGCGCCGAATAAGGTTTACACCCACGGTCGTAATATTTTATCTATTGCCAGGCACAACAAAACCAAACGGAGTGGGCGAGGCTATAGACCTCATCCAGTATTAAAATGAATAAAACACCAATCTTATTAGGCGTGAACATCGATCACGTTGCCACCTTGAGGCAAGCCAGAGGTACGCTTTATCCTGAGCCGGTTCAGGCCGCGTTAATTGCAGAACAGGCGGGTGCTGACGGTATCACTGCGCATTTGCGTGAAGATCGCCGGCATATTCAGGACAGGGATATCTATTTACTAAAAGAAATGCTCCATACCCGGCTGAATATGGAAATGGCGGTAACCGATGAGATGGTCGGTATAGCGGAGAAAGTACGGCCCTTTGCCTGCTGTCTGGTGCCGGAAAAGCGCGAAGAGTTGACCACCGAGGGGGGACTGGATGTCGCCGGCAATCTGCATCGCCTGCAATGGGCCTGCGATAAACTGGCGAGCGCGGGTGTTGAAGTGTCATTGTTTATTGATCCTGATGAAATACAGATCGATGTGGCGGTAAAAGCCGGAGCGCCGGTCGTTGAATTGCATACTGGGTGTTACGCCGAAGCAGACAGCCCGCAACAGCAAGCCGAAGAGCTGGAGCGCATCAGGAGGGCTGCTGCTTATGCGCACAGTGCAGGATTGCAAGTTAATGCTGGGCATGGTCTAAATTATCATAATGTTGAAGCCATATGCGCGCTACCGCAAATAGTCGAGCTTAATATCGGCCATTCGATTATTGCGCAGGCGGTATTCTCAGGCTTGGCTCAGTCGGTCAGGGATTTGAAGAGGATCATGCGCGCGGCAAGAACGCAGCAGAGTGCTTGAGGCGCTGTTAATCTGAAGGAAACAAGTGGCGCTGGAGTTTTATGAATTCACCTCGATAGGTGACCGAAGGATTAATCAAGACTTTATGGCGCACGTCATCAATGAGTCTTATGCGCTGTTTGTCGTTGCCGATGGTTTAGGCGGTCATCATGCAGGAGAGAAAGCGTCTCGCTTTTTCTGTCAGGGCTTGTTAAAAGTCGCCGATATTTACAGTAAACAGATGGCGCAGGATCCCATAAACGCTTTTTCGGCCTGGATTGCATCGGCTATCGATGAAATGAAAGCGCTGTTTGCATTCGATAAATTAGGCCGTGATGCCCACACCACCTGTGCAGTTCTTTATCTGGATGAAAAGCAGGCGTTGACTGCGCATTGCGGTGATTCGCGGATATACAGAATGAATCCACAACAGATCTTGTGGCGAACTCAGGATCACTCTGTCCCGCAACAATTATTCAATGAAGGCAAGATAACCGAGCAGGAGATGGCGCAGCATCCAGAGCAAAATCGGCTAACGCGCACGATCAATATAATGAAAGCCCATGAGGCGGAGATTAATCTGTATCCGGCTATCGAAAAAGGCGAGACTTTTGTGCTTTGCACTGACGGTTTTTGGGAATATGTGAGACCGTCAGAGCTATTGCGATTGGCGAAGCCCTCCATTGGTATGGAGGATCTCGCCAGACTGGCGCGATTAGCAATGTCTCGCGCTCACGGAAGAAGCGATAATATTACCGTGCAGTGGGTAAGAAAGTTTTAAGTGGCGAATTAATGCGGCACTGCAAAGCCGTGTTTTTGCATACGGTAAAGCAAGGTGTCGCGGGAGATGCCCAGCAGTTTTGCGGACTTGCTGCGATTGCCTTTAGTGCGGCTCAGGGCTTGATGGATTAAATCAGCCTCTAAGGTATCCAGCTTTAGACCGGCCTCTGGCAAAGTGAAATCGGTTGTAGTTGGCACATTGCTGATGATTTTAGCGGTAAATTCAGAGGGCAGATTTTCCGGCTCAATGACTCTACCTGCCAATAAGATGCTGAGTCTTTCGCATAAGTTACGTAACTCGCGAATATTGCCCGGCCACGAGTAAGCTTTTAGTGTTTTTAAGGCTTGCTTGCTGAATTTGGGGGTAGTCAGATTATGCGCATCTTCGAATAGGGTCAGAAAGTGCTTGATCAGCGATTCAATGTCTTCAGTACGTTGTGCCAGCGACGGCAATTCTAAAGGCACAACATTCAAACGGAAATACAAATCCGATCTGAACTCACCCGCTTCGATTTGTTTATTTAAGTCAGCGTTGGTTGCGGAAATAACGCGTACATTAACTTTATAAGGTTTAATTTCGCCGACTGGAAGGCATTCTCCTGACTCAAGAAAGCGCAATAATTTTGCCTGAATCGACAGCGGCAAGGAATTGATTTCATCAAGAAACAGCGTGCCACCGTCGGCAGCTTGAAACAGGCCTTGCTTATCGGTTGTCGCTCCTGTGAACGAGCCTTTTTTGTGGCCGAATAATTCCGACTCGATCAAACTTTCAGGTAACGCTGCGCAATTTAAAGTGATAAAGGCTTTGTCGGCGCGAGCGCTGGCTCGTTGAATGGCGGTAGCAAGAACCTCTTTGCCGGTGCCCGTTTCGCCCTTGAGCAACACGGTGACATCGGTAGCTGCAACGATTTTGGCGCTACGGATTAAGGAATCCAATGCGGGAGATTGACCGATGATCGCGTTAAAATGATCCATAGATACCTCTTAATGTAATGCCGAATGGGTTGTAATCGCCATGGGATTGAGCCAGGGCAGGGCAGCCAGTAGAGCCAGAGCAATCATGAACAGACCGATAGCCTGTTTACAACGGGGCATTCTGGATAACCTTGTTAGTATTCCGGTCATTATACCGATTCCCATGACTGCCGGTAAAGTTCCCAGTCCGAAAAACAGCATAGTCAATGCGCTTTGTTTGATATCGCCTGCGGTTGCGGCGAGCGCTAAGGCTGAATAAACCAAACCGCACGGCAACCATCCCCACACCATGCCAAAAAGAAAAGCCTGGCTGCGATTTTTAACCGGGATCAGTTTGCGTCCGAAAGGCTCGATCATTTTCCAGAAACGCAGGCCGACTTTTTCAATGTAGGCAAAACGGGGGAACCATCCGGCTATATACAGCCCCGCCCCGGTCATGATGGCGGCGGACAGTAATTGCAGCAGCCGATGTCCGCTAATTTCACCCATCGGCATGGTGATCAATGCCTCAATGACACCGGCTAATGCGCCAGCAATCGTATAACTGGTAATGCGGCCAATGTTGTAATTGAACACAAAGGGGAGCAGCCGGCTTTTTTTATTCCGTATTTCCGGGCTGAGGCTTAAGGTCAGGGTTCCGATAATGGAACCGCACATACCAATGCAGTGCATGCTACTGAACAGGCCCATCGTTAAGGCGACCAGATATGAGGTAGTAAAGGCGAGATCAAATTCCATAATCGCAAGGCATTATTATAAAAAAGAATAGGGCGAACGGATGGCCGCCCTTTTTGATTCGCATCTATTGAAACTGCGAAAGAATTTGCCCCTGAATCTTCTCGGCCATCGCTTTACGGTTTTCGGCGTCGCGTATAGGCCGGCCGACAACGATATAGTCAGCGCCATTCTGGAAAGCCATTTCCACACTGACCACGCGTTTTTGGTCGTCTTCCTCACGATTATCGACAGGTCTGATGCCCGGAGTGATGACAAGCAGCTTATGATCCAGTTCTTCTCTGAGCATGGCGACTTCAAGGCCGGATGAAACAATGCCGTCGCAGCCGATTTGCAAGGCGCGTTTAGCGCGGGATAAAACCAATTCGCGGACATCGCAGGCAAAGCCTAAATCGTCAAGATCGCCGCGATCCAGGCTGGTTAATGCGGTTACCGCTAATACTTTAAGGTCGCCTTTTTCCTTGGCGGCGGCTTCCATAATCGCATCGTTGCCGTGAATGGTGGCAAGATCGACGCCTTTGCTGCTTAAGGCTCTAATGGCGCGGCCCACGGTGGCGGGAACATCGAAAAACTTAAGGTCGACAAAGATTTTTTTATTTTGCTGTTTCAACCATTCAATAAAACCGAAATAATCGCCGGACATGAACAGCTCCATGCCGACTTTGTAGAAGATTACCGAATCGCCGAGTTCTTCCACCAAGGCCTGCGCTTCCGGAATGCTGGGGACATCCAGCGCCATAATGAGTCGTTCACGGACAGGGATAGATTTGGTTGAGATAAATGATTGAGACATAGTAAACACAAGGTAAAAGTAAAAAAATTCTGCAGCATGGGCCGAGGTACGAAGCCCATCGTTGTCCGCAATTGATGGGTTTCGGCTTATTCAGTCACCAAGCCTTGTTGATGCCAAGCCTGTATTCCGCCGTTCATTAAGTAAACCTTGGAAAATCCCTCCGACTTTAATATCAGTTGGGCTTGTGCGGAACGTAGGCCGGCTTGGCATTGTGTGATGATCGGACGGTTTTTGTAAGGTTCAAGTTCCGATAGCCGTTTATTTAACTGGGACAGGGGAATATGAATGGCGCCGTGAATTTGGTATTCATTCCAGTCATCCTTTTCACGCACATCGACAATAACGGCTTTGTCTTTGACGCGCATTGTTGCAGCTTCTTTAGGCGAGATGACATCAGTTTCAGCCATTGCAAAAGGGCTGGCGATCAATAAAAAAACGCCGAGTCGGCAATACTTTGACAATAAACGCACTTAAACGCTCCAAATAATAACTCGATATATATTACCGGAACTTGTTTTAACGGTGAATGTTAAAATTCACTATCGTCACAATAGTCCTCGATTATGAACTCAACATTGATACAGATGACCTTGATAATGGTGTGCGGCGCAGGGTGGCGTTTTGCAAAGCCGGCAGGCCTGTCAGCCGAACATACGCGGCAAGTGCTGACCATGGTAGTCTATTATTTGCTGTTGCCGGCTATGGTTCTGGAGGTCTTGTGGTCTGCTGATATTGGCTTGCACTCGTTTCAATATACTTTGCTGGGCGTGGGCAGTATTGTTTTTGCGATGCTTTGCCTGTGGCTGGTTGGTGCACTGTTCAAATTTGAAGACCGACGCTTGGGCGCAATGATACTGGCGGCGGCATTTCCCAATGTGACCTATTTGGGCTTGCCGGTTTTGGAACAAACCTTTGGCGGTTGGGCCAGGTCGGTGGTCATACAAATGGACCTGTTTGCAACCTCGCCATTATTATTTACCGCAGGGGTTATGGTCGCGCGGCACTACGGAGAAGAAACTGCAGAAAAGCCAAAATCGCTGTGGTTGTTTTTTAACGCGCCGCCATTCTGGGCGGCGGCTGTTGCGGTAATTCTGAATGTTAACGGTTTGATTGCCCCGGTTTGGTTTTCCGGGGTGTTGCAAAAATTATCCGCCAGTGTTGTACCGTTGATGCTGTTCTCCCTGGGGTTGGCCTTAAGCTGGAAAGCGGTAACCGTTCGTAATATCCCGTATGTCATCCCTGTGATAGCCATTAAGATGGCGCTGATGCCTTTGTTTGCAATGCTTTTAGTCCGGCATTTGCCGATAGCGTTCGAATACCAGGCGGCGGCAGTGCTCGACCTGTCGATGCCGAGCATGTTGTTGGGTATTGTTTTTTGCGACCGCTACCGCTTGGATAGCTCGCTGTACGCAATGGCGGTAACGATAACGACAGCAATCAGCCTGATTACACTGCCGTTCTGGCATGGCGTACTGATGAACTAAACCAACAGCTAAATCGATCACTTAAACGAAGAGTTTTTTACCATGAATCCAACCCTAGAAATATTCTCTCAAGGCGAAGAAGTCGTTACCGGGCAGACCGTTGATACCAATGCGGCCTGGCTGTCGGAGCAAGTCGTCATCATGGGTTTTACGGTAACCCGGCATACTGCCGTGGGCGATAAGCTTGATGATCTGATAGCCTTGCTGCAGGAAATTTCGGCGCGCGCCGATTGTTGTATTTGCACAGGTGGCTTGGGACCAACCAGCGATGACTTGACCGCTGAGGCTGTCGCTCAGGCGTTCGGTCTGCCGCTGGAATTCGACGAGATTGCCTTTGAGCAGATTAAGCGTTTTTTTACACTCAGAAACCGAAGCATGCCCGAATCGAATAGCAAGCAGGCAATGTTTCCGAAAGGAGCTGAGCGCATTGACAATGCCTGGGGCACTGCGCCGGGCTTCTCCCTACAAGTCGGGCGTTGCTGGTTCGCCTTTGTGCCCGGCGTGCCTATGGAAATGCGCCATTTGTTTCTGGAATCCATCCAGCCGACGCTGGCAAAACGGTTTGTATTGCGCCCGGGAAAGTTAATCACCATTAAAACTCTAGGCGTAGGCGAGTCGGCTATACAGCAGCACATCAGTTCGGTTGAAATCCCGTCCCAAGTGCAGCTGGGCTTTCGTGCAAGCCCTGATGATGTGCAAACCAAATTGCTGTTTCCGCATGATTATCCTGAAACAGATATGGCCGGGTTGGTGTCTAAAGTTGCAGGGACGCTGGGAGATCATGTTTTTGCAATCGATGGCTTAGGGCAGGCGGGCGGCGACTTGACGGCTGTGGTTGACCAGTTGATGACTTCCGGAAAGCACACGCTGGCTGTCGTGGAAACAGCCAGTCAGGGCTTACTGGCGGCCAAGTGCATAGGCGCAGATTGGCTGCTGGAAACACGCTACGAGCAATCTTTGGACAGGCTGGCGCAAAAAATGGGGATTATGCTAAATGCTGATGATTTGTCGTTAACTGCGCAGGCCATCGCCAGTGAAATATGCAAAACAGGGGAAGCTGATTTTGTGCTGGTTCAGCTCTGCGTCGGGGACAACAAAACATTTCACGACAAAGACCAGTCCATTATTCTATATAATACATTGCTGACTGGAGACGGATTTCATCAAACTATCCATTCGGTGGCAGGCCCTATCAAACGCAAGCAAAATCAGGCGGCGTTACTGACACTGGATTTATTACGACGCTATTTACAACATAAAGAACTTTAAAATGCCCTTATTACGATTGTCCAACGTTTCCATTGCTTATGGAACTCATGCTTTATTAAAAGATGCCAACTTTCAGCTGGATGCTGGAGAAAGGGTAGGCCTACTGGGCCGCAACGGCGAGGGCAAATCAACCTTGATGAAGATTATTGCCGGCAATGTCCAGCCCGATCACGGCGACATCTGGCGGCAGCCCGGATTAAGGCTGGCATGGCTGGAACAAACGCCGGAATTGCCGGATAACGCGACCATTTACGATGCCGTGGCCGGCGGTTTGGGCGAGTTGGGCGAGTGGATCACCCGTTATCACGCGCTGTCGTTAACGATGGATTACGATGATGACAAGGCCTTGAACGAGCTGGGCGATTTGCAACACAAACTCGAAGCCCATAACGGTTGGCATTTTCAGCAGCGGGTCGAAACCACCTTAAGCAAACTGGATTTGCCCGGCGAATTGAAAATCAGCGGCTTGTCCGGCGGTTGGAAGCGGCGCGTAGCCTTGGCTAGAGCTTTAGTGATAGAACCGGAAGTGTTGCTGCTGGATGAGCCTACCAACCATCTGGATTTTGAAAGCATTACTTGGCTTGAAGAGCAAATCCTGAATTTTCAGGGAGCGGTATTATTCGTAACCCATGACCGCTCGTTCCTGCAAAGACTGGCGACCCGGATTATCGACCTGGATCGCGGCAACCTGGTGTCTTGGCAGGGCAGTTATGATGATTATCTGGCCCGCAAAGCCGCCGCCCTTGAGGATGAAGCTAACCAGAATGCCGAGTTCGACAAAAAGCTGGCCGATGAAGAAGTCTGGATCAGGCAGGGCGTAAAAGCCCGGCGCACCCGTAATGAAGGCCGGGTCAGAGCGCTAGAGAAATTGCGCAATGAACGCGCACAGCGCCGCAACACCCAAGGTACCAGTAAAATGACTCTGGACAGAGGAGATGCCTCCGGTAAAAAAGTAATCGAAGTGAACGACATCAGCTTTGCTTACGAAGACCGGCAGATTATCAAGCATTTTTCCACGCTGATTCAGCGCGGCGACAAAATCGGCCTGATCGGCGCAAACGGCGCAGGTAAATCGACATTATTAAAATTATTGTTAAAGCAATTGGAGCCTACTAGCGGCACGGTAGAGCAGGGCACCCGTCTTGAAATCGCTTATTTCGATCAGCTGCGCGACCAGCTCGACCAGGAAATGACCGTCTGCGATACGATCGCCGATGGCAATGACTTTGTCGAAATCGCGGGCAACAAGCGGCATGTAATGTCGTACCTGGGCGATTTTCTATTTGCTCCGGCCAGGGCGCGTTCCCCGGTAAAAAGCTTATCGGGCGGCGAGAAAAATCGTCTGCTGCTGGCTCGGTTATTTACCAAACCGGCCAACCTGATCGTCATGGACGAACCGACCAATGACCTGGATTTGGAAACCTTGGAGCTGCTTGAAGAAAAGCTGGTCGATTTTGACGGCACCTTGCTGCTGGTCAGTCATGACCGGGCTTTTCTGGATAATGTCGTGACCAGCGTCTTTGTTCTGGACGGCTCAGGCGAAGTCGATGAGTTCGTCGGCGGTTACAGCGATTGGTTAAACCATGCCAAGCCCGCTAAATCGGCCGAAAAGCCCAAAACGGCCAAACAGGAAAAACCGTCAGCACAGACTCCCGCGCGCACTGGAACCAAAAAGAAACTCAGTTTTAAGGAGCAGCAGGAACTGGATAAGCTGCCGGGACTGATCGATGAACTGGAAACTCGGCAAACGCAATTAAATCAGCAGATCAGTGAACCTGAGTTTTACAAAAAAGATCAAGTTGTCGTTGCCAAGACTCTGGATGAGCTGAAGCAGATCGATGAAAAACTGGAGCAAGTTTACAAGCGCTGGGATGAGCTGGAAGCGTTGACCGAAGAGAGTGGCGGTTAACAACAATAGGCGCTTACGGTAACTGCTCCGTGTTTTATCTCTTGCATCTATGCAGCCGTAAGCGAAGGACATTGCGCTTTAACACAATATCGATTATTCTAGGCGGCTTCCTGTGGTCTATACAGGAAGTCAAATATAGGAGAGATGGCCGAGCGGTCGAAGGCGCACGCCTGGAAAGTGTGTATACGGCAACGTATCAAGGGTTCGAATCCCTTTCTCTCCGCCATTTAAGCTGTTGATTTAAAAGAAAAATATTTTTTTTGAATCATAAGGTGGCGGTTGATAGGCGTCTTGGTCGCTGTATCAGTCCCCAATAATTGCCATTTCAGCTTCTTATCTTACCCATAGCAGTTCCGCTATCTCATCAATCCTTAATCCGTTTAAATTTATTTCATTGTAGTTGAAGATGAATGGTTCTGGCGGGTGCTCGGCGGTTGACGGCAAGATTCAATATTGAATAGCGTGCGCTGCGCCAGCTAGTAGCAAATTAACTGTTAGTAAGCGGTCAAGCCGCTTTTCTGGGTCTTTATTCCAGCATGTGTTTATTATCCTGGATAATAAAAGCTGATTTTGGTTTTAGGTGATGCTGAGGGTGATGGTGTCGGAGTGAATTCCGACAGAAGTGAAGGTAATAATAACAGCTAAGATTTTATCGAATTGTGTAGCAAAAGGTCTAAAGACTCTCAAGGCTGTTGGCCTTGAGAGTCTTAGATATTGAGCTGCTCAGACGAATCATTCGCATGATAATTGTCCGGATTTACCTCTTTTACGATTCAGGTTGATATTGCTCGCAATAGCTGAAGTAGCGAATAGCGCAGACGAGATGATGAATTCGCCTGAAATAAAGCCCAACAGGCCCGTTATAAATACCGTTCCGGTTAAAATGTCTTTGTAAAAATCGTTCATGAGTAGATCCTCGTATAAAGTTGAAAAGGTTTTTTAAAATTACGACTCAACTATAGTAAAGGACGCTATGGTTAACAATAACATCCTGAGTAGATGGATTGTTTCCTTATTTGATGCATTAAATTCATAAAACGTTCATATAACTAATGTAAAAGGTTAAAATTTAATGCCGTTAATCCTGAATAAAAATAGTCGTCACAGTGCACTTAATAGTAGTTATAAACTTGGGCTCTTTAAGTTGCAATAATTAGCGCCAACAACATTGGAAAACTCAAAGAGCGGGGTTGACATTGCCAGAGTGGGGCTATAGAATGCACTCAGCTTGAAATAGTTTTACCGTTATGCTTATCTTTACGAAGTTCTTCATGTAATTGTTCGTCCTGTTATCATTAAGTAATTCTTTAATTTCCCAGCTCCATCGGTCTTTATGAGACTTCAATTACTACAAATTAGGATTACACTAAATGACTACAGGTATAGTTAAATGGTTTAACGCTGAAAAAGGCTTCGGTTTCATTCAGCAAGAAAACGGCCCAGATGTTTTTGTTCACTTTCGTAACATTAACAGCTCAGGCTTCAAATCTCTTGATGAAGGACAGAAAGTACAGTTTACTGTCACTCAAGGACAAAAAGGCCCGCAAGCAGAAGAAGTAACAGTCATCTAAATTGCGTGCAAAAAAAACCGTAGCTCCTTCCGGGGCTACGGTTTTTTTATGCCTGTCAATAAGCAAACCAGCCAATTCTTGCCGTTACACTCATTTCAAGCTTAGCAGCATCTCAAAACAATTCATCTTTGCCTTGTGCCAGTTGAAATGTTGATTTTGTATCTTCGGCAACTTGTTGATTTACCAGTTTATTTGTAAAAAGTCAGTGTTTTCAATAGTTCAACGTGCTGTTATGTACAGAGATATTCATATGTCCGGCTTGATAAATAATGCCCAATTTTCCAAATAAACGATATCATTCCAACCTCTTGCTAAACCACTAAAATTAGCGTTATCAGTTAACATAATAATATATCCGTAACGATAATCAGCGAAGAGAAAAAACATGGCTGAGTTTACAAATCCACTAACCCAACAAATCACCGATTTTATTTCCGGCATAGGCATCCCTGTACAGGCAGGAGAAATTCCCGATAATGTTATTTTGCCCGGTATCCTGATTGATAAGGGCGTATTGGTGGTGGATGAAGCCAAGTTAAAATACCCGGGGGATCTATTGCATGAGGCCGGACATTTAGCGGTGATGGAAGGTACGCAACGCAATATTTTATATAACGATGTCAGTAAAAATGCTGGTGATGAAATAGCTGCGTTAGCTTGGTCATGGGCGGCGCTGGTGTATCTAAATTTGCCGCCAGAAGTCGTATTTCATCCCAATGGTTATAAAGGCGAGTCAGACTGGCTGATAGCCACTTTTAACAGCGGCAAGACTATCGGCGTGCCGTTGCTGCAGTGGATGGGTTTAACTGCTGAGGCAAGCAAGGCTGAACAATTAGGCTGGAAAGCGTTTCCACACATGCAACGGTGGTTAAGAGAATAACGCTACGCTTAAGCAAACAGTATCTGATAGTAGCGCTCGCTATCATTCGTAAAAGCCGGGCTGCCTGATGACACAGGCACCATGCACCATTGGTGCTGTCCTAATGCAGGATGCTCGATTAGATAATTATCCTGCAACAAGGCTACATCGGCCGGTCCGATGAAAATCAAGGACAGCGGCGTGCGAAATTGTTCCGGTCTATTGCCGCGAGGCAATTCCGTCGCTTCGCTTAACTGCACTTCGATCAGGCCTGCTTGCGTGTGTACAATGAAGTTTGTACCCACCAGCGGAGCGAATTGTTCAAGACCAATATTCATAGCCATCCTTTAATAGGGAGTTGCATCGAAAGTCGACGACGCGCATGATAGCAAAAAAATATTTTAAATTTCGTAAAAAAGATTTTATGGATATGCTGCCGCTCGGTTTTAATTTGCGTTCCGTTGACGAGCGCGATCAAGAGTTTATTGACACGCTGTATCGCTCGACCCGCGAAGATTTGCTCGCATTGCCGATGGATTCAACCTTTATCGATAATTTGGTTCGATCCCAGCAACAAATTCACGCGCTTGGGGTGCAACAGAACTACCCGAATGCCCAAACCAACGTTCTCGAATATCAAGGCCGATTGCTGGGGCGTATGATATTCGAGCACACTACCGGTGTTATTCGTCTGATCGACATCGCAGTCTTGCCTGATGCTCAAAGACAGGGCTTAGCTCGGTATATGTTGCAGCATCTTCAGCGGCTGGCCGGTACGCATCAAGCAAGCTTGAGTCTGCGCGTGTTCAAAAATAATCTCAAGGCACGCAAGCTCTATCTTTCTTCTGGCTTCCAAATTATTGACGAAGACGAGGTGAGCGAACAAATGCGCTGGCGAGTTGGAACTCCGGCATGAAGCAGGCTACCCGCTATTTGCGTTTGCCGTTCGAATTCGACCTAGCCGCATTGCAAGCCGATTTACAGCGCTTATTGCCGGATCAATGGGTGCCTCATTACAATGACCAAGCCAGCGCCGGGTATTGGCACTGTCAGGCATTGCGGTCGCCCCACGGCCGCAGCGACGATATTCTGGCATTTTCGGACAGTCGTTTCCTAGATACACCGCTATTGGCAAGTTGTCCTTATTTCCAGCAAGTCCTGCTACGCTTCAAATGCGAAACCTGCGCCGTGCGCTTGATGGCATTGGCACCCGGCGGCGTCATCCACGAACATACCGATGCCGGAACCAATTTTGAAGACGGCGTGGCGCGTTTGCACGTTCCCATTATCACCGATCCTGACGTGTTGTTCTGGCTGGATGGCGAACCGATCCATTTTACCGCCGGCGGCACTTGGTACATGAATGCCAATTGCCGGCACAGGGTTGAAAATCGCAGCGCGATGCAGCGCATTCATCTGGTGATCGATTGCATCCCGAATCAATGGCTGACCGATATTTTTAACGCAGCCGGTTTTATTGCTAATCCCGAGCCGAAATATGGCGACCTCAGCATCACCGACGCAAATGTGCTGGAGATCATTGCTGAATTGCGGCAAAGCGGCACCACGGCGGCACTGGATTTGGCCAATAGATTGGAAGCTGTTCGTCGTATCCAATGAACAATCAATACAACACTGGCCGGAGCCGAGCCCGTTCACTAGGGAAAAAAACAGGCTTACACAACATAACAGTTATGTTGAGTTATTAGCCGACCGACTTATGCGGAAACCGCCGGTTTCTGCTATTTGCCGCTGATCTTTTTTGTTTTATTTAACACTCTGATCTGATATTGTTCCGCCCCGGTCAATCGGCTATTTGGCTAGAATTAAAAAAGTCTGGACTTTACCCGCTGGCCTTTTCAATTCGGTAAAAATGAATTGCACTTACGAGTTAACTCTAAGTCTCGGTTTTATCGGGTCAAATTGGAATTTAGGTAATTGTATTATT
Organism: Methylobacter sp.; assembly: GCA_036560465.1. GTDB lineage: Bacteria > Pseudomonadota > Gammaproteobacteria > Methylococcales > Methylomonadaceae > Methylobacter_A. The sequence continues at coordinate 74,488 of DATBRD010000073.1, forward strand.
AGTAATAATCATATCGTGCAGCGGTTTATTATCGTTGCGTCTTAGTCATGTACAGTAAAACAGGAATTTATTATGGAAGCATTTGTCGGAACCATCCTGCCGGTGGGATTTAATTTCGCACCAAGAGGCTGGGCCTTTTGCAATGGTCAATTAATGTCGATTTCTCAAAATACGGCGTTGTTTTCTCTGCTAGGCACCATGTATGGTGGAGATGGGGTAAGTACTTTTGGTTTGCCCGATCTGCGCGGGCGGCTCATCGTCGGATCACAGGGCGATGGACCAGGCTTGGCACCGGTTGAGCAGGGTGAAAAGGCAGGTACAAACAATACAACGGTTATCTCTAACGGTACGGCAACGATATCCCTTACTCAGGCTAATTTACCGTCACATACACATGCGGCGACGTTAAGTTTAAGCGGCTTAAGCGCTACTACCAATATTAACATCGATACCACTGCCCATGGAGCCCCTCCTGCGACAGCCGCTTTTGCAGCCGGCAGCACCTTGACCAGTACTACGGCAGGAAGCGGGGCCAGTGCTGCGATCTATTTACCTTCCGGTACTGCGCAAGCGACTCCGGTCCCTCTGAGTGGCGTCACCACCACAGTGACGGGTAGTGGTACAGTGTCAAACGCCAATACCGGCAACGGTACGCCACTAACGGTTCCAGTCGTAAGCACTGCCACCATTTCCAACATGCAGCCTTATCTTGGGCTTAACTACATAATTGCCATGGAAGGCATTTTCCCTTCCAGAAATTAAACTGTTAGGCGCGGCTTGGCCGCGCCTTCCTCTTTCTATGCTATCCCATGTTGAATGAACGCCAGCTATTACGCGGTCAACCCGTTGCCGCCGATGCTTTGGCATCACTACGCAATTGGTTTCCGGTAACCCTGCAAGGCCGGGAAATCGTTTGGCGGCATGTCCCAGACCGCTTTACCGCTTCGTTTTTCGCCGATACGCTGCAACAACAGGATCCGGCGCAACGTTATATCTGCCGCACAGGATTTGATTGGTTGACGCGTCTGGAACCGGCGCTGACACCGAGTGCGTTTATTTTTCATACCTCGCGTTGCGGCTCCACTTTGCTGACTCAATTATTGGCAACCCTGTCCCGCTGTATTGTGATGTCGGAACCGCCAATCGTCGATGCCTTCTTGCGATTGCATCAAACGGAGCTGGAATCCAGCGGTGGTGGCGTCGGCCTGAGGCAATTGATCCTGGCTCTCGGACAACAACGCAGCCCCGAAGAAACGCATTTTTTCATCAAGCTCGATAGCTGGCATATCCAATTTTTGCCGATATTGCGCGCGGCTTTCCCGAACACGCCATGCTGGTTTCTCTACCGCGAGCCGGAAGCCATACTCTCATCCCATCAACGCCAGCGTGGGCCGCAGATGGTGCCCGGCATGGTCGCAACGGTAGCGGCAGAAACATTGGAGGCGGGGGATTTGGACGGCTATTGCGCCAAGATTCTGGCCGGCTTTTTCGAAGCGGCGCTTGCCAATGTGGAACACTTGCAATTAATCAATTACCAGCAATTACCGGACATCCTATGGCAAGACCTGCTGCCTCGGCACGGCCTCGATTGCACTTCGGAACAACTGGAGCGCATGCGGCAACGGGCCGGTTTTCATGCCAAAAGCCAGGGTATCCGGTTCAGCGGCGATGCGTCGCCCGCCTCATCGCATCCGATACTGCAGCAACGGGTCGCGCCGCTGTATGCGCAGCTCGAACAGCGCCGCAGCCATACTTTAGCGTAGAGCATTTGCTGTATTTTGAAGTTTCTGCTGGTTCTCGCTACTCTATTTCCACAACAAGCCAGCCGGAAAAAACAAGCGTTTCCGGTACTGGCTACTTTAATAAAAAGTGATTTTTAGGTTGCATCAGAATTAAATGGGCTAATGGCGTAGTAACGATGAAAGCCTGATTTACGGAAGAGTTGTAATTGGTAAGTTGTGTTGTTACACTGAGCCTAAGTATTAGTACTTATAGATATAATTGATAAGTGCATTCTCTGTTAAAGTTTTGCCATCAGCTTAAACTATGCCCCATTATCATTTTATTTCCGGCCTGCCCCGTTCCGGCTCCACTTTGCTGGCGGCTATCCTGCGCCAAAATCCCCGTTTTCATGCCGGTATGAGTAGTCCGGTGGGCTCGCTGTTTTCAGGCTTGTTGGGCCAAGTCAGCGCCGGCAGCGAATGGGGGCCGGTAGTGAACACAGAACAGCGCCGCCGATTATTGCGCGGCTTGTTCGATAATTATTACACCGAACAGGCCGGTAAGCCCGTCGTGTTTGACACCAACCGCCTGTGGTGCGCCAAGTTGCCCGCCATCCTCGATCTGTTTCCCGAAGCCAAGGTGATCGCGTGCGTACGCAATGTGGCCTGGATCATGGATAGCATCGAGCGTTTATATCGGGCCAATCCTTACGAAAACACCCTGTTGTTCAACGACGACGTGGAACGCAACACTGTTTACAGCCGGGTAGACACCTTGGCTCAGCGCAATCGACTGGTAGGTTTCTCCTGGTCGGCGCTTAAAGAAGCCTTCTACGGCGAACAGGCGGCATCGTTGCTGCTGGTGGACTACGAACTGCTGGCGCAGGCGCCAAATAAAGTCCTGCCGTTGATTTACCGTTTTCTTGGCGAGGCTCCCTTCGAGCATGATTACGCACAGGTGGTCTATGACGCTCCGGAGTTCGACAACAACCTGGGACTGGCCGGGCTGCACCGCATTCGGCCGCAAGTTTCGCTGGAACGGCGCGCAACCGTTTTGCCGCCCGATTTGTTCGCACAGTACGCCGATATGTCTTTTTGGCAGGATGGGCGCGGTAGCCTCGCCAACGTCATTTCCGTCCAACCGGCAGAGACGGACAGCAGCGCCAAGACGCCACTTTAACTAATTGTTTAGCCCCAATTGATAGCCATTCAGGAGAGCTGCCATGAAAATTATCGAGTGTTTTAACCATAAAACACGATCAGTCTCTCAGCCTGAACCTGCTAAGAGTCCTTGTCGCTCTTCGTAGGTTTCACATAATGACAAATTTAAACGATGAGGACGGGTTCAAACCCCCGTCCAGCGAGCAGCGTTGGTCACTCTACACAGCTGATAAATTCAAGCTTGTCGACTTCCTGTCGCTAACATCCCCAATGCTTAACTAAACTTCCCTCAGTAACCCGACATCATTAATGCTAGAGAGAGCCTCATGAACTTTATCAAATCACCGTTCAAAGAAAAATCAGGTCAAACAAATTCAAGCCTGGGGACCTCTGCACTTTTGGATGACTCACACTACAAGCTCCGCCGAACCATGATCGCACTGGAACCGCGCATCATGTTCGACGGTGCGGCGGCGGCCACTGCTGCGGATGTAGCGGCGCAAGATGTCCCACCGACTATGGATCAAACTGCGCAAGCGGCCGATGCAAAAGCGTTGCTGGACGCAGCGGCGGCCTATGTGCCCCCCGCGACGGAGGCAGCTCCGACCTCCGCCGCGGCACCGCACGAGATTTTGTTTGTGGATGGCCGCGTTCAGGACTACCAAGCCGTGGTGGCGGCTGCCCCCACGGCCGAGGTGGTGGTGCTGGATCCGTATCGCGATGGCGTGGTGCAGATCGCGGACGCTCTGCAAGGGCGCACCGGCATCGATTCCATCAGCATCGTGTCCCACGGCGATGCCGGTTTATTATTGCTGGGCGATGTGGGCCTGTTCAACGGTAATATGGACAAATACACCAGCGAACTGCAAACCATCGGTATGGCCTTGGCCGCCGATGGCGATATCCTGCTCTACGGTTGCGATGTGGGTGCGGGCAGCGTCGGGCATGACTTTATCGATGCCTTGGCTGCCATCACAGGGGCCGACGTCGCGGCATCCACCAACGGTACCGGCGCGTCCGGTTTAGGGGGCGACTGGAATCTGGAAATCACCACCGGCGCCATTGAATTCGCACCGGCTTTGGATGTTTCCCAGTTGACGAACTACGACTATCTGATGCACACGGCCAGCGTCAATTCCGTCGCGCAACTGAAAGCCGCTATTGCTACCGGCAATAGCGACGGTTCGGCCGACATCATCACCCTCACCGGCAACATCACCTTTGCCTCGGCCGCTGATGCCGTCACTATTAATGTTACAGACGGCCAGAAAATGACCATCGTCGGTGGCGGCTTTACCCTCAGTGGCGCCAATCTGGCCAGGGTGCTCAACATCACGGCTGGAACTGTTGATATTGACAACCTGACCATCACCAATGGCTTGGCGGTCGGTAACGGCGGCAGCAGCGCGATTAACAGTGCAGGTGTAGGTACCGACGGCTTGGGGGGCGCGATATACAACGCGGGCACCTTGACGATCAGCGGTTCGACGATCACCGCCAATAAAGCCTCGGGCGGCGGCGGCGGTGGCGGCGCCGCTTCCTCCTTGTATACTGGCGGCGGCGGCGGCGGCGGCGGTTTTGGTTCCGGCCTTGGTGGTACTGGTGGAACTGGTCGTGGCGGCTATGCTCCGACAGCTCCTTCGGCAGGTAATGGCGGCAACGGCGGCTCCGGTAACAGCGGCGTTGGCGGTGGCATAGGCGGCACTACCACCGGTGGTGCAGGCGGTGGTTATGGTAGTTACTCCAGTGGTGGCGCGGGCGGAACGGCAAACAACGGCAGCATATCGATTGGCGGCGGCGGCGGCGGGATGGGCGCCAATTTCACTGGAGGCGCGGGTGGCAATGCTGCCGGTGCAATTTATAACACCGCTGCCGGCACCATCACTATCACTAACAGCAGCATTACCAATAATATTGCGGCGGGCGGCGGCGGCGGCGGCGGCGGCGCGGCTCTCTATGCCAATACCGGCAATGGCGGTGCGGGTGGGCGTGGTATTGGCGGCATCTGGAACGCCGGCGGCACGGTACGGATGGATGCCGGGACTTATACAACCATGGTCACCGGCAATACCGGTGCCGGTGGAGCAGGTGGAAGCGCAAGTGGCGGTACCAATACCCCAGGTGCGGCCGGGATCGCTACCAACAAGATACTGACCACCAGTGGCACTACAGACACCAATTATGTCGTCCCTGCCACCGTTACCAGTGCTACCTACGATGCCAGTACTAACTCTCTCGTAGTGACCGGTATCAACATGACCGCTACGGGCGGTGCTGCCAACGATATCGACGTCACCAAACTGACCCTGACCGGACAAGGGGGCGCAACCTACACCCTGACCTCGTTGAACGTTGAAATCGATTCGGCAACCCAGTTTACCGTGGCCCTGAATGCCGCCGACCAGATTAACGTGGAAGGTTTGCTGAACAAAAACGGCACCTCTTCTGTTGGCGGAACGACTTTTAATATCGCCGCCGCTGCCGATTGGAATGTTGCCAATACCGGTAACGCCGACCTGACCGGTAACGGGGTTACCGTTAGCAGCGTACAGACGCCGACCATCACTTCTTCCGCCTACGACGCCAGCACGGGTACTCTGGTGGTGACCGGCACCAATCTTGTGAAAGCAAGCGGAGCGACTAACGATATTACCGCCAACAAACTCACCTTCACTGGTGAAGGCGGAACTACCTATACTTTAACGGATACTTCAAACGTCGAGATTACGTCCGGCACCGCGTTCACGATCACCTTGAGCGCGATCGACAAGGCCGCGATCAACCAGATGCTCAACAAAGACGGCACCTCCTCGACTGGCAGCATCACCTATAATCTCGCTGCGGCCGATGACTGGAATACCGTCATTACCAATGGCGACATTTCCGATGCCACAGGCAACGGCATTGTCGTCAGCAATGTGGCGGTTCCGGCCATTACCTCGTCCACCTACGATGCCACCACCGGCGCTCTGGTCGTGACCGGCACCGGCTTCCTGAAACTGAGCGGTGCGACCAACGACATCGTCGCCAATAAATTCACCTTCACCGGTGAGGGCGGCACAACCTATACCCTGACCGATAGCTCGAATGTCGAAATCACTTCCGGCACCGCGTTCACGATCACCTTGAGCGCGACCGACAAAGCCGCGATCAACCAGATCATCAACAAAAACGGCACCGCATCGACCAGCGGCACCACCTATAATCTGGCCGCGGCCGAAGACTGGACCGCCGGCGCGGCGGCCGGCGTCACCGATGCCGACCTGACCGGTAACGGCATCACCGTCAGCAATGTGGCAGTACCGGCCATTACCTCGTCCACCTACGATGCCACCACCGGCGCGTTGGTCGTGACCGGCACCGGTTTCCTGAAACTGAGCGGTGCGACCAACGACATCGTCGCCAATAAATTCACTTTTACCGGGGAAGGCGGTGCGACCTATACCCTGACCGATAGCTCGAACGTCGAGATTACCTCCGGCACCGCGTTCACGATCACCTTGAGCGCGACCGACAAAGCCGCGATCAACCAGATGATCAACAAGAACGGCACATCGTCAACTGGCGCCACGACCTATAATTTGGCCGCTGCCGAAGACTGGACCGCCGGAGCGGCGGCCGGGGTCACCGACGCCGAC
>DATBRD010000074.1:0-68847 GCA_036560465.1 Methylobacter sp.
TTTGTTGGCGGATAGCCTCAACGGCCACTTTCGCCTTAAATTCCGTTGTATGATTTTTTCGTATCTTTGCCATATTTCACTTTGCCTCTCGATAAGATTTTCTATCTTAAGCCGTGGTCTGAAATATGGGGAGTACTATAATCATCCCATTTATCATCCGCAGTATCGGCAATTTCCATTGCTTTGGCTTTAGCTTGCTCGAGTTGGGCTCCAACTCATCAATTGCCGCACGAATATCTTTGACCGCTTCATGGGATTCATCCTTTGCCCTATTTTTAAGTTCTGTCAATTTTGCTTGCTGTTCATCAATAGAGGATTGGATTTTAGATAGCAGTTCGTCTTTGGTCATCGTCATATTTCCAAAAGGTTGGTTTAATGAAAGACACAAAAACATGTATTTGTGCTAAATAAAAAAGCCGAGGTACCTTACATGACTCTCTTTCTGGTCACGCTTGGCAGTCCGGCTTTCCTGGATCAGGATTCACAACTTTCTACCCTAGGATTAGCTTTATCATGTGTGGATCAAAGAGTAATGCCTGATTAGATATATGATAATAAGCACTTATACATATTTTTTATAAGTTACCGAAAAATAGTGATATTTAACTGAAATTTAATCTAAAATTAATGAAGATATGAGATTGAGAACTAACCGCAAATCAAACAAAGATTATCAAGTCGGGTTCACATAAACAACCTAAGGGGGCATTAAAAATGCACCCCTTTATTTATCAACATGAGTTCGCAATCGCTGAACTCTGCCGACGCTATCGCGTGCAAAGGCTTGAAGTGTTAGGTTCTGCTGCACGGGGAACCGATTTCGTCCGGGAAAGCAGCGATGCTGATTTCTTGGGGGAGTTGTCGCCATCTAGCGTATGACACCCCTTACCGGAGTTTTTTACAGCGGCGGTAATCGTTCATAGATGGCAATTGGATCCCCATCAAGGTTGTTAAGTGCCTGATTTAAAGCCAGTTGATCGAACTCAGGCATTTCCTGGTTATTGGCTTTTTTAATAAGAGCTAATGCTATTGCAAATCGTCGATCTTGGCTCATTTCCTCGCCTTCCAAATCCGGATGGGCTTCGATGTAGAGAACGTTATTTAGCCATCCAACTTTTATAGGTTGCTTAACGATATAAACCGGTGTTCCTACTTTTACCGAATTGTATAATTCCTCTATGTCTTCCGGATACATTCTGATGCAACCGTGTGTTATCTGCATACCGATGCCAAAGATTTTATCAATGTCGGTGCCGTGGATCAGATATTTCCGAATAGCCAGGTTCAGTACGTATGCCCCCAAAGGATTATGAGGCCCCGGCGGAACAACGATCGGCAATATATCGCCATCGGCTGCATGTTCTTTTCTTATGGATTCAGGCGGACGCCATGATGGATCTTTAACTTTCCCCGCCACGCTGGTTTTTCCCAGAGGCGTTTTCCAGTCTTGTCTTCCAATTCCATGAGCGTAAGACATTACCAATTGCGGACTGCCTTCTTCTTGATTCCGCGGATAATAATACATCCGAAACTCGGGAAGATTTAAGGTAATGCCATCATGAGGCGTATCCGGCAAAATACGCTTGTTGGGTAAACGAACCATGACGTCTTTTTTAACCAGCCAGCGATCGACATTCGGGTTCAGCCTGACTATTTCGGTTTGTCCTAAAAGAAAGCGGCGCGCCACATCCAATAATGTTCCGTCCTGCTCTGAGCGGATTAAAGGCACATTATCAGTAGTATATTGAGCAATAACTCTATCATTGCTGTCCTCAGGCATTAGATAGGTCGTAGCATCAGCAGTGTCCAGGATGGCAGACAATAAAATCGAAGAAATCAATGATATTAGCTTTTTCATTTCGATAATTCCTCAGCATTTACTGATACAAAAATACTACTTTAACACCGGAATATCGGTATTGTGGTTTGGTCATAATAGTCTTACCGGTTCCCGACGATCCTAAAAAACCTCCAGGATAACACCCTGGTAGGGTACGCACCGCGTACCATTGAACTAAAAATACCCCCCTTTATCCATCAACACAAGTCCGCCATCGTTGAACTCTGTCGACGCTATCGCGTACAACGGTATGAAGTATTCGGTTCAGCCGCGCGTGGAACTGATTTCGTCCCGGAAAGCAGCGATGCCGATTTTTTGGTGGAGTTCTCACCTTCTGCCGATAGCCCTACGCTAAAGGCATTTTTTGGATTACAAGCTGACTTGTCGCAAATTCTGGGGCGCACCGTTGATTTGGCGGAAACCTCCGCTCTGCGTAATCCCTATGTTCAAGCCAATGTCAATCGAAGCCGCGAAGTCGTCTATACAGCGTGATCCACGGGCTTATCTTTGGGATGCAAGAGAGGCTGCCGCAGCAATACTGGAATTCGTGGCGGGCAGAACCTTCGAGGACTATTCCAGCGACCGGTTGTTGCGTTCCGCCGTCGAGCGTCAGTTCGAAATCCTCGGCGCGGCGCTTAATCAACTCTGCAAAATCGAGCCGCAATGGGTCGACCGCATCCCTTATTGCCTCAAATCATTGCGTTTCGTAACGTGCTGATTCATTGTTATGCCTCGGTTAACGACCTGACGGTCTGGCGTACTATTAATGAATCCCTGCCGATATTATACGAAACCGTGACCGGCTTGCTGGATGAAGCTGGCGCGCCCTGACATTCGTCTAGATATTTGTACCAATTGTAATGATGATTAAAACAAGGAAAGATAGTTTGTAATGCATGCAGAGCCGTTTGAAGCGTCGGTTAAGTTCAAATAGGTATTCGGTAATAGCAGATTGAAACAGGGGAGGGACGGCTCATGAAGACAGCAATAATCCAATAGCTATCGCTAGTGGGGCTGATGTTTGGTGCCACGCTGTCCGTTGCCCAGGAAGACCAGATCATGAAACTTCCTCAGCCCCAGGTGAAAACGGGAATGCCGTTGATGCAGGCCCTGCATGACCGTAAATCCGTGAGGGAGTTCAGCACGGAGAAACTGCCTGTCCAGGCCCTTTCTGATTTGCTGTGGGCGGCATTCGGCATAAATCGGCAAGAAACAGGAGGGCGTACTGCGCCTTCTACTCGTAATTGGCAGGATATCAACATCTATGTGGCGAGCGCAGACGGTCTTTACCTGTTTGACGCAAAGAACCATGCGTTGAAAATGACTGAGGCGAAGGACATCCGGGCGCTGACAGGCATGCAGGATTTTGTCGCGAGTGCGCCGGTCAATTTGATTTTCGTTTCTGACTTTACCCGCATGAATTCGGACACCAGCCAGGAAGATAAAAAAATCGCAGCAGCAATCGACACCGGCTTTATCAGCCAGAATGTCTATCTGTACTGCGCTTCCACAGGGCTGGCGACCGTGGTTCGAGGGTCGGTTGACAAGGATGCCTTGGCGAAAGCCATGAATCTCAATTCAACGCAATGGATTGTTGCGGCGCAGAGCGTAGGCTATCCGAAAAAGTAGATGAAAATCTCCGGCATGCCGCCGCTAGAGCAAACTTATTCGCCGGCAGCTACATCAGCCCTGGTTCAATGAGCGACAGAACTTTGATACCCAAACCGTCACTGGGCAAATTCGCGCTTAATGCGATAGAAACCTCTAGTTCTTGGACAGGGACCGGCTTGCAAAAATAGTAGCCCTGAAATGTGCCGCATCCCAAACTTTTCAGAAGCTTCCACTGTTCGGCATCTTCAACGCCTTCTGCGACCACGTCCATTCCCAGTCTTTGACCCAGATTGATGACAGTCTGAATGATAAACGCATCGTTGGAGCTGTCCCTGATTCCCTGTACGAAACTTTTATCGATTTTTAGCTGATCGAACGGGAGTTGTTTGAGGTAGCTAAGTGAAGAAAAGCCAGTACCAAAATCGTCCATGGCCAGAATGATGCCAAGAGACTTGAGCTCCAGCATTTTTTCAATGGCAACATCAATGTCTTCCAATACCATGCTTTCGGTGAGTTCCAGTTTTAAATGCACTGGCTCTATGGCGTATTGCGCCATCAGGTTGCATACTTCTTCCACAAAATTGGCTTGATAGAACTGTTTGGCGCTAATGTTGACGGCAATGGATAATTTTCTGGTCTCGGCCCTGTTTTTCCAGGCAGCAAGTTGGGCGCAGGCAGATTCAAGTACCCAATAGCCGATATTCGTGATGAGTCCCATTTCTTCAGCCAATGGAATGAATTGGATGGGCGCAATCATGCCTTGTTCCGGATGTAGCCAGCGGATAAGCGCTTCCACGCCGATGATTTGCCCTTGGCTGTCGACTAGAGGTTGGTAAAAAATCCTTAGCTCTTTGTTGACGATAGCGTTTCGCAGTGCCATTTCCAGTACAGAACGTCGTTCCAAGGCGTGCTGCATGCTCGGATCGAAGAAACAATAAGCATTTTTTCCGCTTTTTTTAGCCTGATACATCGCGGTATCTGCCGAGGAAAGTACGGAAGCTACGGTCGCTTCAGGAGCGTTGAATAAGGCAATGCCGATGCTGGCCGAAATGTAATGGACTACATTGCCTAATTGAAAAGATTTACCCAGGATAGTAATGACTTTTTCTGCGACATTGCTTGCGTTAAGAGCTGCATTGCTGTCGCTGCCTCCGAGTTCCTTTAACAGCACAACAAATTCATCCCCCCCTAAACGGGATACCGTATCTATTTCGCTGACGCAATCTTTCAGCCGCTTCCCCACCTCAATCAGCAGTTCATCGCCAATTCGATGGCCTTGGGTATCATTAAGTATCTTGAAATTGTCGAGATCAAGAAAGAGCAGGGCGCCGTAGTTCTGGCTGTGGTTGTGGGTCTGGGTAGCGATAGCATGTTCCAGGCGCTCTATTAGTAAGGTCCGGTTAGGTAACTGGGTCAATGGGTCATAAAAAGCAAGGCGCTGAATTTTGTCCTCGGCCGCCTTGCGTTCGGTAATATCGGAAAAATTACCCACATAATGAGTAATTTCACCATCAACGTCCTTAACCGCAGTAATGGTCAGCCACTTTGGATGGATATGTCCGTCCTTATGTCGGTCCACAATTTCTCCTTGCCAGTAGCCATCAGTATGCAAGGCCTTGTACATTGCTCGATAAAAGGCATTATCGTGATGGCCTGATTTGAGCATGGATGGCTTTTTACCGATGGCTTCTTGCGGCAAATAGCCGGTGATATTTGTAAAAGCCTGATTGACACGGACAATGACCTGATTTGCGTCTGTGATGATAATGCCTTCCTGTGTCTGGAATGCGGTGGCAAAAAGACGAAGTTGCTGTTCCGCAAGCTTTTTCTCGGTAATGTCGTGTACAGCGCCTACGGTACGAACAGCCCGGTAGGCATTTCCAGCCTTTTCAAAGAATGTTTGTGACCGTGATGTCAGCCACCGTAATTCGCCATTCCAAAGAAGAATCCGAAATTGGATGTCGAGGAGACCATTTTCATATGGATTATGAGCCTGCTGGACAGCTTCGGAAACCCTCTGCCGGTCTTCTGGGTAAATGCTGTCGGAAACTGTTTCTGTAGTCACCAGTTTATTTTCACTCCATCCAAAGAGTGTGCGCATTTCAGGCGAACAATAGATTGAATTGGAGCTATGGTACCAATCGAAAATGCCGGTCTTGGAGACACGGATTGCCTGATGCAGCCTGTCCTCGTTTACTCGGAGAACCTGACTGATCCGCTCTTTTGCTTCAAAATTATGCTTGCGTTCGATTTCCATGCCGATGCGCTGGCCGATGATTCGCAGAACTTCTTGATCTTCATTAGTGAAATCATGCGGTTTATCGTCCAGCAGACAAGTCACGGCCACTACTTCTCCATGATTGTTCAGCGAAGGGAAGCCACAGTAGGCAAAGGCGTTGTGATCTTGAAGGAAAGTCGCTTCCGGAAAAAGTTCCTTTACCCGATCATAAATCCTGATATCTTTTGACTGCTCAACGGTTGCGCAAGGGGTAATTGCAAGCAAGCATGAGCCCGCGTTGCTGTAGATTTTTCCGTCAATATATACTGCCAGGAAATTAAGCCGATCCCCTTGTATCTCGGACAAACAGACAACCTTGACGTCCAGCAGCTCGCCGATCAATTTGGCCGCATGCTGAAATATTTCTATGGGATCACCCGATAACGTCAAACTGAGCTCAAACAGCTTTTTAAGCCTGGTTACTTCGGTGTTGATCAAAGGAGCTGAATTTAAAGTGACATGCATTTTAATTTACTTGGTTTTTTATAATAATTGCATTAATCGTATTCCGCATGTTCAACAATTGCTAGCTCAGGAACTTGCTTTTCCTGACTTTATCACGAAACGTTCGTTGACTGGCGAAGATGAGCTGCCTGCATGACTGAAACCAGGCTAGCAGCTCCTCAATGAAGCATGATGTTTTCGGCCTAAACCGTATCAATCTCCGTTAACCTCCATCGAAGCTTAAAACTCTTCCCAATCACTGCTCTCCATGAATTGTGACGATGGTTTAGACTTAGCCGTATTTGAACTTTTGTAGGCAGTAGTTCGGGCCGGTGTTGGTTCCTTGTTTGCTTTCAGTATGTCTTGCAGACGAAAATGACTGTTGGCGGAATGATCATCCACTTTAAAGCTGCTTACGGTGGCTATCAGGCTTTGCGCCTGTTCTTCCAATGATTCTGCTGCTGCGGCGGCTTGCTCGACCAGCGCGGCGTTTTGCTGGGTGACGTCATCCATTTGGGTGATGGCCTGGTTGACCTGTTCGATACCGGATGTTTGCTCCAAGGATGCGGCACTGATTTCGGACATGATGCTAGTTACGCCGCGGATGGAACTGACGATTTCTTCCATGGTTTTCCCTGCCTGGGCGACCAGCTTGGTGCCGTCTTCGACTTTTTCTACCGAGTCTATAATCAACCCTTTAATCTCTCCAGCGGCCGCAGCGGCGCGCTGGGCAAGATTGCGCACTTCTATGGCCACCACGGCAAAGCCTCGGCCCTGTTCGCCGGCACGGGCCGCTTCCACGGCGGCATTCAGCGCGAGAATATTGGTCTGGAACGCGATGCTGTCAATCACCGAAATGATGTCCTCGATTCTGCGCGAGGCTTCGTTAATCTCTTCCATGGTAGCGACCACTTCATTAACCACTTTCACGCCTTTGCCGGCAATATCAGATGCGCCGACGGCAAGCGTATTGGCATGTATGGCATTTGCACTATTTTGCTGCACGGTGGAGGTTAGCTGTTGCATGCTGGCAGCGGTTTCTTCGAGGCTGGCGGCTTGCTCTTCGGTACGGTGCGACAGATCATTATTGCCGGCGGCAATCTCTTTGGCGCCGGTGTTGATGCTGCTGGTGATGTCTTTAATACTATTGACGATTTCTCTCAGTTTTTCCACAGTGGTGTTGGAATCGTCCTTGAGCTGCCCAAAAGTGCCGAAATAGTCGTTGGTGATTTTTTCGGTCAGGTCGCCGCGGGATAGGGCGTCGAGCACCCGCACGACTTCATTAAGGCCGGTTTCGGAAGTTTCCAGAAGTTGATTGAGACTTTCGCCCAATTGCTTGAAAAATCCATCTTTGTCCTGTGTCTGGAGACGTCTGGTAAAGTCGCCTCTGGCGGCTGCATCTACAATTGCCGCCACTTCCTTTTCCACGGCCACTTCGGCTGTGCGATCCTGCCATTCGGCTACAGCGCCCAGCCGTTGTCCCTGCTCGTTAATGACCGGGCTGGCAGTCACTACCATGGAGCGGCCGCCGAGATTCATGCTGGCGGTGTAAGTATTGGTTAAGGATGACAGTAATTTCGCCTGATGCGGAGGATTTGCGTGAAAACCATCGATGTTGGTGCCTACCAGTTTTGCTACAGAGAAATCCGGAAGCTGTTTGAGAATGTCCGCTTCGGCCTTGCCGAGAATGTCGACCACCGATTTGTTGACATAAATGATATTGCGATTATTGTCGGCAATCATCACGCCAGTACTGACGTTATCCAGGCCAATCTTGATGCGCAGATTCTCATCAGCGACGCGCTTGTTCTCCGCGACATCAAAGCCGAGTTTAATCTGCATGGATTTGAGGGCTTCCATTACCTTGCCGATTTCATCCTGGCGCTCAATTTCAATAGCATTGTTGTATTGCCCCTGGGCGATCTGTCCAAAGTGGCCGACAGCTTCTTTAAGCGGGCGCGTAATGGAACGGATCAGGACTATGCCCAGCCACAGTGCCAGAACAACGCCAGTGCCGGTCAAGCCGACAGCTATATCACGTGTGCTGTCATAATGTGAACGCGCGGCATCGAATTCCTGTTTGGCAACATCCGTCTGCAATTGCATAAGTCCCTGAATATATTCACCGGCTGATTCATAGAGAGGGCGTATCTGGCGTGTAACGATCGTGTTAGCGAGCGCAAGGTCATTGGCGCGTAACGCGGTAATGGCAGGTTCCAAGCCTTCCATGACGAAGCGCTTTCTGTTATCTGCAAATTTTTCAGCCAGTTGCTTTTCCTCCGGCGTGAGGTAAGTGCTTATATAAGTAAGCCATATCTTGTCGATTTCAGTGATGTTTTGTTCCACATCAGCTGTATTTTTCTGAATCACCTCGGGTGCCGGATTGGAAAGACTGGCAGTAATCAGTAATCGGTTGGTCAAAAGCAGCTTCTGGATAGAGGCGATCTGGCTCATGGGAACCGTATGATTTTCATACACGGCACGCAGGCCTTCATTGGCTTTGTCCATGCCTAGCAGGCCCATGCTGCCAATGAGCAGTATCAGTATGGACAACAGAGCGAGGACAGAGGCTAAGAGGGCTTTGAGGTTGAGGTTTTTGAAAAAATTGAGTTTTCCAAAATACGTTGATTTGACGACTTTTCCATCCTGTATTTTCAAGTTGCCCGCCTTGCCTTCGCGGAACAGCTTATAGGCAGACCTTGTCGCTTGGATTTGCTCGTAGCTGGGTTTGCTGCGAACCGACATATAACCGATCAGCTGGTCATGTTCGTGAATCGGCGTGGCATTGGCTAACACCCAGTAAAAGTCGCCGTTTTTGCAGCGATTTTTGACGATGCCTGTCCACGGACGGCCCGCTTTGAGGGACCGCCACATATCCTCGAACGCTTCAGGGGGCATGTCGGGATGGCGGACGATATTGTGCGAAGAGCCGATCAGTTCCTGCCGGGTAAAGCCGCTAATCCGGAGAAAGTCTTCGTTGATGTAAGTGATGATTCCTTTCAGATCGGTCTTGGAAACAACTGAATCACGTTCTGTGAGGCTATATTCAACGTCAGTTGCAGGCAGATTTATTTTCATGAGTGATTTTGTATGAATTAATTGAAAAACTTGATCTTGGTTTTTAATGAGGCAATGTTGATTGAGCGTTATTTTCGACGGAAATGAATATTTCTGTGGCGCACGGGTATGCGTTATGGCGGTTATCGGTTACAGATTGAGGGTCCAGCTTTAGCTTGATGCTGTCGGGTTTTGCAGGGTAGCAATAATTCTTATCAGAAATAGCGTGTCTCGCGGATGGAGACTTGCGGGAATTTCGCTGTGTGGCAGAAGACGAGGGAACGGGCGCGGCTAAATAATAGCCGCTGGTAGCGGCAGTCAAGCCGCAAGGCAGCAGAGATAAGCCAATTAGAGAGTGAAGATGTCGGCCGGTAAAGCCAATTGCAAGCGATTTGAACACGCGCGTCCCCTGCCTTTTGGGTATTTATCGTCAATTCCCGTATCTGAAATGGAGTTTACGGGTAGTTTAACTAGGCGTGTTCTGGGCCTCAAAGGTTCGGCACCGGGGGCAGGGGTGAACCGAGAATATTACGTACTTTATAGCTTACATAGGCTCTAAAATCAAAGAATTTTCCCTAGACATCAAGATTCAGGCTTTCGCTCGCCCTGATTACTTCTGTCGCCAGTTCCGCCAGCTTTCGGCGCTGGGTGCGGGCTGTTTTACGTAATAGTTCAAAGGCCGCTTTGCGGCCAAGCCGGTATTGCACCATGGTGATGCCAACGGCAATGCTGATATCGCGTTCACTATCAAGAGCGTTCTGCAGTTGTTGCGCGGTCACTCGCAAGCCTCGAAGCTCTGTGGCCCGGGCCAGAGCAGCCTCAATGGCCGGCACCAGTTGCCGCGTATCGACCGGTTTCACCAGGTATCCCAACGCGCCGCATGTGGCAGCCTGTTCGACGATCTCCTGATCGCTGTAGGCGGTCAGCAGCATGAAGGGAATATGGTCGAAAGTGAACAACCGTTCAGCCAGTTCCAGTCCGCTCCTGTTTGGCATGCTGACATCAAGGATGGCCAGATCGGGCCTCTCCCCACTTGCCAGCGTGGTTTCCGCTTCGTCCACGGATTCTGCAGTGCTGACGTTATAGCCGGCTTTGGTTAGCCCTAAGGCAAGCGTTGCCAGTACCAGGCGTTCGTCGTCGACCAGTAAAAGGCTGCGTCTGTTGTTTGGGTTCATGGGGTCGGTTCCTTTTGGATAATGGGTTCGTCCAGGTCCAGCGTGGTGATGACAATATCGTCCTGTTGCTTCCACGTCAGTCTGGCGCCTGCTCTCGGTAATAGCGATGCAACCAGTTGCAGGCCGATGCCGAAGCCTGTTGTGTCCTCCAGCCCGAACCCGGCCGGGATCAGGCCAGTATTGTGAATGGTCAGACGGATCGAGTCGCCGTGCGGTTCATGGTTGAGCATGATTCTGACATGGCCTTTGGCCCCGCCATGCTTAATGGCATTGCAGATCAGCTCGTTCAAAACCAGCGCCAGCGGTACTGCTTCCACTTCGGTAATGATATAGGGCGCTTCGCGATCGAGGATTTCAACAGTGATGGGCGTTTTCCATAGCGATTCGATTCCAGCGGCTATGGCGGCAGTCAGTTCACATGCCTGTACTTTAGCCAGTGGCGCCGATCCCTGAAGGCCGTGGATTACGGCAACGCTCTGTACCTGGCTGATGGCCTGGTTGAGCGGTTCCTCGGTTTCCGGATGGTTTTCTGCAAACTGGCGTAGTATCCCGATAATGCCTTGAAGATTGTTTTTGATGCGGTGATGAACTTCACGTACCAAAACATCGCGTTGTGCATTTTCGGCCGCCAAACGTTCTTTTTCCAGGCGTTTGCGTTCGGTGAGATCGATTAAAATCTTTTGCATTACCTTGCGCCCACTGATTTCAGCCAAAGTGGGCCGGATTTCGACATCCACAAGCCGGCCATCCTTGCGCAGGATTTTTGTCTCGATGGGGCCGACGCTGCCGTTTCTTGCAAAATCGTCGAAGTGTTGCCTGAGTTTGTCCAGTTCGGCGTCCGGATGAATCTGGATCCAGTTCATCCGGAAAACTTCATCTCGGCTGTACCCCAGCAGTAGTTCTCCCGCTCGGTTAATTTCTTCAAGATTACCGCTCATGTCCGCAATCAGGATGGCATCGCTGGCATCCTGCAAGAGCGCGCGGTAACGGCTTTCGCTTTCCTGCAGCGCCGCCTCGGCCTGCTTGCGCTGGGTGATGTTTTCATGGCTTATCACTCCTGCTCCGCGCGAACCGTATAACGGGGATACGCTCATGTGAAACCAGCGTTGCTGGTCGGGCGAATGACACGGGTACTCTAAATGAAAACTTTGCTGTTCGCCCACCAGCACCGCCGCAATGCCGGTCTGAGCAGCGTTTGCCTCATCGCCATAAGGTTGGTTAACGGCGTTTTTATAAACGTCCAAATAATTGATTCCCAGCATGTTCTGGCGGGATTCCAGCAAGCCATTGTCTTTGGCGAACTGCCGCCATGCATCGTTAACGGCAACAATAACGCCTTGCTCATTCAATACGGTGATGTGCGAGGTTAAAGAGTTAAGTATGCTGGTATTAAAGTCATCCTTGTCGCGCAGTTTTTCCTCCATCTGCCTTCGTTCGGTAATCTCCTGCTTCACTGCCACAAAATGCGAAACCTTGCCCTTTTCATTCGCTAGCGGCGTAATCGTCATTTCCTCATCATACAGGGAACCGTCCTTACGGCGGTTGACAAGTTCCCCATGCCATACTTTATTGGCGAGGATGGTTTCCCGCATCGACTGGAGATAGGCATCATTCTGTTCGCCGGATTTCACTGATACACCGGGATTGAATTCATATGCATCATTAAGGCCGAATCCGGTAAGTCTGCTGAATGCTGGATTTGCCCATTCAATGCGGCCATTAGTATCAGTGATGACAACGCCATTAGCAGCCGCGTTCAGTGCACTGTCCTTTAATTGCAGGGCCGTAAGCGTCCGTTTGATTTCATTGACATAGGTCGTTATTGCCATCCCGACAATGGACAGTATCAGCACAAACGCCCAGTAATTGCAGAGATGGGTTCCGGAAACCCCGTGTGCGAAAAAACCGACTTCATAATACGCTCCCAATAAAGCCTGGATTGCGACCATCAGCACTACGAAAGTTACGCCCCGGTTGCCCAGCCGTATTCCAGTCCAGGTAACGCAAAGAAAGACCCAGTAACTTTTGGGTGCCTCACTGAGATATTCGTGAAACCAATCCAGAAAAGCAATTTGCCCGACTAGCAACGTTATGCCAACAAGCAGCAGACTTTCAAGCAGTTGCTTTACCTTAACTTGCTCGACTTTTTGTCGCCATGTCAATATTAAAGGCGTAACCAGCACAACGCCGAGCGTATCTTCCATCCACCAGTTCACTGCATTTTTAAAATAATCGGCTGGAGTGATATAGCCTGAGAGTAGCAGAGCCAATGTGCCAATGATGGCGCCAGCGATGCTGGCAACGCCGCCTCCTAATGTAATTAACTGTAGGTAGTCTCGTAAAGTGCGTAGCGATAAGGCAGTTTGAGCGTTTCGGGTGAGCAGCCACCCCCCAAAAAGCGCCTCTAAGACATGTGTCAGGGTAATGCTAACAGCTGCCCAAAGTGAATCGTTGGATAGTACGTTAAGCAGTAGCGAACCGAGGATCACCCCTCCGATATAACGCTTGCCGCCAATGAGTAGCGATGCCAGTACCAGGCCGGTAACCGGCCAAAAAGTGCACACAATGTTATTGTTGGTGAAATTGTGATTAATGACATAGCCGAAAAGCAGGAAGAACAGGGCAATGCCGAGTTGCTTTAAAATGTTTTGATAGGTGGGCGTGCTGGTAAACATTGCAACGTTTGCGTTAAGGGAAGTTAAAGTGCCAACAGGTAAACAGGCATTATTTCAGTGTCTGGGTTACCTATTTGCATAAATTTTGATATGGCAATAATAATTTTTCATAGCGAGGTTTAGGCTATTGACTGGAAAATATGGGGCAAATTGATAAAACTGAGTGCTGTCCGTAAAAGCCCGATTAGCTGGCCTCGTTGTCAAAAATTAAACTGTTTCCTGAGAAAGGGCAGCAAATTTTGACATTCTACGCAGTTAGTATGAATTGAATGAATCAAATTAAGAAATATTTCATATTGCCAAGAATAGAAATCTATTTATAGTTGAGTTGCAGTTTAAAAGAACCGTTCAACTTTGTATGAGGATCTACTTATCAGCGATTTTACACAGATATTTGGCGTAATTGTCTATGCCGTAGCTTGTATTTAAAAAACCAACCGTTAATCAAGCTCAAGTATTCGCCAGTAGAGAATGTCTAAATTCACTCTATACGGATTGGAGGAACGACTCAGAAACTGGAATGCTTTAAGAAAAATAATCGGTAGCGCCAAACCAATCTATCGCAATTTGATTTGCGGACGTCGGCTCTTCACTAACCAACTCGTCAAGGACATATTCCAGTCCGTAAAAATTACCATTGTCAAAAGCCTGATTCATGAGCGCGAAAATATCACTATCCGTATCGAAATTCTGGTTAACCATCTTTCACCTTCCTGTCCCGCAGACTGATTACAAATTTAGTGCATGAAAAGCATTAGTTATGCAAGCCATGGTCAAAATGCGCTGTACTCCCTGAATAGAAGCTGAAGCAAGATGGTTAGAGATTAAGGGCAGCCATTTTTTATGATATGGACTGTCTGTTTTCGGCTCATTACGGATGATGAAACGGTGCGATGTTTATTTTGAATAGGGTAATGTTGAAGTTGAGGCACAGTTGACAATGGATATAGCCTCGAACAATTACTTAGCCATCTGGCAGCCATAAATCCAGGGGCCAGGTGTATCATGCTCTCCACAATTTACAAAGCGATAACATCGCTCAAATAGCGACAGTCTTTCTATCGAGACTCTCAATGTGCGATAGCGCACAGACTCACGGCGCGACTTGCTTAATAATTTCTTAATCTCAACATTGTGGAGATTCATTATGACCTTTCCTAATGACGCATACACCGCCCCCAATAAACTCAAGCAAGCAGTATCGTGGGTGCCTCTCCAACAGGCTAAGAACAAAGTGGGTTGCGGGTATACGGATGAGGTCTACTTTCCCGGCATCACGAAACGCTGCATAAGCCGGTTCTAGCTCATGGGGTATCGTTGAACAGCGAAACCTGCCGTCAGGCCGGGCAGATTATCGCTATATTCGTCAACCTTTACGAGCCTACACGTTGAGTTTCCGGCGTTATCGGAATCTTGGGCATGCCGAAAAAGATGTGCTTGAGCTGCCGATGCCAGTGAACAATACGCCGGAACCCGTACTGAAACTGCTCGACGACCTGTGTCGTGTGCCTTCCGTCATTGTGGCCATTGCCACCCAAACGAAAGGAATCGGCATGCAAAACTTCATCATTTAAGCAAACCTGCCGATTATGGGTACCCAACTTTCCAAGCTCGACCTTATCCTCAACACGATCACCGACGGCGTTTTAGTGGTCGATAGCCAAGGCGTCGTGCTCTATGCCAATCAAGCAGCCGAAACTTTGCTGGCACGCAGTCCGCTAGTTGGTCAATCGTTGGCAATTCCGGTCAATCCCGCTAAGAACAGCTATCAGGACATTAACCTGATCCGTCCAAAAGGAATTGCCTGGGCAGAAATGCGTTCCGCGCCGCTGGAGTGGGACGGACGACCCGGCTATGTCATCGCCCTGCGCGACATTACCGAGCGCAAGTCAGCAGAAGAGGAGATTAAACAACTGGCATTTTATGATCTGCTTACCAAGCTTCCTAACCGTCGGCTGTTACAGGAACGGTTGAAGCACAGCATTGACGTGGAACGCCGCGAAGGCAAGCAATTGGCCTTGCTGATGCTCGACCTGGATCGTTTTAAAGCCGTCAACGACAGTCTGGGACACCAGGCGGGCGACGCGCTACTGCAACAAGTCGCTGAAAGAATCACAAACCGGCTCCGCGATGTCGACATGGTAGCCCGTTTGGGCGGCGATGAATTTATCGTGCTGTTGGAAGATATTGCCCACCCGGACGATGCCGCGCGGGTCGCTGAAAAAATTATCAGTGATTTAAGCAAACCTTTTAAGTTGGCCCAAAGTGACGACGTGCGGATAGGCGCCAGTATTGGCATCAGCCTGTATCCACAACACGGGGACGACTCTGAAATATTAGTGGATTACGCTGACGCAGCGTTGTATCACGCTAAAGATAACGGGCGTGGCTGTTTTGCCTATTTTTCCGAAGACCTGACGATTTCTGCCCGTAAACGCATTGAATTGGAAAATCGGTTACGCCGGGCGATTCAGCAACAGGAATTGCGCGTATTTTACCAACCACAAATTGATATTATCACTGGCCGTATTGTCGGTGCTGAGGCATTAGTACATTGGCAGGATCCTATTGAGGGGCTAATTCGGCCCTCCTGTTTTATCCCCATCGCCGAAGAGACCAGTTTGATTGTAGATATTGGCGAATGGGTGCTGAGGGAAGCCTGCCGGCAAGGCCGGCTGTGGCTGGATATGGAGTTGCCGCTGTTAACCATGGCGGTTAATGTTTCCTCACACCAGTTCCAACGTAGCGACATCAGCGCCTTGGCTGCAAAGGTGCTGGCCGAAACCCATTTTCCGGCAGGGCGGCTGGAGCTGGAAATAACAGAAAGCGGATTGATGGAAAATCAAGACAAAACGACGGCTATTCTCAACAGTCTGCATGACCAAGGTATTCATCTTGCCATTGACGATTTCGGAACAGGGTATTCATCTTTGGCTTATCTCAAACGTTTCTCTTTGGACGTGCTGAAAATCGATAAGAGTTTCATTACTGAAATTCCTTTTAATACTGACGACATGGAAATTGCGGCAACCATTGTAGCAATGGGGCATACCTTAGGTTTCAAAGTGCTGGCAGAAGGCGTAGAAACGCCGGATCAGTTAGATTTCTTACGCAAAACTGGTTGTGATATTTATCAGGGCTTTATCGCAAGCCCTCCCTTGCCGGCGGAAGAGTTTGCCGAGTTATTGGGTAGTCACAAAAGGGGTAGGCACGGAATTTAAGCCTATTGCTATGATCTGATCATTGTTAGTAACATTTTAAAATTACTGACAGCCTTTAAGGCATGCGGTTCATGGGCGGGTATTATAATAATCTCGCCTTGTGTCAAATGAAACGCTTTCCCGGAAATTTTGATTTCGACCTCTCCATCAAGAACCTGAACCAAAGCATCAAAAGGCGCTGTATGTTCACTTAGTCCCTGACCCATATTAAACGCAAATAAAGTTACCGTCCCTGTCCCTGTCTCTTTCTCAATGATGGTTTTGCTGACAACCGCTCCTTGTTGATAATTGACCAAAGCAACCAGTAAGTTTGGCATCGCTCCATTATTCATTTTCTCTCCGTTCAGCATATATAAGCCTGATGTTACGCTAACCTGCGCCACGTCAAAAAGATTGGCCGTTGAGCCGATTGTTCGTGCAATGCTTCAGATCAATCTTGGCCAGGAAGCATTCGCCGGAGCGTATTGTCTCGTACAATGTAATGGTGAAACAGTGCAGCAGCGGCATGTAAACCTATGAGAAAGTAACCAACTGTGCCACCGATTTTATGTATCTTTTTGATCAACTTCGCCAAGGGCTCGCTTTCGCTGATGAGCGCTGGTAAATGCAAACCGAAAAACGGTATTGGCTTTCCGGCAGCGCTGAGCATCAGCCATCCTGCCAGCGGCATTCCAATCATGAGTACATAAAGCGCCAAGTGCATAATTCTGGCAAATAGCTTCTGCCATTCTGGCGGATTCGGCTCAATATCAGGAGTGGGGCCAATGATATGCACTGCCAGGCGTAGCAAGACCAGAGCAAGAACTGATAGCCCTAGCATGTAGTGCCAGGTCTTCATCGCTTCGCGAGGATCGCTCCCTTTGGGGAAAAGCCCACGCAATTCCACGCAGGCATACACTGCTACAATCAGGAGCAGCATTAACCAATGTAAACCGACAGACAGCGATCCGTAACGGTCTGTACTGTTGCGCCAATTCATGGTGTTGTTCCTAAAAAAACTATTTGACGGCGATCAGGCAAGCGAAGTTAAGCCAGCGAAAGTAGGTATCAATTCGTTTAAAACTGGCCCGCTCCAGCAAGAGATAGTTTTCCTCAAGCCGGTAAGGAATCAGCACATTTTCCAGCGCTTCGCGCTTGCGCTGATTTTCTGTGTCGGTATATCCGCTTTGCGACTTTTTAAATTGCAGGTAATGGTCGATATAAAGACGATTCAAGGCGGCATCGCTGCTTAAAATCTTTTCCGATAAAAGCAATACGCCGCCCGGCTTCAGTGCGGTATAAATGTTTTTAAGCAAATGCTCCCGATCAATCGGACGCACAAACTGCAAGGTCCAGTTAAGAATCACCACATTACAGGCAGGTAGCGCAGGCAAGTCGCTTAAATCAGCGGTCAGCAAAGACACTCTTTCTTTTGCAAGGTCAGTCGATAGTTTGGCGCGTGCCTTGTCCAGCATGGGCTCGGAATTATCATAGCCGATAAACTTGGCCGTTTTTGGGCATTGAGGGTGATTTATAATGTGCTCGATGGTGGTTCCTGTTGAGCAGCCGAGATCACAGACGACACCGTCCTGTTCCGGTAAAAATACCGTGATCAGATCGGACTGTAGGCGCTGAACTTCACTGTAAAAAGGCACGCTTCTGGCGACCATGTTATCAAACACGGTTGCAACGCGTTCATCAAAGGTAAAATCTTCCACCCGATTGATATGCTGAAAAATTCGATCTTCCTGAGTCATTGATTCGCTCTTTATCATAATGTTTGTTAAGGGATCCGCTATCTCATCGATTTAAGACGTTCGGTTTTCTTCAGAAAACGTACGATGGCATATGTCATGACGATCAGTATTGTCGCGGCTATGACCGGTATTTTGTTTTGGGCCAGACTGTCTGCAAGCTTGAGTTTCCAACTGATCAAGCCTAATGAAATCATCAGCGATGTAAACAGTGTACCGTATTCTTTAACAGCAACCGCAGGCCAGTCAAATTCATAGTTATTGATGGTTTCATGCAACCCTTTCAGTCGGGGTACCCAGCGCGGCACATCGGCGCAAAAGTCAATATAGGCTTGGCCAAACTTTTCAGTTAAAAACCGCTCTTCACTGAAGACGATAAGCCGGTAAATCACCATAAAGCCCAACGAGCCGAAGATGGCGGCGGTCATATTGCCGGCGATGAACATAAAACCGATAACGATCAAAATATTGCCTAAATAAAGCGGATTTCTGCAATGTGTAAAAACACCATTGGTCACGAGATTTTCAGCATAAATCCGTCTGTTCCTGCCGCCGCGAACGATATAGGCCAGACCGATAGTCAATATCCGTAACGCTTGTCCAACCGTTACCATTATCAAGCCCATGGCCAGAAAATAGTTTCCTGGCACTGTGCTGATTGCAACGGGCGGAAAAAAGAATAGCAAGGTAGCGATAAGGACAGGAAACAGCACATTTCTGGTATGAAAGAAGAAGTTTCCCCATTGGTTGAATAAATCTGTCATGGCTTATTATCTAGAGTGTTATCAGCGGTTATTTTTATAAGGAATTGAGATCCTTTGGTATTGCTGTTCCGTTCGAGGATAGCATGGATACATTTTAATCTTTAAGACAAGA
This sequence comes from Methylobacter sp., assembly GCA_036560465.1. Classification (GTDB taxonomy): domain Bacteria; phylum Pseudomonadota; class Gammaproteobacteria; order Methylococcales; family Methylomonadaceae; genus Methylobacter_A. The sequence continues at coordinate 18,911 of DATBRD010000074.1, forward strand.
TTATCATAATCTTGGACTCTACTTCATCTATGGGGGCATCAAATTCAAATTAAAAGTCCGTAGAACAACCACGTGGCGATACTGTAGCTGGTTCCGCGAACCGAAGATATTGGACCTTAGCCTAACAGATGTCTTTTGGGCATGGCATTGCTGAGTCTGCGCATAGGATGCGGGGATGATGTTACGTATTTATGAAATATAAAATTGAATCTAAAAATTCATTTCCACCAGGATGAATTTGGTTATGCTTTTATAAGCACCTGCGAATAATATGTGAAACAAAAAATAGTTATAACGCATATATATTGTAAAAGCGGCATTAAATTGCTATGCTTTTCCCGTCGCCAAGCGTATTTGGCTGCAGACAAGCCTTATAACAACTAAGGCAGTTATAAAACTTATAAAACAATGGGAAGTAACCATGAGCAAATCTCTTTACGAAAGAATAGGCGGAGAACCGGCAGTCAATGCCGCTGTTGATATTTTTTACCGCAAGGTTCTGAATGACGACCGCATCAGCCGCTTTTTCGACAATGTTGATATGGAAAAACAAGCGGCCAAACAAAAAGCTTTTTTGACCATGGCATTTGGCGGTCCTCATCACTATACCGGGGAGGACATGCGTAAAGGTCATGAGCACCTCGTTAAGATGGGCTTGGATGATAGTCACTTCGACGCGGTTGTGGAAGATCTGGGAGCGACTTTGGAAGAGTTAAACGTCCCGCAAGAACTGATTTCTGAAGTGGTGGACATATGTGAAACCACACGCAATGATGTATTAGGCAGATAAATAAAACAACATTACGCCATGATGTTTGCGTCAAAACATCATGGCGTCGGATTTAACGGTAGAGCCATGTATAAACTAACGATTGAAGACCACACGTATTCTTGCCAGCCGGATGAAACAGTGCTCGATGCGTTATTGCGCGAAGAGGTTAATATTCCCTATGCCTGTAAAAAAGGCACTTGTCATAGCTGCATGGTGCGCAGTGTCGATACTCTCCCGCCGGAAACCGCTCAGGCCGGGTTAAAGAATACCCTGAAAAAGCAGAATTATTTTCTGGCCTGTCTGTGCTGTCCGGAACAAGACATGGCCATCAAACTGCCGGATCAATCGGAGTTCTATACCGAAGGGACAGTTGTTGCCAACGAAATGCTCAATAGAAATACGCTGCTACTGATCATAGCTTTTAAGGATGCATTCGAATTTAATGCCGGGCAATATGTTAATTTACAAAGACCGGACGGGTTAACGCGCAGCTATTCGATCTCCAACATACCCAAAGAATCCAATACCCTGGAATTTCATATTCGCCGCTTACCAAACGGCAGGTTTAGCGAGTGGTTACATGATGAGATCAAGGTAGGGGATAGCATTGCCGTATCCGAACCAAGCGGGCATTGTTTTTACCTGCCAGAAAGGCGCGACCAAGGCATCCTTCTGGTTGGGACCGGAACAGGCTTGGCGCCACTGGCGGGAATACTGACCGATGCACTTACGCATGGTCATAGCGGCCCCATTTATCTGTTCCATGGCAGCCGTGAAGTTGAAGATCTTTACCGGATCGATGAAATGCGCCAACTTAGCAAAGAGCATGAAAACTTCCATTATCTCCCTTGCATATCAGGCCATCATGTTCCTGAAGGTTTTTCCCGCGGGCGCGTCAACGAGGTTGCGTTGGCTTCGTTTACCGATCTAAAAGGTTGGCGCGTATTCCTCTGCGGTCATCCGGAAATGGTCAACCAAATGAAAAAAATGACCTTCCTCAAGGGGGCGGCATCAGCCGATATTTACGCCGATGCCTTTTTGTCGACACCGGACTGAGCAATGCCGGTCATGATTAACATGGTTCAAAACCAGATAATATTTTAATCTTGATCATGGCCATGCTTTCTGGTTAACCAGCCCATCGTCGTCGCCGACAAAAATAGCCCAAACACGAGCACAATGGTGTGCACTGAAAATCCGGTATCAATCATCAACCCATAAACTCTAAGCATCAGTAAAATTCTGAGGTATTCGTTGAAGTTTTGCACGGCGATGGAGTGCCCTGAACCCATAATCTGGTGGCCCCGGTGCTGCAGCAATGCGTTCATGGGAACCAGGAAATTGTCGGCCAGAGCGCTGGTCAATATCAGCATAAGCCCGGCAAGACGCCAATCAGTCACTAATACCAAGCCTAAGACATGGCTATTCCCAGGGGTAATACTTTCTTATGGGACGGGAGATACTGGTCAAAATACCGTATTTATCCGGAGAGTATAAAGCCGCGCCGAAGACGACAAAGCCACAAGCGAACAGCGGATGTAACCCATAACATCGCTAGGCAACCGATTATCTTGATGTCGCTATGATGAATGTGACCTGTCCTTTCGCAGGGGCATCGGGAAATGCACCGACAAAGGAGGCGAATGCGGTATAGGAAAAGATAAAGAATTGCTGTTGCAGGCCGTTCGCCAAGAGGGAGCGTCCAGACTTTTGATCAACGCGCTGGCCGCGAAAGTAATGCGTTAATATCGCCCTATGCAGCGCTGTGAGCCAGAACTATCGCGCTATTAAAGGTTAGAAATCTACTTATTTTAGCTACAAACTCAAATCGGCAGTCATTGCGGTTATCGCCAGCGACATGTCCGTATTCAAACAAAAATTTCTTGCTGATTAACGGCCGATTATTCTGTTGCTTTTACACAAAAGCATACAAGGCTGCCGAAATTTAGCTGTTTGTTTAACAGTATGCAAAGCTAATGCTAAGCACCTCCCTGACGGCTAAGGTCAATACAAAACCGGTTGTTGTAGACTAACAACTGACAGGCTGGGTTACGGCCAAGGTACTGAAAAGATTAGATTCTTTGTGGTTAATTGATAATTAAATCACTTGTTTTGCTTATTTATCAGGAGGACTATTTGCGCTCAAATCAATCAAACAGTGGAGTAAATAATTATGAAAATCATCAGAATATTAATTTTACTGGTTTCTTTTTCGGCGATAGCCGGCGCGGCTTTTTTCCAGCTTTTTGTCCTCTTGGCAAATAACCTGTTTTTCCAGCAAAACTATTATCATCGGCATTTCCCACGGCAAGGTTAAGTTCACGGTGAGAAGTCCTTGGCATTAAGCATATTAAGTAATGTCTTAACCATCAACTGCTGATGATGTCCGGATGTCTTTTACAATCGGAAGATTCCCAAAATAAACCAGTAACCGCAATTCGCCAGGATATTTATCAAGAATTGAACATAGATCGTTCAAACCCGGCCGACAAACCGGTTTTAATTACTTACTCGGTCAACTAACCTGACTTTCAAACTGTTCCAAGCACAAGCCAAGTTGATGAAGTATCAAAACGTCGGCAGCATCGTATCCAAAGCAATAACCCCTGTGCTGCCGCGGCGGGCACCACACTGCCACAACCAAAGGTAAGCAAAGCTTCAAACAACACATCAATCATTGCGCCGGTTAACGGTGAAAGCTTTAAAAGCAAACGTTCCTATTTTTCATGAAAACGCATCCCTACATATTGACGATAATTTGTTAACGGATATCATTGGGGCGCAGTAATAATTGGCTGCCTACAACCTCATCCTGAAAGTAAAGACAGTCATGAAAGGGTGTCATTGCCTGGCATCATCGATGCTTTGGCACATCCGCATAACAATAGTGAGAGAAGATTATGATACTAGCCGGAGATATAGGCGGAACGAAAACGGTATTGTCTATTTTTACCAGAGACGCCAACGGCTCACTGATATGTTTACAGGAACAAATCTACTCAAGCCAGCTATTCCCGGAATTTGACGATATTTTAACGGCCTTTTTACCCGCTGACGTAGATATCAAGTCGGCATGTTTTGGCGTTGCCGGTCCAGTCGTTAATCAACGTTGTCATACGACTAATTTGCCGTGGTTGTTGGATGCAGAAGTGCTGAAAATAAAACTGGGCACCTCTAAAGTAAAGCTTCTCAATGATCTGGAAGCCATGGCGCTGGGCATGCTATATCTGCCTGAACAGGATCTGGTAGAACTAAATCCTAATGCGGTAATTCATATGGGCAATGTCGCCGTTATAGCGGCAGGAACAGGCTTAGGCGAAGCGATTCTTTACTGGGACGGCAACAAGCATTACCCGATGGCTACCGAAGGCGGCCACAGCGACCTTGCGGCTCAAAATACCCAGCAGGATCAGCTGCTTGCGTATCTCAGAAAAAGCTACCCCGATCATGTCAGTTATGAGCGTATCCTTTCGGGTATCGGCTTCAGCCACTTGTATGATTTTCTCTGTGAGCAGGAATTTGCGCCGCGTTGCCAGGATATTCCCGATATAAATAGTGGCATTGACAGGAATGCCGTCATTTCCAGGCTAGGACTTTCCGGTGAAGACCCTTTATGTGCAGAGGCAGTCCGGCTTTTTGTTGAACTCTATGGAGCTGAGACAGGCAACCTAGCGTTAAAGTCGCTTGCTATCGGTGGAGTTTTTATCGGAGGAGGAATAGGGCCAAAAATATTGCCCGCTATGCAGGACGGCAATTTTATCCGCGCATTTAAAGCAAAAGGCCGTTTTTTTCCTTTGCTCGAAAAGATTTCCGTGAAACTGTCGCTAAATCCACGTACGCCTTTAATTGGCGCTATTAACTATTTTGATCTGTGAAAGTAGTTAATTTCGGCAGCGGAAATTATCGCCGTTTGATTCGTTGCGACTTTATTTATCAGTTATCCGCAGCATCAAGGCCGTTTCGTTGCTCAATATCCAGATAGTGGCGTAACGGTTCACCCACATAAATCTGACGAGGACGAGTAATAATCACCTGCTTGCTGTGCAGCATTTCCCGCCAGTGGGCCATCCAGCCGGGCATTCGGCCGATAGCGAATAATACTGTGAACATATTGGTGGGTATGCCTGCGGCCCGGAGAATCAACCCGGAATAAAAATCGACATTGGGATACAGTTTTCGGGAAATGAAATAGTCGTCCTTTAAGGCAATTTCTTCCAGTTTCCGGGCAATATCGAACAAGGGATCTTTGGCTCCGGCCTTGTCCAATAACTTGTCGCATTGTTTTTTTAATATCATCGCGCGGGGATCAAAGTTCTTATAGACCCGATGACCGAAACCCATCAGCCGGCTGGGTGAGTTTTTGTCTTTTGCCTGGTTGATAAATTCAGTGCCGTCACCGCCGTCGGCATGGATTTGTTCAAGCATCTGTATCACTTGCTGGTTGGCTCCGCCATGACGCGGCCCCCACAGCGCCGAAATGCCTGCCGAAGCGACCGCATACACATTCGCCATACTTGAGCCAGCGGTGCGCACCGAAGAGGTGCTGCAGTTTTGCTCATGATCGGCATGCAGGATCAGGAATATATCGATGGCCCTGACGATGTCTTCATCCAATTGGTAATCACGCACCGGCGATGAAAACATCATATTCAGAAAATTGCGCACATACTTGAGCTTGTAGGACGGATAAATTAGCGGTTCGCCAATCGATTTCTTGTAAGAGAAAGCCGCGATAGTGCGTACCTGGGAGATCAAATTGACAACAATTTGCTGCTCTGTCGCCGCATCGAGCCGATCGGGAATAGGGTAGAACGTGGATAAGGACGCCACCATGGTCGCCAAAATACCCATCGGGTGCGAGCCGCGCGGAAAACCGTTGAAGAAATGGTGCATGTCTTCGTGAATAATCGAAGACTCGTTAAGACTGGTTGAAAAATCCAATAATTGCCGGCTGTTAGGCAATTCGCCGTTTAGCAGCAAATAGGCGACTTCAACAAAACGTGAATGTTCGGCCAATTCCTCGATCGGATAACCGCGATAGCGAAGGATGCCTTTTTCGCCATCAATGTAGGTGATGGCGCTCTCACAGCTGGCTGTGTTGCCATAGCCTTCATCCAAAGTCACATAATGGCTTTGACTGCGCAATTTGGAGATATCGATGGCTTTTTCACCCTCAACGCCTATGAAAGCAGGTAATGAATAACTTTTATCGTCCAGCGTCAATATGGCCGGGGGTAATTCTTTTAATTTATCGGTCATTTGATCATTCTCCAAAGTTGGTGGCACACCCATCAGTTAATTTTATTTATCTGCTGGTTCCCAAGTTTCGGCTTGGGAACACCCTCTCGGGAGCTTCTGCTTCCCGACACGTGAGCTTATTCGACATTTCCAAGCTTGAGCTTGGGGACGAGCCATATCGGTATTATCCAGCTTCGGCGCCGCAAGTCCACTGTAAACGCATATTCGTGACTTGGCTCCTTAGCGGGTAACACCGCAGGCCTTGGCGCAGCTTCTCTGACGCTGAACTTCCAGCATTTTTCGAAAACACCACCTGCGCCAGAATACTGTCGAATGGAACCGATCAGGCACAAGCGGTGCTTAATAAGATTAATGCAGGGCTTGTTTTTATCTCCTTTAATAATTACGATGAACCAGTGAACAGTAAAACCCGGCACAGCTAAATAATGCTTAGACAGCGATTTTTATTATTGTTAATACTCATAATGGTCATTACGCCTGTTTGGTCAGCGCTTGGCTATTATTCGGGTTCGCTGTCTGCGGAACTGTCTTTAGAACAAAACAGCACTGTCGATGGTGCGGATAATTCCGATCACTGTCGCCATCAGAATGAATTTAAAGCAGACTGCCATGCAAGCGGGAGCTGTACTTTTCATATTTGTGGCGATGGAGGACTCGCCGCCGCTTTTGTATTTACCCAAGCCTATAGCGCGCATCGCTATGAACATTGGGAAAAGTCCGCTTCCCGTTCCCTCTCATTCTCCCCGGAAATAAGGCCACCTATTAATAGCCTCTAACCGTAGGGCGGGCATATTTTTGCCAACCCTTACGCAGCTCAACAAACACATCCGTTTTGCGGATTTTTAACGAGTGTAGGAGGGCCTATGTGGCCACAAATTATTTATAAATGCTTTGGCTTGATTCTGCCGATGCTTTTTGCCTGCGTATTTGCAGATGAACAGCCGGTAATCAAAGAGATATTGACCTTAAAATCTGCAACCGAACAAGCTGTTCGGGATAATCCCGACTTGGCGCAGATGCAGGCCAGGGCTCAAGCGATGGCGGCTATTCCGTCGCAAATGGGCGCTTTGCCTGACCCTGAAATCAGCATCAATGCGATGAGCCTGCCGGTTAATACCTTCAGCACCCGACAGGAAGACATGACGCAATTGGGCGTCGGTATCTCGCAATCCTTCCCTTTTCCCGGCAAACTCGGTTTGCGTGAACAAGCCGCGGCTTTCGAAGCGGAAGCCGCAACGCAAAACGTGACCGAAGTACGCTGGCGCTTGCTGAGCGAGGTTAAAACGACTTGGTGGCTGATATTTTACCTGGACAGGGCGCTCGGGATAGTTGACAGCAATCATGCGCTGCTGCAGCAGTTTGTCCAGATTGCGAGGAGTAAGTATGAGGTCGGCGAAGGCTTGCAGCAGGATGTCTTGCTGGCGCAACTGGAATTATCCAAATTGCTGGACCAGCAATTGATGCTGAAAGCTTCGCGCCGTAATGCCGCCGCCAGTCTGAATGCGCTGCTGGATAAACCAGCCAACGAAGAGGTCAATTTACCGGACAAGATTGACTCGCAACTGCCCACCATTAAACAGGAAACCCAGCTTTATCAACAGGCGGAAGCCTCAAGAGCGGTATTGGAGGGTAATCGGCAAGGGATTAATGCCGCGCAATCCCGCCTGGAACTGGCCAAAAAAGATGTACTTCCCGATTTTAATCTGGGCGCTTCATACGGTGCCAGAGACAACACGCCAGCCGGCGACAGGCGGGCCGATCTGCTAAGTTTGAACCTGAGCATGAATGTGCCGATCTTTGCCGCGCAAAAACAGGCCAAGGCAGTTGACCAACGTACCAGCGAATTAATGCAGGAAAAATACGCCCTACAGGATCAGTGGAATAAGGTTCGGTCGCAAATCTCGCAAGGCTATAACGATTACCGTCGCGCCAAAGATCAAACTGTGCTGTTTGAGACCGGTATCGTGCCGCAAGCCAGACAAACCGTGGCTTCCATGCTGGCCGGGTATCAGGTCAACAAGGTTGATTTCCTGAATTTGGTGCGCAGCCAGATTACCTTGTTTGAATACGAGACCCAGTATTGGAAAGCCTTTACCGAAGCCAATCAAGCGTTGGCTCAGTTAAGTTCGGCTGTCGGTAAGGAGGAAATTTATGAATAAACAGATATTACTAACAGCGGTGCTGATGCTGGCTTTGGGTGCTGGCGGCGGGTATTGGTTGGCTAATTGGCATCAAAGTCATAAGCAGCCGGTCAGTTCATCAAAAAGCAGCGGACAACCTTTGTTTTATCGTAATCCCATGAACCCCTCAGTCACCTCCCCGGTACCCGCAAAGGATAATATGGGCATGGATTATGTTCCGGTCTATGCAGAGGATAATGCACCCAAACAACGCAAAATCCTGTTTTATCGGAATGCAATGAATCCGGCCGTTACCTCGCCGGTTCCGGCTAAAGATGAGATGGGTATGGACTATGTGCCTGTGTATGCCGAGGACGAGGCGACAACTGAAGAACCGGCAGGTTCCGTTAAAATCGATGCCGTTACCGTGCAAAACATGGGAGTGCGCACCGCTACGGCAAAAAAGAGCATACTTTCCCATACCGTTCGAGCCGTTGGCCGGGTGGCCTATGATGAAGAACGTATCGTGCGTTTGCATCCCAAAACCGAAGGCTGGATTGAAACCCTGCGCGTGGATAAAACCGGTGAAAAGGTCAGCGCTAACCAGGAATTGCTGAGCATTTATTCACCGCAACTGGTTGCCAGCCAGCAGGAATATATCCTGGCCTTGAACAATCTTAAGGTACTGGAAAAAAGCCCGATCGGAGACATACGCCGAAGCGCGGAGGAACTGGTCAAAAGTTCTCGTGAGCGCTTGAAGCTGCTGGATGTGCCTGAGCATCAGCTGCATGAGCTGACTCTGACCCATAACATCAAAAAAAGCCTGCATATCCATACCCCGGCTGACGGCATCGTAATCAATATAGGCGCTCGCGAAGGGGGGTATGTGACACCCGAAACCGAGCTGTATATGATCGCCGACCTGTCCAAAGTCTGGGTTTATGCCGATATTTATGAATACGAATTGCCTTGGGTCAAAGTCGGCGACCCGGTTGAAATGCAACTGGCCGGAATTCCGGGGCGTATTTTCAACGGGCATCTGGCGTTCATTTATCCTTATGCGGAGGCAAAAACCCGGACCATCAAGGTGCGTTTGACATTTGATAATGCCGAGTTGTTATTAAAGCCAGACTTGTTTGCCGAAGTGACCATCTATGCGGGCAAACAAGTCGATGCGGTGGTGATTCCGTCCGAAGCAGTCATCCGCTCCGGCGCGAAACCACAGGTTTTTGTGGTGCGTGGTGCGGGCAAGTTTGAGCCTCGTCAGATCACCACAGGCTTGGCATCCAGCAATGAAATTGCCGTGCTTGACGGATTAAAAGCAGGTGAAGAAGTCGTCACTTCCGCGCAGTTTCTGATCGATTCCGAATCGAAGCTGCATGAAGCCACGGTAAAAATGCTGGAGCCTTCGACGCCGCAACCGCCGGAGCCGAACCGGTTGATCATGGAGCAAGGAGCGCATCAGCATGACTGATTTCATCATCAACACTTGTTTGAAAGACCGTTTTATGGTGCTGCTCGGTGCGATTATCCTGGCGCTGGCGGGACTTTGGTCTTTTAAAAATATGCCGCTGGATGCAATTCCGGATTTGTCCGATGTGCAGGTCATCGTGTTCACCGATTATGCCGACCAGTCGCCGCAGGTTGTTGAAGACCAGGTCACCTATCCGTTAACGACTGCGATGTTGGCGGTGCCCCATGCCAAAGTGGTGCGCGGTTATTCGTTCTTCGGCTTGTCGTTTGTCTATGTGATTTTCGAAGACGGCACTGACATCTATTGGGCCAGATCGCGGGTATTGGAATATCTCAATTACGTTAAAGGCCGGTTGCCGCAAGGAATCACGCCGACCTTAGGCCCCGATGCGACCGGCGTTGGCTGGGTTTACGAATATGCACTGGTCGATAAAAGCGGCAAGCACGATCTGGCGCAACTGCGCTCCATTCAGGACTGGTATTTGCGGTATCCGTTGCAGACCGTTTCCGGCGTGTCCGAAGTGGCTTCGGTGGGCGGCTACGTCAAGCAATATCAGGTGGAAGTCGATCCTAATGTTTTGCAGGCCTATCAAATTCCTTTATCCACCGTTATTGCCGCAATCAAGCGTTCCAATAACGATGTCGGCGGCCGGCTGTTCGAAATGGGCGAAACCGAATACATGGTCAGGGGCTTGGGTTATATCAAATCTATCGCCGATCTTAAAACCATTCCAGTCGGCGTCGATGCCAACGGCACACCGATACGCTTGCAGGATGTTAGCTCTATCCAGCTCGGTCCAGAACTGCGCCGTGGCGTGACCGAGCTGAATGGTGAAGGCGAGGTGGCCGGTGGCGTGGTGATTATGCGCTTTGGCGAAAACGCGTTGGCAACCATTGAAGACGTTCGGAAAAAGCTGGATGAATTAAAAAAAGGCTTGCCCGAAGGCGTCGAAATCGTCCCCGTTTATGATCGTGGCAGTTTAATCGAACGCGCGGTAGGTACGCTGAAATCCGCGCTGAGCCAGGAACTGATCATCGTTTGCAGCCTAGTCGCCTTGTTCCTGCTGCATCTTAGGTCATCGTTAGTGATTGTGATGACCTTGCCGTTGGGCATTTTGATGGCCTTCATCGTCATGAAATTGCAAGGTATGAACGCCAATATCATGTCGCTGGGCGGTATCGCGCTGGCGATTGGCGATATGGTCGACGGCGCTGTGGTCATGGTTGAAAATGCCCATAAACACCTTGCCGAAGCTGCCGAGAGAAAACAAGCCAAGCTGACCTCAGAAGAGCGCTGGCAAGCCATCGGCAATGCTTCCCGAGAGGTCGGTTCCGGGCTGTTTTCCTCGCTGTTAGTTATTACCGTGTCGTTCCTGCCGATTATCACGATGGAAGCACAGGAAGGCCGCTTGTTCAGTCCGCTGGCCTATACTAAAACCTATGCAATGGCGGCGGCAGCGATATTAACGATCACGCTCGTGCCGGTGTTGATGGGTTATTTTGTCCGCGGCAAGATCATTCCCGAACAAAAGAACCCGATCAACCGTTTTTTGCACTTTATTCACTCGCCGGTTTTGAAGCTGGCGATGCGCTGGCGGGCGATCACAGTCATACTGGCCGCGCTGTTGATGGCATCGATGCTGTACCCGTTATCCAGGATCGGCAGTGAGTTTATGCCGCCATTGTATGAAGGCGATCTTTTATATATGCCGACCACGTTTCCCGGTATCTCGATCACTAAGGCGAAAGAAGTGTTGCAACAGACCGACAAGATGCTGAAAACCTTTCCCGAAGTGCAGCGAGTGTTCGGCAAGATCGGCAGGGCCGAAACCGCAACCGACGCAGCCCCGCTGATGATGGTGGAAACCACCATACAGCTAAAGCCGCAAGACCAGTGGCCTAATCCCGAAAAAACCGCCCGGCAACTGATGGATGAAATGGACAAGGCGCTTCATTTTCCAGGCATTGCCAATGCCTGGACCATGCCGATTAAAAACCGTATCGATATGCTGGCCACCGGCATCAAAACGCCGGTCGGCATCAAAGTTTCCGGACCCGATCTGAATGTCTTGCAATCCCTGGCGCTACAAATTGCCGAAGCGATGAAAACCTTGCCGGAAACATTGTCGGCCTACGGCGACCGGGCGGTCGGCGGTTATTTCCTGGATTTCGATATTAACCGGGAAGCGGCAGCACGATACGGACTGACTACCGGCGATGTGCAGGATGTCATCCAAAGCGCGATCGGCGGCATGAATATCACCGAAACCGTCGAGGGCTTGGAGCGTTACCCGGTCAACCTGCGTTATCCGCGCGATCTGCGCGACAATCTGGAAGCGTTGCGCCGGGTGTTGATTCCGACCCCGACCGGCAGCCAGATCCCGTTGACTGCCGTGGCGAACATCGATTTCAAACGCGGCACGGATGTGATTAAAACCGAAGATGCGCGGCCTAATGCCTGGATTTATGTCGATATCAAGACGTCCGACATCGGCGGCTACGTCGAGCAGGCGAAGAAAACATTAGCTGAACGCGTCACGCTGCCGGCAGGTTACACGGTCGCTTGGTCGGGCCAGTTCGAATACATGGAACGCGCGGCGGAACGGTTGCGTATCGTGGTGCCCATCACCTTGCTGCTGATTTTTATCCTGTTGTATGGCGCTTTCCGCAACCTCACCGAACCGAGCATTGTCATGCTGGCTATTCCGTTTAGCCTGATCGGCGGTATCTGGTTCGTGTATTGGCTGGGATTCAACCTGTCGATTGCTGTCTATGTCGGTTTTATCGCCTTGGCCGGTACCGCAGCCGAAACCGGCGTCATGGTACTGAGTTTTATCGATATTGAAATCGATAAACTGCGGGAGCAAAAACAGGCGCCTTTGACCAGCGCAGAAATCAGGGCGGCCAGCGAGGCCGCCACGGCTTTGCGCGTGCGGCCTGTCGCGATTACCTCGTTGGCCAACATCGTCGGCTTGATTCCGATTATGTGGGCCACCGGCGCCGGGGCTGATGTCACCCAGCGCATCGCCGCCCCGGCGTTGGGCGGAATGCTGACTGTGTTGATATTGAGCCTGCTGGTATTCCCGGTCATTTACAGTCTGGCCTTACAGTTTCAGGAAGAGCGCAAGTTGAGGTTGGGGCTAGCAACACACGAGTTATAAACTTTCTGGACTTTGGCGAGGTAAGGTATTCACTTAATATGTAACAGTGCTTATTGCTTGAAGACGTTGCGATTGCTACCGTGCTTAATAACCACTTGAAAAAACGATGTCATCTTGAGTTTATTCAGGAAAACCTATGAAAAAAGTTATTGATTACCTTTTTAACTATAGGAGCCTTTATGTCAAATTCATACCGCAATATGATTAATCCCCAAGATACTGCCATGGTTCTAATTGATTTCCAACCTGCAATGTTCCAGGGCGTTGAATCCCATGATCGTTTAAGCGTGGTTCATAATGTGCAAGTTTTAGCCAAATCCGCGCTTGTGTTTAAGTTGCCCATCGTAATTTCTACAGTGGCAAAAGATAGTTTCTCCGGCCCATTCATGCCCGAAGTGACGGAACTGTTCCCCAACCTGCCTGTTATTGACCGCACCAGCATCAACTCTTGGTTAGATGAGGATTTTCGGAAAGCAGTAGCCGCAACCGGCAAGAAAAAAATAGTCCTTGCCGGGTTATGGACGGAAGCTTGTGTCATGTTCCCAAGCTTGGACATGCTCAAGGAAGACTATCAAATTTATGTGGCTACCGATGCGTGTGGCGATGTCTCCAAGGAAGCACATGAACGCGCAGTGCAACGCCTAGTTCAGGCGGGTGCCATACCGGTAACTTCGTTGCAGGTCTGCTTCGAACTACAACAAGATTGGGCGCGCGGCGAAACGTATGAGGGCGTTATGGAGATCCTTCGCGCGCATTCGCCTTATGGCATTCAGGTGCGCTTTTCCAAGTGGGCGCTGGGCGAACATGCCTCGGAAGGTAAACAGTAATGGCCATGTAGATAAAACCGAAACAACTCGTTGCGTGCTGAATTTTCCAACATTCAGCACGGTTGTCTGTAGTAATCACTATCGTGAGGTTTCTTATGATACCGTCCCTCGTTTTTCACAATGGAAAAATCACCACTCTGGATAAAAGACAGCCGGAAGTTTCCGCACTGGCGATTACGGAAGGCAACGTATCGGCATTAGGTAATGACGATGAAATCATGAAGCTTGCGGGCAATAGCACGCAAGTTATCGACCTGAATCAACGCAGGGTAATTCCGGGCTTGAACGATTCCCATCTCCATATCATACGTGGCGGCCTGCATTTTAATATGGAATTGCGCTGGGATGGCGTGCCGAGTTTAAGCATCGCTTTGGCTATGCTGAAAACACAAGCCGAGCGGACACCTGCCCCGCAATGGGTAAGGGTCGTTGGCGGCTGGAACGAATTTCAATTTAAGGAAAAACGCCTGCCGACTTTGACGGAAATCAACGACGCTGCGCCCGATACTCCCGTTTTTATCCTGCATCTGTACGGTTTTGCGATGCTCAACAAAGCCGCACTTCGGGCCTTGGGCTATAACAAAGACACGCTTAATCCCGCCGGAGGCGAAATCCAAAAAGATACGCAAGGCAATCCAACCGGATTGCTGATCGCCAGGCCCAACGCGCTGGTTCTTTATGCTGCCTTGGCTAAAGGGCCGCTGTTATCGTTTGAAGACCAAGTCAATTCCACCCGGCATTTCATGCGCGAGTTGAACCGCTTAGGCATAACCAGCGCTATCGATGCAGGCGGCGGTAAACAATTTTATCCTCAAGATTACGAAGTGATCCGGCATGTACATGAGCAAGGCTGGTCAACCGTGCGAATTGCCTACAATTTATTCGCACAAACAGCAGGCAAGGAATACCAGGATTTTGCCGCCTGGGTCGATATGATTGCACCCGGCGCAGGCGATAGTTTTTTACAAATGAACGGTGCCGGCGAGAATATTGTCTGGACAGCCTGCGATTTTGAAAACTTCCAGGAACCGCAACCTGAATTGGGTTCCAATATGGAAATGGAGTTGGAAACGGTCATGCGCTTATTAGTTGAAAAGCGTTGGCCGTTCCGTATCCATGCGACCTATGATGAATCGATTGATCACTTTCTAAATGTATTCGAGCGCGTCAACCATGATATGCCTTTTGACGGCTTACGTTGGTTCTTCGATCATGCGGAAACAGTTACCCAGCGCAATATCGAGCGCACCGCAAAACTGGGCGGGGGTTTTGCGATTCAAGACCGGATGGCGTTTCAGGGCGAATATTTCATTCAACGCTATGGCCAAGATGCTGCCGATGCTACCCCTCCGATCCGAAACATGCTGGCAATGGGTGTCCCCGTGGGTGCTGGTACGGATGCGACCCGCGTCTCCAGCTTTAATCCCTGGGTTTCCTTGTATTGGCTGGTCAGCGGTAAAACCGTCGGCGGCACAGCGCTTGCCAGCGAAAAGAACTGCCTAAACCGGGACGAAGCATTACTCTTGTACTCTGCCGGTAGCGCCTGGTTTTCGGGAGAACAACAGCAAAAAGGAACGCTCAGCCTTGGTCAATTCGCCGATCTTGCTGTGCTATCGGATGATTTCATGACGGTTGAAGTTGAGGCCATCAAACAACTCGTCTCAGTAATGACCGTTGTGGGCGGCAATATTGTGTATGCCGGCCAAGACTTCAATCAATTCGATCCGCCCTTACCGCCGGTATCGCCAGACTGGTCGCCGGTGGGCCGTTATGGCGGTTATTACCAAGATCATCCCAAGCTCTTTTCCGAATTCACGCAAAACTTTTCTTGTGCAATTCATGGGCCGCACCTGCACTCACAGGGGCATAGCGATAATAATCACTGGCTTTCCGCCATACGTGATCCGTTTTGGGGAAGTCTTGGCTGCACCTGTTTTGCCTTCTAGCGGCAATGGAAAACAAAGAATCAGCTCTCGCGCCTTTTAAATACAGAGCGTTCACAATATTTTGGCTGGCTGCGTTAATTTCCAATACGGGTACCTGGATGAATTCGGTAGCCTCAAGCTGGCTAATGGCGGATTTACAAACATCGCCACTGATGGTGGCACTGGTGCAATCCGCCACAACCCTACCGTTCTTTTTACTGGCGCTTCCGGCAGGAGCTTTGGCTGATATTATCGACCGTCGTAAAGTCATAATGATCGCCAATGCCCTGATGATGTCGGCTGCGGCTGTTTTGTCCTACCTGGTATGGAAACAGGATATATCGCCGCAAGGCTTATTAATATTGACGTTTTTGCTGGGCGCCGGCGCGGCATTCACTGCTCCGGCATGGCAATCTCTAATACCCGGTACTGTACCGAAAGCACATCTCTCGCAAGCCGTAGCATTGGGTAGCATCAATATTAACCTCAGCCGGGCAATAGGTCCTGCCATAGCCGGGGTTTTAGTGACAAAATATGGTTTGCCAACCCCGTTTGCAGTCAATGCGCTGAGTTTTATTGCAATCATCCTCGCCACACTTTCACGCAAGCAAGAGCAATCACACAGCACTTCAAGCATTCCCAATGAAAAGATTTGGTGGGCGATAAGAGCGGGCATTCGCTATGCTTTATTCAGTAAGCCTCTGCAAGCGACGATGATGCATGCTTTCGGCTTTATGTTTTTCGCTAATGCGTTTTGGGGATTGATTCCGGTCATCGCTAAATCAAATCTACACGGAGATGCCGCCTTTTTTGGCAACCTGATGGCCGCCATAGGTGCTGGAGGCGTGTTAGCCGGACTATGCCTACCAACCGTAAAACGCTGGTTTAAAGTCAACAGAGTGGTCGCGATCGGCTCTTTGGGAACAGCGGCTGTGACTGCTTATTTCGCTGCGATTTCATTACAATGGCAAGCGATAGCTGCCGGGTTTGTCTTTGGGATCAGTTGGGTGTTGGTGTTATCCAGCATCAATATCTCGGCGCAACAATCTTTGCCTGATTGGGTGAGAGCAAGAGGACTAGCGGTTTTTTTGATGGTGTTCTTTGGCGGCATCAGCTTAGGCTCTGCCTTTTGGGGGTGGGTGGCGGACCTCTATTCTGTCAGTTACGCCATGTACGGTGCTGCTGTTGGCGCCGTGATATTTTTGTTACTTACTTGCAGGTTAAAGCTCCAACAGGGTACCGAGATGGATTTAACGCCTTCATTGCATTGGCCGGTACCTATGGCAGCTCAAACAGTCGGTTTTGAGCAAGGCCCAGTGATGGTGACTATTTGTTACCAAGTCAACCAAGATGACAAACAGGCTTTTTTGAAAACCATATATCGGCTAAAAGCTGTCCGGATGCGCAATGGCGTTTATAGGTGGGGCGTTTTTGAAAACACCGAAACACCAGGGCAATATCTTGAATATTTTATGGAAGATAATTGGGCTCAACACCTACGTCACCATGAACGCGTGCCTAATGCCGATAATGTCCTGCTAGATCAGGTATTGGTTTTTCATCAAGGTCAGCAGCCACCGAAAGTGACTCACTATATTGCCGCCGATCTCCCGGTGAAATCTTAATCGCGGGGACACATTCAATATGAAAAAGCTGATAATCACTTTTTCCTTATTGATCATAAGCGCTAAAGGCTCTGCCCAGGATAATGAATCTGTTTTATCCAGCAACAGGTGGGAAGAGGATTACCGGTATTTAGCCAGCCAAGCAGATAAGAACGCGTACGAAAAAATAAAATACCTGCCTCTTTTGAAAAATCGCGATGATGTGTACCTCTCTTTGGGCGGCAATTTTCGTGAGCGCATCAATGTTTACAATAACGATCTTCTGGGCTTCAATCCGCAGGGCGATGGCGCCCAATTTCTGCATCGCTTTTTAGTTCACGCGGATTTTCATGCGACTGATAAATTCAGGGCCTTTGTTCAATTCGGAAGCTATCTGTCAAACAATGATGGGCTAGGAACCGGGCCATTCGATAAAGATAGCGTCGATTTGCAACAGGGCTTTTTTGACATGAATTATGAAGCGGTAACCGCCCGCTTTGGGAGGCAGGAGTTCTCACTAGGATCGTCCAGACTGATCAGTGTCCGTGAAGGGCAAAATGTTCGCAGGGCTTTTGATGGTTTGCGCGTCATGCTGAAAAGCAATGTTCTTGACCTGGATGTTTTTGGTTTAGAAGAGGTCAAAGTAAGCCGGAATAGCTTCGATAATTATGGAGATCCCAAGGAAAAAGTTTGGGGAATAAACAGCAAGTGGTCATTTAACCCGACAAAGGCTGAATTTTATTATATCGGTCTTAAACGTAGAGATGCTGCTTATCAGCAAATGATTGCCGATGAAACCCGGCATTCTTTCGGCTCTCGTCTGTTTGGCAGTCGTGCAGGATGGGATTGGAATTTTGAAGGGATATATCAAACCGGCTCTTTTGGGGATTTAACAATCAACGCATGGACAGCCGCCTCGATAACCGGATTTACGTTTGATTCGTTAAAATGGAAACCGCGACTCGGCTTGAGCGCCAATATTGCCAGCGGCGATGACAATCCCAATGATAAGGAACTCAACACCTTCAATCCGCTCTATCCTAATCTTTCCTATTTTGAGGAAGCGGCCATTCTGGCCCCCGAGAATTTCTATAATTTTGATCCGAGCCTATCAATAAAGCCCATCGAAAGCGTTCGGTTTTCTGTTGACTGGAACTTTTTTTGGCGCCTATCAAAAAATGATGCGGTTTATGTGAGCGGCCTTAATCCATTAACACAGACGCTAGGTGTTGGCGGTCATTTCGTTACTCATGCACTGACCGGAAATGTGGATTGGAAAATCAATAAGCATCTTGGCTTAGGCTTAAGTTACAGCCATTTTTTTGCCGGTCAGGTCATTGAACAAGCCAGCGGGAAAGATACCGATTATTTTAAGGCGCAATTAAGTTTTGTATTTTGAGGGTAACTGGCATGCTATATAAAAATAAACAACCATCAAATTGTTTCATGAGATTGATTGCCTATTACAGAACATCGAAGAAAAAAGCTGCTCTTCTGTAAACTTGAAAGTCTCAACTGTATTTTCGATCATCGTATCTTCATAAATAATTTATCTAAAACTCAGGAAGCTCTCCAAGCGGTACGCGGTGGGCGGCTATTTCCTGGATTTTGACATCGACCGGGAAGCGGCAGAGCGGTTACAAATGGTCCTGCCGCAGTGACCTTGCTCTTGCTGTTGATTTTTGTGCTGTTGTATAGCATGTTCCGCAATATCATCGAGCCCGCCATCGTCATGCTGGCCAACATCATGGGCTTGATTCCGATTATGTGGGCCACCGGCGCCGGGGCTGATGTCACTAAGCGCATCGCCGCTGGGCGGAATGCAGACCGTATTGATATTGAGCCTGTTGGTATTCCCGGTCATCTACAGTCTGGCCTTGCAGTTTCAGGAACAGCACAAGCAAGGCGTTAAGGGATAAATATTTTTAATGTTGCTTTATTTAGGTGCATGGCAGGATATTAATGCACATCTATTGTGCAAATAAAATTGAGTAAAGGGCAAAAAAATGCCTAAGCTATTGATTTTTTATCGCTGGCACTTTTCGTGCTTTAATAAATAGCTGAGTGGATGAGGCTGAGTTGATGCTCCTTTTTTATTTACCAATGCAGTGAGTTATAAATCCAAAAAATCATTTAGGATTTGACCGCATAAGGCATTCAGCTAAATAACCTGATAGGTAGCAACGCCTATTGATCGAAAAAGTTGAACTTTCTATTCTAGCTAACACCCTGAAACACGATGTTTTTTAAATTATTTTAACTACTTAGGAATAAGCTTATGAAAACAAAATTACTGGTTACCTTGCTTTTAGCCGCTGGCTTAGTGGTCGCTTGCGCCGAGATGAATCCGCATCCGATGGATATGGATCTGGCTGTGCAAAATGCGACATCCAAAGCCGATCATGAGGCGTTAGCAGAACACTATGAGGAAGCGGCCAAAGAAATGCAGGCTAAAGCTGAGCAACACAAGAAACTGCTTAATCAATATGAGGCTAAAAGTTATCTCTACGGTAGACAGGCTGAAGATTTAAAAGCGCATTGCCTGAGACTGATTGATGTTTATGAAAAAGCCGCCCAAGAGAACCTGAGTATGGCAAAAATGCATCGCCAGATCAGCACTCCAAATTAGAACGAATAGATCACTACAAACAGTCTTGATGTAATAAACTGAAATCGGAAACGATTAAAGCACCACCGAGACTGTTATTTTTAGCTGTCTTTTTTAACGTTTCGACCTAGCTGCGGTTTAACGCTGCGGCGGCATCCTGCTCGTTACCGGCCAAATGCGCGTCGCGGGGCGGCAATACGTCTGCGACAGCTTCCAGACGCTTCCAGGCCGGCACCGGCGTCTCGCAATGCTGTTTCGGAACAAACGCCGATTCTTCAACCAACGTCATCTTGTGGATATAACGCGGACAGTTGGGGAACATTTCCCGCAGTTTTACCCGCAACACCAACTCCGCTTCGGGCCAGTGATCTTGCAAAGGATCATTATCTTGTATGAAAGCGCTGCCGTTGAATCGCAGACGGGCTTGCCTCTGAAAATCGACGAACAACAGGCTGACATGCTCGTTAACCAACACATTGCCGGCTGATAAATACATGCCGCTGCCATCGTAAAGCGGAAAAGCCAGGGTCTGTTCGTCGATAACCTTGACCAATCCAACGCTGCCGCCTTTGTAGGAGCAGCTCGGGCGTCCTTCGCGATCGACGGTCGCGAAGAAAAACATGTTCTGTTCTTCGATAAACGCTTTATCTTCCGGACTAATTTGATTACTGACTATTGCTTCGACCAGACGGTCGGCCATCGGCCGGGTCTCGAAACGGTCTTGCAGTTGCCGGTTGCCTTCATGAAAAAATTCGCTCATTGCTGCTCCTGGGTGTTAGTGGATGATAAAGAGTTGCCGGGCATATTGTTTAAGCTAGTTTCGATAAGAACGATGGCGGCCTGCTTAGCTTGCTCAGCGGAGCCTGAATGACGCTTCATCTGCTCCGAAACGATCGCGCCCTCTATCAGCAGGCTTAATTGCTGTGCCAGATTTTTCGGTGATCTTGAGCCGCACTGTACGGCCAGATCGGCAATATAATTTCTAAAATGGTCATAAAATTCGGAAGAGACCTGATGCATAGGGTTGCCTTCAATCGGGAATTCTGCGGCGGCATTGATAAACGCGCAACCGCGAAATTCGGGAACCGCCATCCATTCGCCAATTACGTCAAAGACCGCCAGTAGCTTAGCATTGGGCATGTCTGCTTTAGCATTAACCTGGTCGACAAACCACAACCGGAAATCCTCATCACGTTTGCGCAAGAAGGCAAGCACCAAGTCGTCCTTGGATAGGAAGTATTTATACAGGCTCATCTTGGTAGTATTTGCCGCTTTAGCAATCGCATCGACGCCGGTTGCTCTGATGCCTTGGCTATAAAACAGCTCTGATGCGGCTTGCAGGATTTTTTCTTGAAGAGTTAATGACATGGATTAAGGCAACGAAAAATAGGTTGATAATCACTATACCGGTCAGTATACTTTACTGTCAATATACCGATCGGTATATATTTATAACAATACTAAACGAGATAATACGATGGAAATATTATTAATTGGCGCGGTGCTGATGATTTTTGCTGTGCTGGCTTCGGCATGGCTGATGACTTTTGCAAGATGGTTTCCTGTCAAAGGCATTGATGGCGAATTCCTCACCGATTACAAAACCCTGATCAGGGCGCATATCGACTTTGCGTTAATGGCTTTGTTCTGCCTGGGATTTTATGCCGTTAAAGTGCCGCTATCGGTTACGGCTTGCTGGCTGGTGGTGATCGGCGGCATTACTAATCCTTGCGTGTTTGTTATTGCTGCGTTTGATCCCGCTTTTTGGGAAAAGACAATCTGGAAAGTTTACTCGGCTATCAGCTTTATTGTCACAACGATAGGCTTTGGCTGGGTTTGCATCAGTTTATTGGATTATGCTATCTAGTTGGGCCGAAGCCTTAAAATTTATCGGCAATTCTCGAACAGACAGGGCCATTTCTGGCCCTGTCTGTGTTGAAACATTGCTCAGGAATCGGCGGCACGCGCACTTCAGCAATGAGCTGGGGGTTCTGTTGAAACACACAAGCGGATGAGCTGAATTTTAAAGTTCTCCGTAAAGATCAAGTACGTTTATAGATGCCACGAACTCCGTACTGGTTTCTGGAATACAACATTCCTGCTTCTGCCAGGGTTTCGGAGTGTTTTTTTAAAAGCTGACGGATCATTTCATGGCTGCATGAAGGGGCATAGGATAGCTCCACAACTTTGCTCGCCAACAGCCGCAATGTCCAGTGTGCGTGTCCTTCCGGCGCCTCACTGCAAGCAATAGCAATGATGTGGGCGACTTGCTCTTCCGTCAACTTTGGGGCTTGTCCAGGACGATCACGATCTTTCAGCGCCGCTTCCGGGCCTTCTTCCGCGCATCGTTGCCGGATTTTTGCCACCATTGAGGAAGATACATCCAGTGCTTGGGTAATGTCTTTATCGTGAACACCGGCGGCTGCTTTTAATAGAATGCGAGCTCGCGTTTGGCTACGGGCTGCGCTTTTACCTTTATGAACCAAGGCTTCCAACTGAAGCTTTTCATCATAGGTCAAATTGACTTTATATTTGGCTGGCATAACTGAACCTCGCTGAGTGAAAGTCAATGTTCATACCAATACGTCACTTCATTGCGTCGTTTTAGTATGAATGACTAGGTTGTTAACACTCATTTTTCTCTGTCGATCTCAATTGGTAGAGAAAAAACAACACGTTCCGCCTTTTCCGAGTCTACTATTGAAAATTAAAGCTCCTTTATGGGCTTCGATAAGAGGGGGACTAATGGCCCCGAACAGAACTGCTATTTCAATATAAACGCGTCTGAAATCATTGATTACTGATTGACCAAAAGCAGAGATTACTTGTCACCGGGATAAAGTTCCATGCTGGGAATATTTTCTTGGCATAACCTTATTTCCGGCCGCACTCGACAGGTTTTGTCTTATGCGGATGAAAGTGTAGCTCGTTACGAATGATGAGTTAATAAGTATTGAAGCGTAGCTCAGTATGAAATACAGGGATTTAACGGAACTTTAATCTGAAATAAATGCAAATATGAGATTGAAGTGCGGCCTTGGAAAATGAAACCTGCATTGGCTATAAAATATCGCATGCCTGATTTTATATCCAAGCGGCACGAGACCAATGTGTTGCCAGCAGTAGGGTTTGGGTAGCTTTAGGTAAAAAATCAACACATGGCGAGCTATCTATAAATAACCGCAACTGCTGGTTAAAGCCATTCAACCAATAGACCGAATCCGTCCCATTGAATCAGGCAAACTTGTATTTGATCCGAGACTAAACCGGCTCAGGCCGACAAAAGTGCAATAATATTTGTTTCTGGGCACTACTCGGTTCCTGCCTCGTAGTTTAGGATATTTGGACTCATTTTTATGATTCCGGGAGATTGGTAATAATATCCTTTAAGAGGCTGTACGGCTGGCTTTGTTGATCCAGGTATGGCTGAAGGAAACTTTGCTTGACGAGAAGCTTTGAGATAAGACACTAGCGATATTTTAAAATTGCCTAACATAAATTGTTCTTTGGTTTGATGTAAAGTTAGATGAAAATTTTCCTTTTTCGAAAGCAAAATTTCAGACTTGTTGCAGTGCCTGAGCTTTATCCACCAAGTTGTGCTTTATGCAACTGAACTTAGTAATTTCCCTGTAAATTGTAGACATATTCTATGTCGTGAATCTGCAATTAAGATATAGGTGCCATTACTTATGCTGATTCTGATGCGCCGGATACATCAACATTTGCCAGCGTCCTGATCAGGAAGTACCAAACCCATTGCAAATGACTTAAGCAAAACCGGAACGCTCCCAAGCATCCCGCCGGCGTTCGTATCTGCGATAGGCCCGCTCTGCTAATTTATAGTGCTTATCCATGCCATTTATTAAAAAGTCCGGAGCGTACTGTCTAAGTTTTAAGGTTTTTAAATACAAGCTCCAAGCGTCATGTGTTAGTTGTCTCCGCATGATTCACCTCAGGTATATTGTTCTTAAATTTGAAGATTAAATCTAACGTACATACATGACGGCTTTATGACATGGCTTTATGTAATGCCCGCCATGACTTAATTTTTTACCGCAACGCCATCATACCGATTGTTGCAGTTTTAAATCGGTTAGCCTTGATATCGGCATAATCGATGAATTTCCAATGATGCAGTGTGCTTTCGGATTCGGCTTTCCCAGAATCTGCCAAAACCTTGTTGCTTAATACGCGCCTGTTTTATCCAAGGCCAAGGTCTCAAATAGGCAGTATTAATGCATATTTCACGTAAACTCTATTTAAGGTTAATATAATTTAAAGCCGGTTAATATTATGTTACTTTAGATTCAAGCTTTATTTGTTTATCAGCAAGTTGATTGGCTTTTTGAGTTTCTGAGCTGTAGTGAAAAATTGAAGTAGCAATATTTTGATTTTGAACTTTTACTAACTAACTTGGAACAATGATCATGAGCGAGCAGATAACTATCGATTCAGTCAGTGCCCGTCGGTTTCCAGTTGGAGTAGAGCGACTCGAAAAAGACATGCACTTTCGTGTCTGGGCGCCTGAGAGAAAAACAGTAAAGCTGATCATGAGTTCCAAGAGTGAAGACCTTGCTCATGTTCCTCCATCGATTGAAGTTGGACTGCAAGCTGAAGGAAACGGCTATTTTTCGGCGCTTCTGCCAGATGTTGGCGTAGGGACTTTATATCGCTATCTGCTGGATGATGATCCGCAATCCTATCCGGATCCTGCCTCGCGTTTTCAACCCCAAGGCCCGCACGGGCCATCGCAAGTGGTCGATGCTTCAACCTTTGACTGGACGGATGCTGCTTGGCCGGGGATTGAACTCCAGGGGCAGGTCATCTATGAGATGCATATCGGCACCTTTACGCATGAGGGTAATTGGGTCGAAGCAGCGAAAGAACTGCCTGAACTGGCTGGGCTGGGGGTGACTGTTCTGGAGATCATGCCGGTGGCCGATTTTCCAGGACGGTTCGGCTGGGGTTATGACGGTGTCAATTTGTTTGCGCCGACACGGCTTTATGGGAGCCCGGACGAATTTCGGCAATTTGTTAACCAGGCTCATGCCGTGGGTCTTGGCGTTATTCTGGATGTGGTGTTCAATCATTTCGGTCCGGATGGTAATTATATTGGGAAATTCTCAAATAACTACTTTTCTACCCACTATGAGTGTGAATGGGGCGATGCCCTGAATTTTGACGGGCCGAACTCTGATGGAGTGCGGGATTATGTGCTCGCCAACGCCGCGTATTGGATTAAAGAGTTTCACCTTGATGGCCTGCGTATTGATGCAACTCAGCAGATTTTCGACAGTTCGCCCGAACATATTATTGCCGCCGTGGTACGGTCTGCGCGTAGCGCAGGGGCTCCGCGCAAAGTCCTGATTATCGGCGAGAATGAGCCGCAGGATGCAAAACTGTTTTTGCCTCACGAACACGGAGGCTACGGCATAGATGCCTTATGGAACGACGATTTCCACCATACCGCAATGGTAGCCATGACAGGGCGGGCAGATGCTTATTACAGCGATTACCGGGGTACCGCCCAAGAGTTCGTATCGACATTGAAGCGGGGTTTTTTATATCAAGGCCAATGGTACTCGTGGCAAAACAAACCCCGCGGAACCTTGGCGCTGGATATAGCCCCGGCCAAGTATGTCAACTTCATCCAAAATCACGATCAATTGGCCAATTCCGGCAGCGGCAAACGCATCCACTTGTTGACCAGTCCTAACCGCTACCGAGCCATGACCGCGCTGTTCTTATTAGCTCCGCAGACGCCTATGTTGTTTCAAGGCCAGGAGTTTGCCGCCACCAGTCCGTTCTTTTATTTTGCCGACCATAAAGAGGAAATTGCCTATCTGGTGGCGCGAGGGCGCTCTGATTTTCTGGCCCAATTTCGCTCCCTGGCAACACCGGAAATGCAGGCCCGGCTACCGGATCCCGGTGATCCGCTAACGTTTACCCATTCAAAACTGAATTTGAATGACCGCAACCTGCATAAGGAAGAATATGCTTTGCACCGCGATTTATTACGCCTGCGCCGTGATGATCCTGTGTTTCAGTCTAGCCAACAAAGCAATCGCATTGATGGCGCCGTGTTAAGTCCGGATGCGCTGGTGATACGTTTTTTCGGGGAAAATCCTGGTGATGACCGTCTTTTGGTGGTTAACCTGAGCCGGGATCTTCATCTGGTTCCGGCTCCGGAGCCGCTATTGGCTCCGCCTAAAGATTGTGTTTGGGATACCGTCTGGTCCAGCGAAGATCCTCATTACGGCGGCCTCGGCATGCCGCCCTGGCCTGTAAAGGGCAACTGGTATATCCAGGGCGAATCTGCCGTTGTGCTAAATCCTGTTAACCAACCAAAAGGTACCTTTAATCATGAACAATGATATTGTTATCCGAACCAAATGGACTGGTGATCCAACTGAACAGGAAGCGTTAATAAAAAACGAATGGTTAGTCACCAATGGTCTTGGCAGCTATGCGACCGGGACGATCGCAGGTGTGCCGACTCGTCGTTTCCACAGTTTTTTAACTGTTGCGCATCCTGATCCTTTGGGACGCTATGTAATGCTTAACCAGCTGAGTGAGCTGGTTCGGTTTCCTGATGGCAGCATACAAAAAATTGGCGGCATTGAATGGGCGAGCAAGGATATGGAACTGTATGGCATGTCCAGCCTTCGCGAATTTCGCGTGGACTGCGGAATGCCGGTGTGGCGTTATGAACTGGCTGGCCATGTCATTGAAAAATGGATACTGATGCCCTACATGAGCAATACGGTTCACATAGGGTATCGTTTGGTTTCAGGGACGGGGCCGGTGCGGCTTAAGATTCGTGTAGCCGTTCATTTCCGTCCCCATAATGCCGCCCTGGATCAAGGGCTGCCCGCAGATTGTTATGACCTTCAAGCATCCTCTGTCGGACGCTTGGAGATTCATGGGGTTTCGATTCCGCCTTTACGCCTTTACATGGATGGCGATAGTTCGGCATTTACGATTGAACCCAAACGCTTTACCGATATTCTCTACCGTATAGAGCAGCAAAGAGGCTATGGCGCTCAGGGCGACCTGTGGAGTCCGGGTTATTTTCGCGTTGACCTTATTGAAGGCAAGGATGTGACTTTTATCGCTTCTGCTGAAAACTGGGAAAGCATTCTGGCATTGTCTCCCCAAGATGTATTTAAGGCTGAACAGGAGCGCCGTCAACGTTTATTGGCAACAGCCGCTCCGCAATTGCATCAAGGCCTGGCAAAACAGCTAGTGCTGGCGGCCGATCAGTTTATTGTCGCGCCGACCAAACGGGTTGTCGAAACTACGCGGATTCGGGCGTCTGGCGGCGATGTACGCACCGTCATTGCCGGTTACCATTGGTTCACCGATTGGGGACGGGATACGATGATCAGCCTGGAAGGCTTAACGTTATTAGCTGGCCGGCATGTCGAGGCGGGGCATATTTTGCGTACTTTTGCCTATCATCTTCGTGACGGCCTCATTCCCAATATGTTTCCGGAAGGTGAGAGCGAAGGCGTGTATTATACGGCCGATGCCACTTTGTGGTTTTTTCATGCGCTGGACCGTTACATGGAGATCACCGGTGACACGGACATATTCAAGGAATTGCTGAACAAGCTGCTGGATATCATTGATCATCACCTTCAGGGCACTCGATTCGGCATTCATTGTGATCCCGCCGATAGTCTGCTCGTCCAGGGCGATCCCCGTTACGCGCTGACCTGGATGGATGCCCGGATGGATGATTGGGTCGTCACCCCGCGTCGCGGCAAAGCGGTTGAAATTAATGCCTTGTGGTATAACGCACTGCGCGTTATGGAAAAATGGATGAAGGAAGAAAACCAACTCGCACGCGCAAGCGAGATTGCAAAGCTCGCCGATGCCACCCGGCTTAGTTTTAATCAACGGTTCTGGAATGCACAGACAGGCTATCTGTACGATATCGTCGATGGTGAAAACGGTAAAGACGACCCTGCGTGTCGGCCCAATCAGTTATTTTCTATATCATTACCCCATCCGGTATTGGATCGGCAGCATTGGCAACCCGTGCTTCAGAAGGTTAGGGATCGCCTGTTGACGCCCGTGGGTCTGCGAACGCTGTCCTCGGATCACCCCGATTATAAACCCGATTATCATGGCGATCTTCGTACCCGCGACGCCGCTTATCATCAAGGCACTGTCTGGCCCTGGCTGCTAGGCCCTTACGTGGATGCCTGGTTACGCGTTCATCCCGAACAACGAAAAGATGCGCGCGACTATATTGATCAGTTATTGGAGAGGCACTTGCATGAGGCTTGTATCGGCTCTATGAGCGAAATTTTTGACGCTGAAGGCTTGTTCACTCCGCGTGGCTGCATCGCTCAGGCATGGAGCGTAGCGGAGATTATTCGTGTTTGGGTAAATCTGGCTGAAGCCCTTAAGAGTGATTAAGTAGAAAAGAGCTGCTTATATCTGTTGCTGAAAACAAGTTCGCGCAGGATGGTTGGCGCTGTGTAGCATAATTCTATATTCATATTGCTCCTTAACAGGAGTTGGAGACTTCTGTTCCTTCGCCTGCGGTGTTATAGTCTGAGAAAACTCTACACGATATTTAATCATGATCGGATTCATTCTTTGCAGCGTGTTGTTGGCGGCCCTGGTACAGAAGCAAAGCGAGCTTTTACAGTTACTCTCCACTCCCGTGGCCTTGGGTATCTGTTTGGCCGCTATGGCTATCAGTCTGTTGGCAGGCTATCTGAAAAAAGTTCCCTCTATTGTCTGGCACGACGGCTTTGCGACCAGCTGTCTATTAGTCTGGTATGCCTACTGGGCACCGCAGTTCGACGACAACGCGCCCATGTTCTTTTTCTTTCCGTTATATTTCTCACTGTTAACCTCGATCGTGACCTTTACTCTGATTAACAAGAGTGAGGATTTCGATCAGGAAACTATCCGGCAGCTACGTTATCTGGAAAAAATCAACCGCTTCAACCTCAGCGCGATTGTGGCGTTTGTACTGGTTAGTCTGCTGATTATCCGGCATTACACGCTTTATCCGATCGCGATGACTTTATTCATAATGCGTCATACGATGATCACTTGCCTGGAAACTGTCGACAGGCGATAACTTGGTCTTTTCGAAATAGGGTAGGGTACGCAGTGCGTACCATTTCCAATCATTTCCCCACACTCGATAAAGGTACGCACTGCGTACCCTACTCAAGTTAAATCCATCTATTTACTACGAAGCTTTAGCAGACAACAAAGCGTTCCGCAAAAACTCCGGTATCCGTTGTTCCAGCCAATACCTCGGTTTAAAAGGGATTGATCCTGAGACAAAGCCGACATGACCGCCGTGTTGAGTCAACTCCAAATGCACATGGGGTGATATTTCACTCAGGCCGGGCAGCACTTCTTTGGTCATAAACGGATCGTCAACCGCTTGAATCACCAGCGTGGGCACCGAGATGGATTTGAGATATTGCCTGGAACTGGAGCGCCGGTAATAGTCGTGTACATCGTTAAAGCCATGCAATTTAGCCACGACCCGATCATCATATTGCCAGAACGAGTTGATTGCCGATAAATCGCCCAATGCCTTGATCTTCATGGCTTCTTGAGAGTGGCCGATGTTTTCCAGGTGCTGTAATTTATTGCGCATATAGACTTTTAACTCTTTCAGCAATCGACCGCGATAGCATTTTGCAAAACCGTTATCCAGCTTTGTTGCGCAGAGTCCAAGCAACAAAGGCACGGAAACAGCGACAGCGGCAAACAGATTCAACTGCTCACCTTGTTCGCCCAGCCACTTTAACAGCACATTGCCGCCTAATGAAAAACCCACGGCGCCTAAAAGTGTTTCAGGTTCTCGTTGGCGCAGGGTTTGATAGAGAAAATGAATATCCTCTGTTTCGCCTGAGTGATAACTGCGCGCCCTGTTATTGGATTGGCCGCTACAGCCGCGGAAATTAAGCGCAGCACTGCGAAATCCCTGCTTGAGTAAGGCGCTTTGTAGACCCTTAATATATTCCGATTGCGAACTGCCGGTTAGACCGTGTATCAGGATAACCAATGGCTGGCTGCCGGTTCCGCAGTAATCGATATCGATAAAATCATGATCGGGAGTTGTTAATCGCTCGCGGCGATAATCAGGTGGACCAGGCGCTTTTCTTAATAAGGCCGGATAAATAGTCTGCAAATGGCTGTTGCTTAGCCACCAAGCGGGCTTGAATGTTTTTTTGGTAAACATGGCTTATAGAATTTTGTAACAAGAATGGCTGATTGTAATACCATTCATGAACAATAAATTAATCTTGACGGTTACCGATATGAAAAAGCTGGTTATTTACAATCACGGTAAAGACAGCATACCTTGGGGCGAAAAGGCTTTTCAATTTGCCGAGGTTGCCAAGCGCTACGGCTATTTATTTGAAAGTCCGGATTATCAAGAACATTCGGACCCTGATAAACGGGTCGAACAATTGCTGTCAATAGATTTATCCGGCTACGATAAAGTCGTATTAATCGGCTCCAGCATGGGCGCTTATGTCGCAACAGTGGCCTCGGAATCGATTAAACCGCAAGGGCTTTTTTTGTTGGCGCCTGCGTTTTATCTGCCCGGCTACCGGCGCACGGAGTTTAAGCCAACGGCTGAAGATATCAGGGTCTTTCATGGTTGGCAGGACGATATTGTACCGCCGGAGAATGCCTGGCGGTTTTGCCAAAAATACCGGATACGGTTGAATCTATATGATACCGATCACCGGATGTTAAGCGCAATGCCTCAGTTGACAGAAGAATTCAGCCGGTTTTTGCAGGATTAAGTGATCGGATTGATTTAAAAGTTGAGTTTTAGACGTTATGGCCTCATATCTTCAATAATTAAATCTCAACAAGAAGGCTACCCCCCATGAGTACACTGCATATTGTTTGTCCTTACTGCGATGCGGTAAACCGCATGGCATCCGAACGCTTGAGCCAACATCCCCGTTGCGGTCAATGTAAAGAGGCTGTGTTTACCAGTCATCCGTTGGAATTGACCGGCCGGAGTTTTCAACAGCACATTGAAAGAAATGACATTCCTGTCGTTGTCGATTTCTGGGCGTCTTGGTGCGGGCCATGCAAGATGATGGCGCCAGCTTATGCCCAAGCGGCTGCTGCGCTTGAGCCGCATGTACGCTTGGCCAAGCTTAATACTGAACAGGAGCAGAGTATTGCCGCTCAGTTTAATATTCGCAGCATTCCAACAATGGTAATGTTCAAAGCTGGCCGCGAAACAGCCCGCATGTCCGGTGCCATGAACACGGCGGATATTGTCCGCTGGGTCAACAACAATATTTGAATAGCCTAGCGAAGCAACGCCGATAACATCTGGAAGTTCACCGGCTTGAGTAAGTGGTGGTCGAACCCTGCGACCTGTGACCGACTGCGGTCTTCGGTCTGCCCGTAGCCGGTCAGCGCGATCAGCGTCGTCCCTTGGGTCTCAGGTAAGGCACGTAGCCGGTTGGCAAGTTCATAGCCGTTAAGGCCGGGAAGACCGATATCGAGCAGGGCGACTTGCGGCTGGAAAACTTGCGCCAGTTCGAGCGCTTGCAGGCCGCAGTGGGCTGTTTTGACTTCATGCCCTTCCATTTGCAGCAGTAACGCCAGACTTTCGGCCGCATCGACATAGTCATCGACCACCATGATGCGAAGTGTCGACGGTAGGGAAACAGGGGAATCAGGCAGCGCTGCATGATCGGGCTCGATGGCAGCTTGAGCGGCCGGCAAGAGCGGCAGCTGTATCGTAAATGAACTGCCTTGGCCGATGCCGGCGCTTGAGGCCGTAACCGTCCCGTCGTGCTTCTCGACCAGTTGGCGCACCAATGTCAGTCCAAGCCCTAGGCCACCCTGAGAATGAGCCAGGGAACGGTCGGCCTGGGTAAAGAGATCAAAGACATGCGTCAGCAGGTCCGGGGCAATACCGACACCGTTATCTTCTACGCGTATCAGCGCATAATTACCTGCTCGCATCGCACTCAGTGTGATTTTTCCGCCTTCGTCGGTATATTTGGCGGCATTGTTCAGCAGATTGGTAATGATCTGCTCCAGCCGCGTCGCATCGCCTTCGACCCATTTAGGTTCATCCGGCACCGAGAGGACGAGACGGTGTTTCCGTGCCTCAATCAGGGGACGACAGTTTTCTACGGCGTGAGTGATAATTCTGGTTAAATCACAACGTTCCATTTTTAACCGGATCTTGCCCTGTATGATGCGCGCTACATCGAGCAAGTCGTCAAGCAGACGTGCAGTATGGTTGACTTGCCGTTCAATCAGGGTATGCCCCCATGCCAACGTAGAGTCGGAATAATTATGCTGTTTTAATATGTGGAGGGCATGGAGGATGGGGGCAAGCGGATTGCGCAGTTCGTGGGCGAGCATGGCCAGAAATTCGTCCTTGTGGCGATCGTTTTCGCGTAGCGCCAGTTCCATGCGTCTTCTTTCGGCAATCTCTTTACTTAATGCCTCGTTAGTATGCGCCAGCTCAGAAGTCCTCTCCCGTACATGACTTTCCAGCTCTTCATGAGATTTCTGAAGCGCTTCTTCCGCCAGCTTGCGCTCGGTAATGTCCTTGCAAGTACCCACCCATTCCCGGACCTCTCCATCCGCTTCCAATACCGGCACTCCGCGAGCAACGATATGGCGATATTCCCCGTCATGCCGGTACAGTCGATATTCTGTTTCATAGATAGAGCCAGCCGTCACGGCCTGTTGCCAATGCGTAATAGCGTTCAAACGATCTTCCGGATGCACGGCATTATTCCATCCATGGCCTTTCATCGCCTCCTCGGATTGGCCTGTAAAAGCGCGCCAGCTGGGTATGTCCTCGGTAATTTCACCGACAGGGTTGGTGATCCATACGATCTGAGTAGTGGCAATGGTCAAGGATCGGTAACGTTCCTCACTGAGCCGGAACGCTTTTTCTAAGCTTGTGCGATACTGAATTTCCTGCTCAAGCTCAGCATTGCGTCGAGCTAGCTCGGCCGTACGTTCGGCGACCTCGGATTCGAGTTTCTGCAACACCTGATGAAGTTGATCTTTGACAGTCCGTCTTGTCAGCTCTAGCAAGCGTCTCTCCAGTTCCGTTGCAACGATATTGGCAAGGTTCGCGATATAGGGCTCGTAAGGCAAAAATTCTTCCGGGTTCAGAACCGAGTAGCTTAGGAAGCCGTATAGCTTTGATGCCGTGCGTAGCGGTAAACGGTATGAGTTGGCTTGATCCAGTGCGCAGGGTTCGAAAGCATCGGACGGCTCATCCCAGCTGGTGGCGCAGTCCGAGCAATCGGGACTGGGGTCTAGAGAGGTTGCGCTGACGGTACCTTCCAAACAGAAAGATGCCGAAGCAATGCCGGGCACTACCTGGTTGAGCGCTGTAGTGACAAAATCGACAATAGTCCGGTGGTCCGGAAGAGCGCACAAGGTTCCGGGAATAACAAATAATTTGCCAAGTACTTCGGCTTTACATTGAGCGGCCATTAGAGTTTAAAAAATTATGTGCGCTAGGAAATATCGGCATAGCCGGAAATTATTCTTGTAAAGAAGATGCCGGTTTATCAGGCATTGAAAAATAAGGATTATGCACAATTTGGCCGGCCACAATCATCATCGGGTGAACGCTCAGCACATCGAAAAGCATGTCGCCATCCAATTTGCTGACGTCATATTGGCACATAACACCGTGGATAGAAGCCTCTGCCATTAGGCTGTTAATCATCGCTTCGTATTCGATCCAACGTTCAATGCCGGGCATGCCTTTGGATATCCAGCTAGTGTCCCCGGTCACGCGCACTCCGGCAAAGCTTTCACTCTGGGCTTGATTGCAAAAGGAGCGCCAATAGTTAAGCATGCGTTCCGGGATGAAAGTGCCGTCGGGGCAATAGGCTGACTCTGCCTGGGTCAAAACCAATTGCTTTGGCTTAACTTGGCAGGAAGGAATAATTCCCAATTGGAAGAGATAGCTATCCATGTCATTCATGGGGGGCATGACATCAGCAAGGTAGCCAACTTTTTCACCGGCTAATAGCCCGCTTCGCATGAATTGAGCAATTGTGTTCCGCCGCTCGTTCTCATTAGTGTACAAATGGCAGATATGCATCCCTGTTGGGAAACTTTGCTCGGCGAAATCAAATGAGGCCTGATGATTAACCCGACACATAGGATCACTCTCGCAAGACCATAAATTTGATATTTGTTCGTTTTTAAAGGACATATTCAAGAATTATAGGTAATTAGATAGATCTATTCGTGTACTTTTAATGCTATTGACACCCATGCCAGAGTGTTTATGCCAAAATTTCAGAAATCCGATTGTAGCAATTCTGAATTTTTTGTATATCGCTATTTTTAAATAGCAGAAACCTGATCCGTACTTCTCTGTATTAAGCCGTAAAAGTGAGGTTACATGTTCCTTCGCTGCCGCGCGACCGAGGCTCCTAGAGAGCCTGAGACGGAGCCAAAAACAGGTAGTGGGGAAGAGCAGGCTGGATTAGCGCTTGATGAGCAAAGGTTAACTGTCATGCTCTGGTAAACATGCTGAGCCGCGCCGATAAACGGTTCGGTTTGTGGCTGGCCAGTTCAATCCGCAACCGCCAGCATCACCACACCGGCCTTGAACACCGCCGTGGCGGGTTGGCCTTTGCTCAAGCCCAAGGCTTCGATGCTGTCATTGGTGACAGTGGCTGCAATCTGTTCGCCGCCTTGTAGCTCGATATCGACCTCGGCGTTAACTGCGCCCGGTTTAACCTGAGTTACTGTGCCTTGCAGCTGATTGCGCGCCGAAAGCCGGTAGCCGCCGAAATCGGTGACAACGATGACTTGCGGAGCCTTGACTAGCGCCACCACTTCCATGCCGGTCTTGATTCCCAGCGTTTCAACGGATTCCTTGGTAATGGATGCAATGATCGTTTCTCCGCCTTTCAAGCCGACATGGACTTCGGCATTCACTGCGCCGATAAGCACTTCGCTGACGGTACCGGTAAATTGATTGCGTGCACTTGCTTTCATGATGAGTCCTATTATTGATGTGATAATGTCGAGGTGCCTTTGATCTGCACATAAACCGCCATGCCGGTTTGCAAACCCAGCAATATTACGGATTTTCGGGAAATGTGCGCCAGCAGCGGCTGAGTGCCGACTTGTAGCCGTATCACGCTCTGGCTGTCCCGGCCATCAGCGATATCAGAAATAATCGCAGGCAGTACGTTGAGAATACTGGTGGCGGTCGGCGCTTCAAGGGCGATACTGACATCGCGGGCGTAAATCTGTACCCGTAGCGGCGTACCGATCTTTGCATCGACTGCCGGAAGGCTCAGCGAGCCTCCGGCAAAGACCACGCGGGTCAGATGATAGTCGGCTTCGTGTCCGGCGACAGTCGCCTGCCAAACGGTCGCAGCCTCCCTATCTTGCGCCAGCGGTACATCAAGACGGCTTTGCGTTTCCGATAGCGGCCCTGAAGCCAGTGCCTGACCGTCCTCCAGAATCACCAGCGTGTCAGCCAGTTGCGCAACTTCCTGCTGGGAGTGAGTGACATACAGCACCGGAATGTCCAATTGCTGGTGCAGACGGCTTAAAAAAGGCAGGATTTCCTGTTTACGCTTGAAATCCAGCGACGCCAGCGGCTCGTCCATCAGCAGGATTTCAGGATTAAGCGCTAACGCACGAGCA
Source organism: Methylobacter sp. (assembly GCA_036560465.1). Lineage (GTDB taxonomy): Bacteria > Pseudomonadota > Gammaproteobacteria > Methylococcales > Methylomonadaceae > Methylobacter_A. Next base: position 54,338 of record DATBRD010000074.1, read on the forward strand.
ATGGCGACCCGCTGGCGCTCGCCGCCGGACAAGCGTTCCGGCATGCGCTCCATTAACTGGCCGATGCCCAGTAATTCAATGGTGTGTTCCAGTTTGACCGAACCCGAATTTTGCTTGATCCGTTTTAAACCGTAATGCAGATTATCCCGCACCGTTAAATGCGGAAACAGATTGGCTTCTTGAAATACATAGCCCAGAGGCCGTTTATGCGTGGGCAGGAACAGGCCGCGTTCACTGTCCTGCCAGACATTGCCGTTGATTTCCAGCTTACCCTGCGGTGCGCGTTGCAACCCGGCTATGCAGCGCAGCAGCGTGGTTTTGCCGGAGCCGGAATGGCCGAATAATACCGTAATGCCGGTGCCGGGCAGTTTTAAGTCGACGTCCAGTTTAAAGCCGCCGTAATCGAGCTGGAAGCGGGCTAGTATTGTGGTCATTTGTGTAACTCAATCATTTTAGCGGGTGGGCGACAGGATGCGTTTTCAGCGCGGTGTATAGTACCAGCAGCACGCTAAACGAGAACAACAGTAAACAGCCCGCCAGCCAGTGGGCTTCTGTGTATTCCAGCGCTTCGACATGGTTGTAGATTTGCACCGATACCACGCGGGTTTTGTCTGGAATGTTGCCACCGACCATCAATACCACGCCGAATTCGCCGACGGTATGCGCAAAGCCTAAGATGGCCGCAGTCAGGAAGCCGGGTTTCGCCAGCGGCATGACCACGCTGAAAAAGCTATCCAGAGGGCTGGCGCGCAAAGTTGCCGCCGCTTCCAGAGGCTGCTCGCCGATGGAACTGAACGCGGTTTGCAGCGGCTGCACAACAAACGGCAGCGAATACAGCACCGATGCAACCACCAATCCGGCAAAGGTAAACGGCAGCGTCCCCAAGCCCAGCCAGGTCGTGAATTTTCCGACTGCCCCGGCCGGCCCCATCAGTACCAGCAAATAAAAACCCAATACTGTCGGCGGCAACACCAGCGGCAGCGCTACAATGGTATTGATGATGCCTTTCCAGCAGGAGCGCGTCCGGGCAAGCCACCAAGCTAGCGGAGTACCGAACAACAGCATCAGCAAGGTGGCGATACTGGCTACCTTGAATGTTAAAAGCAGGGTGTCGAGGTCGGCAGGGCTTAGCATAAATGTCTCGTTTAGTGTTTGGGCAAACCGTAGCCGTATTTTTCGATAATCGCCAACGCCTGGGCGGATTTTAAATAGTCCAGCAACGCCGATGCAGCCGGGTTTTCGGCTCCGCGGGTCAGCAGCACCGCATCTTGCCGGATAGGTTCATAGCGGTCGGTTGGAATAATCCAGCCTGAACCGGTTGCAACCTTGCCGTTTTCTATGACTTGCGATAAGGCCACGAAGCCGAGTTCGGCGTTGCCGGTGCTGATGAATTGGTGGGTTTGCGCGATGTTCTCGCCTAAGACAAATAACGGGCTTAGCTTGTCTTGTAGATTTAATCCTTTTAATACGCCGATCGCCGCTGCGCCATAAGGGGCGAGCTTGGGATCGGCCAAAGCCAGATGCTTAAAGCCGCCGGTTGCCAGGATTTTTCCCTGGTCGTCGACATAGCCGGGTGTAGCCGACCACAGCACTAGCCTGCCCAATGCATAAGTAAAATGGCTATCCGATACAGCCAGACCGGCTTGCTCTAATTTTATGGGGCCATTTTCATCCGCCGATAGCAGGATTTCAAACGGCGCGCCGTTTTCTAATTGTGAGACGAATTTGCCGGATGAGCCGAACGATAATTTGGCGCTGTGGCCGGTCGCTTTTTCAAATTCGGCGGCAATTTCAGTCATCGGCTTGCTGAAATTCGATGCGACCGCGACCAGGACTGTAGCGGCCCAGCCGGTTTGTATGAATAGCAGCAGCGCCAAGGCTGCGACTGCGCGGAAAGAAGTGACTTTTAACATGAGCTATCTCCAAAGATGAGGGAAGGGGGCATCATTTCTAGCTTGATAATTAATCTTAAAATCTCATTATGCTTTGTACATAGAAATAATCGATGTCTTGCGCATTGGGCGCCGAGGGTGCATTTTTGGCGAAGCTGCCCTTGAACAAATGTGTCCAGCCGGTTTCGAAATTCAGGCTGCTGTTGAAATCCCAGCGAACCGACAAGTCCAGCTGATGGCCGACAAAATTGCCGCTGCGGCCGGTTGTATCCTGCAATCCGGCAGTGGTCCAGCTGTCTGTTGCTGAGGCCAGCCAGAATATGCGGTGGCTAAGCGTGGCTTGAACATCGGAGCGCGGCGAAACATTGATGCGATAGCCAGGGCTGTTGATGTTGCTGCGGGCAAAGGCTCCGTATATCCCGGTCGGGCCGTAATCGAAACGGCGGGCGCCGTACAGGGTGTCGAAGCGCTGGTCTTTGCTGTCGTTGGGATTTTTATCTCCGCTGGCGTAGTCGTATTCCAGTCCCAGGCGAGGCGACCACGGCATATCGAAGGTATAGCCGACATCGGCATGCTGATACCAGGCCTGATGCTGTAAATCTCTGCCGTCGGTGGCGGCGGTGGTCGCCCGTGCCGTGCCGAACTGACCGATAGCTTCCAGCTGGAAGTCGAATTCCGACTTGGCGGGTTTCATGTAAAAACGTATGCCGGGCGTGAAATAGCGGCGATTGCGGGTTGGATTGCGGACGCTATCGCCTTCGGTGAGATGATACAGATAAATCTCGCTGTTGATACCCCAGCCCAGATTGTACAGTTCTAAAAAACCGCCGGAAAACAAGGTATGGGTATCTTCTTTGTCCCATTGGTGTGTTTCGTTGAGGATGTCGGTGGCGGCGGTCGGGTAGCGGATGACCGGCATAGTGACGAAGCCGTTGAATTGCCAGTTATCGTAATCCACCAGCCGCAGGTTTAACCCGGTAAAGTTGTTAATGGTGTTGCGGAATGAATTTCTTGCGACCAGTCGCCGACTGCCGAAATTCAAGGTTTGCCTACCCGCAGTGACTTCGGCGCCGATACCGCTGTAAAAAACATTCTGGTCGGCCCAAGCAGCATAGCCTTGTAAGAAATCGGCTTGGTTGGCATGGGTGTTATTGATGCCGGAACCGCTGTCGGCATTCAACGCGCGCGCATCCAGGAATTCCGCGCCGAGCCGGAAAGAGCCCAATGTGGCTTGCAACCAAAGGTCGGTTTGCAGCGGGATTTGCTGGTCGCCGCCTTTGCCATTAGCTTTATAAGTGCCGTCCATGGTTTCATATCGAGTGCGCTGCTCCAAAGACATCGCCAGCCATTTCGGTAATCCCAGTGTGTCATGCAGGTTCCAGGCCGGTTTTTCGTATTTATCGGAGCCCAGCAATGCATCCTGCATTTGGCTGGAGAAAACAGTAAATGGCGGTTTGCTGTACTTTTTCTTTTCAGCGGCCTGAATATCATTGCTGCCGCCCACGCAAAAGCTGCCTGCAACAATCAGGCTGAGTGTATGGCTGACAGTTGCACCGGTAAGAGGTATTTTTCGCATCATCAATGGCCTATAATCGCAAACATGGAAACTACAGCGGCATATATTTGTCGGTGTAACGGCTTTAGTTTAGTACGTTATGTACGCAAGTAAATAACGAAATCGGAAACAGGCTGTTTCCTTATTGAAAACAATGTTTAGCTATAACAAGATTCAGTCTTCCTGCAAAGCAGGCTATTTACCCCGTGGATTTATGCCCGAAACCATCACTAGAAACAGCACCGCGCCAACCTGGATCAAGGGCGAATTGCGTTTGGCCGATATGTTGGACAGCCGCATGATCGGTTTGTTAAGGGCAATAGATCAAAGCGGTTCCATCAATCAGGCTGCCAAACAGGTGGGCTTGAGTTACAAAGGCGCTTGGCAAATCATCGAAAGAGCCAATAATGGCGCGCCGAAAACATTGATTGCCACTGCCACTGGCGGCAGCAAAGGCGGCGGAACCTGTTTAACCGAGGCGGGACGCTCTTTGTTAGCGCTGTTTACCCGCTTGGAGCAACAGCATCAGCAGTTTCTCGATCAGCTCAACCGCGGCCTCGCCGATGATCCCGATACGGTCTTGCTGTTGCAGCGCCTGGTGGTAAAAACCAGCTCCCGTAACCAGATTTTTGGCAGCATTGCCGGGATTCAAGCCGGTGCGGTGAATGCCGAGGTTATTGTGAAGTTGAAAGGAGGGGAGCAGGTTATAGCCAATATTACCCTGACCTCGCTGGGCGACCTTGGGTTACAGGTCGGTGCCGATGCGGTATTGTTGATCAACAGTGCCGACATAATGCTAACAACGGATTCCGATCCCAATCGCTACTCGGCACGCAACCGTTTGTACGGCCACGTGATTCGCGTTCAGCAGGATGAGGTGAATGCGGAGGTGATCGTCTTATTACCCAGCGGCGAAACGCTGGTGGCCTTGATCACGTCGCAAAGCGCGCAAAGCCTGGCGCTCGTGCCCGGCATGCCGATATGGGCGGTGTTTAAAAGCAGTGCTCCGGTTCTCGGAGCTATATCGCCGCTTTGACAACGCTCAATCCATCTTCAATAACCTGTATCCTAAAGCGTGCAAACAATTGCATTTATCATATGAACACAGCGATTTTGGGATTTTTATTGTCCTTCAAGTGTAAACAATCAAGCGGATTGATATAATGGCAGCTGAATTTGTAGTCCGAAGCTGGAGTGCCTGGGCGCCGGGGTTGGATAGTCATGAAGATTGGCAAAAGTGGCATGACCATCAGGCTTTTGTCCAGGCGGAAAAAGCAGCTATACCTGTTAAAGTGCCCAAGATACTTCAACGCAGATTAAGTTTGTTAGCCAGAGCGGTTTTTCACGCTGCGGATGATTGTATTGATAGTGATAAGCCATTGCCGATTATTTTCAGCTCTGCCCATGGCGAAGTGAACAAATCCTTGGAGATGCTTCAAAGCATGCAGAAAGGTGAGGACGTTTCGCCGACAGCCTTTAGCCTGTCAGTTCATAACGCCATATCCGGATTGTTTTCGATGGCCTATGGCTGTCATCAGGAAATTACCGTGATTGCGCCGGGCCAGGACGGCATCGCTCCTGCATTTATTGAAGCACTGGGGCTTTTGCAAGAACGCCATACCGATGAGGTGCTGATAATTTTGTATGATGAGCCGTTATCGGATTTTTATCCGTCGTTGCCGTTTGCGCTCAACGCACCTGCCGTTTGTTCATTGGCTTTGAAAATTTCTTTAACCGGGAGCGGCTTGGCGTTGCAACTTAACCGATCATCTGCGCATCGCGACGACGGAGAGCATGCGTTGCAGATATTCTCTTTTATAAAATTTCTTGTTACCGACAAAAAAACGTTGGCGCTGGGCAATCATAGACATAGCTGGGAATGGCACAAAAAATAACAGCAAAATTAAGCTATGGCTGGCGCCTTCTGGCAACAGGATTAAGTTTTTTTAGTTTTGGTCTTGGCGGATTATTGCTGTGGATATTGGTATTTCCGGTACTGTCTCTTTGGCCCGGCAATCCACGGCAAAAGGTCAGCCGCGGACAAAAAACGGTGCATTACAGTTTTTATGTCTTCATTGGTTTGATGCACAGACTGGGCGTGATGACTTACGACATCACGGGCCTGGATAAGCTTAACCGGCCCGGCCAGTTGATCATCGCCAACCATCCGACGCTGGTCGATATTGTGTTTTTGATCAGCCGAATCCAACAGGCCAGTTGTATTGTCAAAGCCCGGCTGTGGCAAAATCCGTTCATGCGCGGTCCGATACTCAATGCCGGATACATCAGCAACGGCGACCCTGAGCAAATGATAGCCGAGTGTGTGGCCTGGCTGCGCTCTGGTGGCTCGATGATTATTTTTCCCGAAGGCACGCGATCGATACCGGGCAAACCGTATCACTTTCAACGCGGCGCTGCGGCGATTGCCTTGCAGGCGAATGCGATTGTGACCCCGGTAACGCTGACCTGCTATCCCAGCACGTTAACCAAGGCCGAGCGCTGGTATCAGATTCCCGAGCACCGCTTTCATCTGACCATGCACGTTGGCGATGATATTGCGCTTGATGAGTTTAATAAGATCAGCCCAAAATCGGTAGCCGTGCGCCGCTTTACCCACTACCAGCAAGATTATTTTACTCAACAGAGAGAGCTTTATAAGCACGATGGAAAATGAATTAAAACAACTGATTATTGATACGCTGGATCTGGAAGACATCAGCGTGGCGGATATAGACAGTCAGGCACCGTTGTTTAACGACGGCTTGGGGCTGGATTCCATTGATGCCCTGGAATTGGGCTTAGCCATCCGCAAAAAATACAACGTAAAGATCGATGCCGAAAAAGAAGACGTGGTGAAGATTTTCGCCTCGGTTTCAACGTTGGCCGATTACATTCAAGCCGCCCGCGGTTGAGGCAATTATGATAAAAGAGCGCGAAGAAATCCTGGCGGCCATCAAAGAGATTATGGTCGAAATGTTTGAAATGGATGAGCAGGCCATTACGCTGGAAGCGAAGCTGTACGAAGACCTGGATTTCGACAGCATCGATGCGGTAGACATGATAGTCCGGCTTAAAGAAATGACCGGCAAAGCGATCAAAGCCGAGGATTTTAAAACAGCCCGCACCATTGGCGATGTGGTCGAGGCAGTCTATAAAATGCTTAACAGCTAACATGCGTTGGTTTGTAAACGGCGTGATGGGTTTCTCAACTCTGTTATATCCGTTGGCGGTTTTTTTCGGCAGGGATTATTTTGAGCCTTGGAAAATAGCCGCGCTATTGATTGCATTATTGCTGGTCAGGCTGGCGGCTAGTTACTCCATTAAACACTGGAGCACGCCGCTATTGATTGCCGGCATCGGCTATTGCCTGTTTGCGATGTGGAGCAACCAATTTGGCACATTGCTGATTTACCCGATTCTGGTCAATGGTCTGATGCTGCTGATTTTCGGCTGGAGCCTGTTTTCACCGCCTAGTTTGGTTGAGCGTCTGGCGCGAATGCAGCACCCCGATTTGCCGCCGGAAGGCGTCATTTACACCCGCCGGGTGACTCAAGTCTGGTGCGGCTTTTTTATTATTAACGGTGCTCTGGCATGGGTAACGGCTTTTTGGTGCAGCCTGGAAGTTTGGAGTTTATACAATGGCCTGATCGCTTATGTGCTGATGGGCATTTTATTCGCCGCCGAATATCTGGTCAGGATGAGAACCCAGAAACATGTCCGATAAGCTGCTGCCGCTGTCGCACTGTTTAATGGATGCCAAGCCGGCTGATGTTACTGTTGCCTATCATGCCGGGCAGTATTATTCGGCGGAGCAGTTTGCGAGCGCGGTTAAATACTGGGCCGATAAGCTGCAAGCGCAGCCGTTTCAGTATTACGCCCTATACACTGAAGACGCCTATCCGTTTACGGTGCTGCTGTTTGCGTTGCTGCATGCCGGTAAACAAATCTGGATACCCGGCAATAATTGCCCCGGCACAGCACGGCAGTTATCGCTAGACTGTCAGTTGCTTGGTGATTGGCAGAAAGGCGAGTGCTTCGATTACAACCTGGATGCGCCGGCGTGTTCCGGCAGGTCTTTATCGCCGCTAAACTCCTTGGACAACCAGATGGTCATTTTTACCTCCGGTTCGACAGGGCAGGCCAAGCCGATAACCAAATGCCTGAATCAGTTTCAGCTTGAAATCGCCACGCTGGAACAGCGCTGGGGTGAACAACTCGGCGATGCTGAGGCGTTGGCGACAGTCAGCCATCAGCATATCTATGGTTTGCTGTTTCGCGTGTTATGGCCGCTGTCGGCAGGGCGCTGTTTTCATAGTCAGGCTTATATCAATCCTGAAACGCTGGTTAATGCGATTGCTGATAGACCTGCTTACTGGATTGCCAGCCCTGCGCATTTAAAGCGCCTGGATCAGCAGTCGCCTTGGAGTGGCATTGGCGCATTAAAAGCTATTTTTAGCTCCGGCGGCGCGTTGCCGGAAAGCGCAGCTCAACAGATACTAAGCAGCGGCGCGCAGGCGGTGATTGAAGTCTACGGCAGCTCCGAGACTGGCGGCATTGCCTGGAGACAGCAGGAACAGGCTTGGACATTATTTAAAGGCATGCGCTTAAGCTGCATTGATGGGAAGTGGTTATTGCATTCGCCTTATTTGCAATCTGGGGCAGGGGATTTTCAACTGGACGATCAAATTACGCTATTGGATGATGGCCGGTTTACGCTGCATGGGCGTTCGGATCGCATCGTCAAGATCGAAGAAAAACGGCTGTCCTTGTCCGAACTTGAACAACGCTTGACGACCGAGCCGTGGGTCTATGAGGCTTATGCGCTGGTGATAGCCAAAAGCCGGGACGTCGTCGCGGCGATTATAACACTCAGTCAGCCGGGCTTGGAGCAATTGGCGATCCAGGGCAGAAACTGGCTGATCAGCCAGCTGTGCATGACGCTTAAGCCATGGTTTGAGCCAGTGGTGTTGCCCAGAAAATGGTTGTTTGTAAACACCATGCCGTTAACGGCTCAGGGTAAAATCGACCAGCGATTGTTAAAAACCCTGTTGGATTTCGATAATCGAAAATTGCCGCAAACACTCCGTCTTGAAATGGCTCCCGGCCACGTCCGCCTGGGCCTTAGAGTGCCCGAAGATTTGCTTTATTTTCCGGATCATTTTGCCGACTATCCGGTCTTGCCGGGCGTGGTGCAACTGGCTTGGGTGGAGCATTTCGGCAAGTTGTTTTTCGCTATTGATAGGCCGTTTTCGCATATGGAAGTTATTAAATTTATGCAAGTCATCCAGCCCGGCGCTGAATTAACGCTCTCTATCGAATGGAAAGCGGCAACCGGTAAGCTGTATTTCAATTTCGGCTCAGAGCGCGGCGCATACAGTTCAGGACGCATGGTTTACGGAGACAAGGGATAGTGTTCATGATAAATAACCACGGAGGACACAGAGAACACGGAGAAAAAGATGCTAAAGACTCCGTGTGCTCGTCATCCGTTCTTTGCATTGCTTCACCTCTTACATTAATGCAGTCGATCGGGTTCTCTGTAGTGAACAACGCTTTTGGAGTTGTCTGGCAATGAAACCCTGTATTGTCATCCCGGTTTATAACCACGAAGCCGCGATTCCCCATGTGCTTGCCAAGTTAAAAAGCTTCGCGATCCCGACTTTTCTGATCAACGACGGAAGTTCAATGTTGTGTTCACGGATTTTGGCTGACTGCGCCGAGCGCGAACCGGATTGGCTTATCTTAATCAATCGACCAGAAAACGGAGGCAAAGGCGCCGCCGTGCTGGACGGTTTTAAAGCGGCGCAAAACTTGGGATTTAGCCATGCGATCCAGATCGATGCCGATGGGCAGCATGACGTTAACGATATTCCGGCGTTTCTTGAAGCCGGGAGAAAACAGCCTGAAGCGCTGATTTTGGGCCTGCCGCTGTTTGATAAGACAGCGCCCAAAAGCCGGGTTTACGGCCGAACCATTGCCAATCTGTGGGTATGGATCAACACCTTGTCGTTTGCGGTTGCCGATAGCATGTGCGGCTTTCGCTTGTATCCGCTGGCCGCGGTCGCGAAGTTATCCGCCGGCGCAGACATAGCCAGAGGCATGGATTTTGACATCGACATTTTGGTGCGCCTGTATTGGCAGGGCGTTGATGTCGTCAACATACCGACTGGGGTAAATTACCCTTATGACGGCGTGTCGCATTTTAAATTATGGCGGGATAACCTGATGATCTCTAAAACCCATGCCAAACTGTTTTTCGGCATGCTGATGCGTATTCCGCGATTGCTTAACAGGCAAAAGCCATGAAGAAAACTTCACATTGGGCGGACATGGGCGAATGGAGCATGATCTGGGGTATGCGTTTTTTGTTGCGCGTTTACCTGTTGCTTGGCCGTACTGTATTGCAGTGGTTTTTATATCCGGTGGTGAGTTATTACTGGCTGGCGAACAAGTCGGGCAGGGAAGCCAGCCAAGCGTATTTAAAGCGCGTTGCCAAGCTTTCGCCGGCATCGAATTTAAGCGGCAGCCTCCGGGACAGTTATCGGCACTTCATCAGCTTTGCCAACGCCATTATCGACAAATTGGCGGCCTGGTCCGGCGCATTGTCGCTTGCGGAAGTCGAATATCAAGGGCGAGACAGATTGCTGGCTCAAGTCAAGACCGGAAGGGGCGCAATCCTGTTAGGTTCGCATCTGGGCAATCTTGAAGTTTGCCGAGTGATTGCCGATCTGGATGAGACGGCCCGCATTAACGTGCTGGTACACACCAAACATGCTGAAAAGTTCAATCGTTTGTTAAGGCAAACCAATAAGAACAGCGGCTTAAACTTGATCCAAGTGACCGAGATCAGCGCCGCCACGGCAATGTTGCTAAGCGATAAAATCGATAGCGGCGAGCTGGTCATTATTACCGCGGACCGGACGCCAGTCAGCCCGAATCCGCGCGTGAGTCGGGCTAAGTTTCTGGGAGACGATGCGTTATTTCCGCAAGGCCCGTTTATTCTGGCCTCACTGCTTAAATGTCCGGTTTACACGCTGTTTTGCTTGAAGCAGCAGAGTAAGCAGGTGATTTATTTTGAGCATTTTAGCGATATGCTAACGTTTCCCAGAAAGCACCGCGAGCAAGCTATGCAGCAAACTATTCAGCATTATGCCGAGCGGCTGGAACACTATTGCTTAATGGAACCGTTACAGTGGTTTAACTTTTTTGATTTTTGGCACTTGGTTGATAAAGAAAGCGATGAACAGTAACAATACCGTGGTTTTTGACGGTCAGCCGTTGACCATTGAGGCGATTTGCAAGATAGCTAACCAACAGGCACGGGCTGAGTTAGGCAGGAAGCCGGCGTTTATTGAGCGCATCAACAAGGGCGCCCGCTTTATCGATACCTTGCTCAAGGAAGAAGGCTTCGTCTACGGCGTAACCACCGGCTACGGCGAGTCCTGCACAGTCTCGATACCGCTCAACCTGGTCGAACAACTGCCCAAGCAACTCTACACTTTCCACGGCTGCGGGCTGGGCAATCATTTTGACGCCCAGCAAACCCGCGCCATATTGGCGGCGCGCCTGACCAGTCTGGCGCGCGGTTATTCGGGCGTCCGCTACAAGCTGCTGCAGCAGCTGACCAATTTATTAAAGCAGGATATTCTGCCGTTGATTCCGCAGGAAGGCTCGGTCGGCGCCAGCGGCGATTTGACACCGTTGTCCTATGTCGCGGCCGTGCTGGCCGGTGAGCGGGACGTGCTTTATCAAGGTGAGCGTTTGGCGACGCAGGAGGTTTTCGCCAAATTAAAAATCGATGGGCTGACCTTAAAGCCCAAAGAGGGTTTAGCGATTATGAACGGTACGGCCGCAATGACCGGCATTGCCTGTCTGGCTTATCAACGCGCCGAGTATTTATCCCGCTTGGCTACGCGCATCACCAGTCTGGCTTTGGTGGCCCTGGACGGTAACGCCTACCATTTTGACGAAAGGTTGTTTTCGGTTAAGCCGCACCCAGGCCAAAACTGCATCGCAGAAAGAATACGTTCGGATTTGCAATTGCAGCACAGCGCGCCGCGCCACGATACCCGCTTGCAGGATCGCTACTCGTTGCGTTGCGCGCCGCATATTATCGGCGTGCTGGAAGACTCCTTGCCCTGGCTTAGGCAGTTTATCGAAAACGAATTGAACAGCGCCAACGACAACCCGATCATCGATGCCGAAAGAGAACGCGTCCTGCATGGCGGCCATTTTTACGGCGGTCATATTGCTTTTGCGATGGACTCTCTTAAAACCGCGGTTGCCAATCTGGCCGATTTAATGGACCGGCAAATGGCGCAGTTGATGGACCCGAAATTCAATAATGGCTTGCCTGCGAACCTGTCCGGCGCGACCGGCGAGCAAGCCTTGTTGAGCCACGGCTTTAAAGCTTTGCAAATCGCCGTGTCCGCCTGGACCGCGGAAGCGCTTAAATTGACTATGCCGGCCAGTGTATTTTCCCGTTCGACCGAATGCCACAATCAGGACAAAGTCAGCATGGGCACGATAGCGGCGCGGGATTGCATCCGTATTCTGGAGCTGACCGAACAGGTTGCGGTGGCGGTGTTGTTTGCCGTTGTTCAGGGCGTTGAGTTGCGAGGTAATGTCGATGCGTTGAGCCCGGCTTTGCAGAAGACTGTTCTGCAATTGCGGGAGCATAGTTCGTTTTTGAGTGTGGATCGGGCGTTGGAGCAGGAATTGCGGGTGTGTTTGGGATTGGTGCGTCAGCAACATTGGGAACTGTATGATTCCCCGTTGGCGCCTCGCGCCCACGCCCACGCGTCGCATGGAAAGAGAAAATAGTACAGTGCACCGCGTAGGGCGCGACTTGCTCGTTTTGTTCGTCTGCTCGTTGTCGCTTGTTCACTCGTTCCCAAGCTCCAGCTTGGGAATGCAGTTTCGGAAGCTCAGCTTCCCGTTTTTTATCGTTCTCACGTTTCGGCGTTACGGCCATTAAGTTGTAAGGGCGACCGGCAGGTCGCCTTTACGAAGCCCTGAATTTCAGTTGATTCCTAAGTTGGTGCTTGGGAGCCAGCGCAACAGGAGTGCAAGCTTCGCTTGCGCTGGCAGGCAAAGCCTGCACTCCAGTCGAGTTAGTAGGTCGACAATGGCAGTTGCATGGCTTTTGAAATAAGGTGTCGCTAGCGCGACGGTTAATTGAATCGGGGTCTCGCCCCCGAGGGCGAGTTACTTTCTTTTGCTTCGCCAAAAGAAAGTAACCAAAGAAAAGGCGACCCGGTTGCCGCTTTCCACCTGCGTTCCTCACTTTCACCGGGAGTTGCCAGAAGGGCCATCCCTGGCCCTCTGGCAACGTGCGGTCTCCCTGCCGCCCCCCTAACGGGCTATTCTCGGCGAAAGCTCCGGTACTCGGCGCGGCAGACGGGATTCAGTCCTACCACCGGCCGGCCTTCTTCGTTCACACACGGTACTTATGGTTGTGTACATATCTTTAAAAATACGCTATCCCGGCAACGATTGTCTGGAGTGAGGAGGCGTAGGGTGGTTTCGCGCAGCAAACCGCCAATCCACGCACAATATCCAAAACGATCAGTCATAAAAAATCCCCGCTTAGAAAAGACCGAGCAGGGACCGATCCAATCATTCCTATCATGGCGGTTTGCTTCGCGAAACCGCCTTACAGCGTTACTCTGCTGGTCGGGGCATATTGCCCCGACCGAAACGGTTGGCAGTAGTTAAATATTGTATAAACGTTAAAAGCAACCTCTCAATGTTCGAATTCACAGGCCATTCCAGACGGGCTGGTACTTTTCCTGCTGTTAAACGAATTGTTAGTGATTAGGTTGAATAATTGATTTCAGTTCAATAATTACCAATTTGTCAGTTATAGCTAGTGGATCAATACTTTTTCCATATTTACTTGCAACAGATGATCGAACAAGCTTGAGCATTGTTTTTCCTAAGCGTTTTGAAGAAGAGAGAGGGATAACGTTTCCAATTAAGTTTAGAGTATTAGGACAGCTGTCCGGGTTTGATCGATACATGGTTTGCTTGATTTGGTCTCGTTTTCTTGTGTAGCTATGCTGCAATTTGACATGATTTTGTTGAGCGAGCTCATCAAGCCAGCTATCAACTCCATGCTCATCCTCTCCTAGTAATTCTGCAATATGAGGTGCGGAAATAAAATAACCTTCAATATCACTATGTGCTGTTATAAAAGGGATGGCTCCTACGTTATTAATTTTCTCATTTATTATTTCAACCTCATCCTCAGTCATAAAATCAGAGTCTCTGTGGATAATAACTTTTGTGCTTGGAGTAATATCTTTAATAAATAAACAAAGATCTAGCGCTGATTGAATGTTAGACGACGTTTTGTAACTATATATGGCCGTTTTATTAATGTCGAAACCTGAAACATCCAATGCTGTTTTAATTAGAGAAAGCTTGCTATCTTCAGACAAGACAACCCAGTCAATTTCGCCGCCCCGAAGTTTATCAAACGTATCAAGCGCCCCGAGGTCAAGCAACAGAGGTAGCCGGTCTAAACCGATGCCCTGATCGACTACTTTCCCATCCCTGAGCCATACAAAATGTGCCTCATCATAAAGCGCATCTACAATATGCCGACTGTGTGTTGATAAGATAACTTGGGTTGTAGTTTGCAAAGAGATAGTCAAAATGGCCGAAGCTAAAAGGCCCTGATTGTCTGGGTGAAGGTGCGCGTCTGGTTCATCCAATAAGAGTAGTTTTGGCTCAAATAGAACCACATATGAAAAAATCTGCAGCGCTTGTAAAACTCCTGTGCCTGATAGTTCTAGCGGGCATTGACGCCCGTAAGGGCCGGACAGTGAAATGGAAACCGTAATATATACATCTTGCTTTTCATCAAAAAAAACGGAAATCCAAAATTTTGGAAAAACAGACTTCATTAGAGTGGTAAAGTGTTTAGTCCCTCATATAACTGGTGTAACCTATTTCCAATTGAAGGAGGAAAAGCGATGGGACAAGTACTACATGGAACAGCCACGACCACGCACGCTATCCGAGAAAAAATTCAAGGCTCTCAAGAGAGCCTCGTTAAA
>DATBRD010000075.1:0-14320 GCA_036560465.1 Methylobacter sp.
GTTTAACGAGGCTCTCTTGAGAGCCTTGAATTTTTTCTCGGATAGCGTGCGTGGTCGTGGCTGTTCCATGTAGTACTTGTCCCATCGCTTTTCCTCCTTCAATTGGAAATAGGTTACACCAGTTATATGAGGGACTAAACAACTACGTGCCTGGACTCGATTTTCTTAAATTGCTGATCCCCGGCTATCAATTATCCGAGGTGGCGCAACTGTCAGGATGGCAAACTCTGCAATTGGCTTATATTCCCCTTTTACAAAGCCTTATTTTATTAGCCTTTGGGCGCTGGATAATAACAAGGCAAGCGCTATGAGTTCATTTATCATTCAATGCCAACACCTTAACCATGTTTATTCAGGAAAAGTCGCGCTGAACGACGTCAACGTTGAACTGGAGGCAGGTGAATCTATCGGTTTGGTCGGTCCCAATGGCGCCGGAAAAACCACCTTGCTCAGTATCTTGTCAGGCTTTTTACGTCCCACTTCCGGCATTGTCAGGTTGTTCGGTCACCCACCCGGTGCTGTACAACTCAATGGTAAGGTTTCGGCACTGCCCCAAGATGCCAGATTAGACCCGAGTTTCACGCTAATAGAACAGCTTGTTTTTTATGCTCGTCTACAGGGCTTCACTGCAAAACAGGCGATTATGGAAGCCAGCAGAGTTTTAGATGACTTCGCACTCACAGAAGCCGCCGATGAAAAGCCGGGAATGCTGAGTCATGGCATGGCTAAACGGGCGGCGATTGCTCAGGCGTTGATAGGTAAACCGACACTGGTATTACTGGATGAACCCACTGCTGGGCTTGATCCTATCAATGTTCGAACGGTCAGGGCCGTCATAGCAGAACAAGCCTCAGCGACAACCTTTATCATCAGCTCCCACGACTTGGCTGAACTTGACCGGCTGTGCCAGCGTATATTGCTGTTGGACAATGGTGTATTGCAGGCAGAGACGATACACCACGTCAACGAACAACAGTCTGCCACCCGATTTATTACGCTGCAAATGGAATCCTGCTCGGCATTAGAAGTGACTGCTAAACTGAAGGCGTTGGAAGGTGTATTGCAGGTCACTAATCCACAAAAAAATGAATTTGTTGTGGCCTACAACGCTGAACTGCAACCCAATATGGATCTGCAACTGATACAGTGTCTCCAAACTAATCACTGGCAATATCGGCAGTTGAGCCACGGCAAGACCCTGGAAGAAAAACTGTTTTTTAGCAAGTAATTTAGCCAACTCAACACAATATCTATGCAGAGCAGATAATGAAAGACATGAAAACAGAACAACAAGCAGTTTTTAGCAAGGTCCCAGAGGTAACATTAATCTTCTGGATCATAAAGGTTCTTGCTACAACTCTCGGAGAAACCGGCGGAGACGCCGTATCCATGTCGATGAATCTTGGTTATCTCGTCGGCACAGCGATATTTGCAGCTGTCTTCATTGTTGCGGTCATTGCACAAATTTCTGCGAAGAGGTTCCATCCAGTTATCTACTGGACAACCATTATTGCTACAACAACGGTTGGAACGACGATGGCAGACTTCGCGGACCGTTCGCTTGGTATCGGTTATGCGGGCGGAACGGCAATTTTACTTACATTGCTGATGGGATCGCTGCTCATTTGGTATCGCACGTTGGGATCGGTCGGAGTGGACACTGTCAGTTCACCGAAATCTGAGATGTTTTACTGGATAACCATCATGTTTTCTCAAACCTTAGGTACTGCCCTCGGTGATTGGACGGCAGATACGGCAGGTCTTGGTTACGGCGGTGGGGCTATCGTTTTTAGCGCTATGTTGGCGGTTATTGCAGCAGCCTATTTCCGAACAAAGATTTCCCACACGGTACTTTTCTGGGCGGCATTCATTCTTACTCGACCGCTGGGTGCGGTGGTTGGCGACTTCGTGGACAAGCCGATAAGCAAGGGAGGTTTAGAGCTAAGCCGTTACTCAGCATCAGCGGTATTATTCTTGTTAATCGTTTCTTGCATCTTTATCTTTTCACATAAACCAGCAAAACAAGGGCATTGAGACTCGAGTTCTATTAAGCATCGGCATCGACTTGGTTGACCAAAAGAGAGAATATTAATGCTTCAAGCCTTGGCGTTACTTATAATCAACCTAACCCTAACTATTGCTATTACGACTGACCCTTCTACCTCTTCACTGACCAGAGGGATAGTAAAGTTATGGAACTTTGCGATACTAATTGCGGTTGTTGCATATTGGGGGAATTTAAATGGACTTGAAAGCCACACTATCACCGATATTGTTCATGCTGAACAAGTAGGCAATGACGTTAAGAAAACACTTGCCGACCTTCCTAAAATTGAGCAAAACAAATTTATTAAGCAAAAACTAGAAGAACATAAAAATAAATAGTATTGTTTATTATTAGGGCTCTAAACGGCACCTGTTAATAGGTGCTACAATTTGCTCATAAAACATTAGCCAAAGGTGTAGCAATGCTTACTAAATTTTCTGAAGATGTTATTCCGCTCAGTGACCTGAAAATCAACCCTGGCAAAGTCGTTAATCAAGTTAAGGAAACCCACAGACCCGTGTTGCTTACCAGTCGTGGTCGTGGTGTTGCTGTGGTTCAAGACTTAGATGATTACGAAAAGAACCAGGAAGAGCGGGCGTTCATGAAAGCCGTTACCCAGGGGTTGTTGGATGTCAAAAATGGAAACGTCATGGAATTGAGTGAGGTCAAAACCAAGCTGGGTATTCGTTAAATGAGACTGTTGTTTGCCGAGTCTGCATTTAACGATCTTGCCGACATTCAAGCGTACTATCTGGAACAAGACATCCCTAACATCGGCGATAAGTTTGTAACTGAGATAATTGCTCATGCTGAAGTCCTGGAAGATCATCCTGAAATCGGTCGTATAGTGCCCGAATTCGACGAACCCAAAATACGGGAACTGATTCATCCACCTTTTCGTATTGTATATTGGCTGGATAACCAAACAATACATGTCATTAGGATATGGCGTAGTGAGCGATTGTTACAACTGCCAGTCCCAAATTGAGCCGGAGGTCTGCGTGACTTTTGCCTGTTTCGGTCGTGATTCGTTATGCTCAGCTATGCAAATCACGCAAAAAATGATATTAAAATATCAATAAAATAAATGGGTTATAAATAAATAGCATGATTTGTAATCAGCCGGTCGCGGGTTCGATTCCCATCGCCAGCTCCAAGAATATCAAGGCACCCCTTTAGAAAATATGAGCGCTGTAACATAAGGACAGCACATTTTGTGATTGTTACCGCTGAGGCAAAACTGACGTTTACAATCACTTTCTTCTGTAAAATTTCTAATCAAAAAAGTCGCATAAAAAACATTGCTCTTTCTTCAATCTTGCTCGGCGATTAGATCAATATTTACCAATTTATTGGTTTCTTCTCGAACTCTTCAAGGTGTACTATATTAACGAAAAGCTATTAGTTGGGCGAGGCGAAATTTCAAATCGCTACAACGCCTGAAATGACGTTCTAGCCAATGGCTGCTAGAGCCATATCGATGATGTCTGGCACTGTTTGCTCACTGGCGAGTTTGGAGTTGGGGGCTGGATAACAAGAGTCGTATGAATCGAGAGGTTCACGTACGATTCTGTGAACAACTGAAAGGGGAGGTTTCCTCCAGTTGAGTCGACATGCTATGGAAAGCTGGAACCATAGTTTCAGGGTTGAAGCAATTCAGGGCGAACCTTTAACTACGTGGGCTGAAACCAAACAACTTGTCTTTGAATATATCGAGGTGTATTACAATCGGAAGCGGCTTGAAAACGAGGGAAGCCGTTAATTTACCAGCAAAAGTAGCTGTATCTTTAATTTATAAACAGCGGTTGCATGCGTTCAACTACTTATTGACGGAAGCAGCCATATATAACAATGTAGACCCTTTAATAAAGGTGCCAGAAAGCGAAAACCCTTTTAGCAGCTTAGCAGTAACTGAATAGTAAAGTTGTCCGTTATATAACTTTTAAGGAGGACTCAATATGGCCAAAATAGATGATTTTATTAAGGGCAGCACGCCTTTCGGGATTGCCATAGGCATTGGGGCCACTGTCTTCGCCGCGGCAGTCATCCCTATCTTACCGGCACTCGCGAAAGCCGCCCGTCCTACTGTCCGAGCTGCTATTAAATCGGGCATAGTGCTTAGCGGAAAGGCGCAAGAACTGATAGCCGAAACCACCGAACACCTTGAAGATGTTTTTGCCGAGGTCAATGACGAATTGCAAAGAGAAAGCGAAAATAATGAGGAAGCTGAACTGGCAGAGTATCGGGAGCATTCGGCTCATAGAGAGGATGTATGAACAAAAAAACCATCCTTCAGCGTACATTAAACATCAAATGCCGGGGCGCGTAAGACTAAAGATCCCGCAAAAAAAAGGCGATGCGGGGTATTTCGACCGTATTGCAGAATTATTCGCCGACTTTCCCGGCATCACGCAACTACAGCTGAACCCTACTGCGGCCAGTGTTTTGATTTGTCATGACGGGACGGAGACTCAGTTAGAGAATATTTCCGAATTCGCTCAAAGAAACGGACTGTTTAGCATCACCGAACGACTGGAAGAGACTTTTTCATCCCCACCTCTGCCAATAGCAGTGCTCACCGCGACGGGTCTCAATCGCTTTGACGAGTCGCTGATGGATCTTAGCCAAGGCCGAATTGACAGCCGCTCCTTATTCATGCTGGTATTAACCGGATTAGCTATTCACCAGATCACCAGGGGAAATATTATGGCGCCCGCATCCAGCCTGCTTTGGTACGCTATTGAATTATTGAGGGAAGAAAACATAACCTCTTCCATTAATAACGAGTAAGCCAAAAAAATCGGTTAAAAAGGCTTTCGCTGGTTTTTTCCAGGTTGCATAGCCAGGGCTTTCATTTGACAAGCAATTCGGCCTTGTCGGTCTTTTCCCAAGGCAAATCATTAGCGCCAAAATGGCCGTTGGCCGGCAATTGCTGATAAAAAACGCCGCCATGTTTTTTCGTAAGCTCTTGTAGCTGCAAGTCCCTGATAATAGCTCCCAAACGAAAATCAAAATGCCTGAGCAGCCGCTTTCGAATCTCTATATCCTCGATAACTCCCGTCCCCTTGGTCGTCAAATAAACGCTGACCGGGCCGGAAAAGCCGATGCTATAACTCAGCTGGACTTCACATTGTTCCGCCAAACCTGCCGCCACGATATTTTTGGCGGCATAGCGGGCCGCATAAGCGCCGACTCTGTCGATGCGGGAAGGTCCCTTGCCGCTCAACGCAGATCCGCAATGCCTGGCAAAACTTCCATAGGTATCACTGTCGGTTTTCCGGCCGGTCATGCCTGAATGCGTGGCAGGGCCGCTACGGATATAAGGGCCATTGGGATTAATCGTAATACGGGTCAAACTGTCCGGTTTGATCGGCGCATTTTTAAACACCGGGTTAATAACATGATGCCGAAGATCTTCTTCGATTTCTGCAAATGAAAGCGGCGTATGGGGATCGTCGAAACCGATAACAAGGGTAATGCTATCGATTCGGCTCGGCGCGTCATTCGCAAATTCAACACCGACTTGAGAAGTGCAGTCCGGCGATAAGTAAGCAATACCGGCATTTCGCCTGGTTTTGGACAGTTGCCGGGCCAATTGATTGGCCAGACTGATCGGAAGCGGCATTAATTCCGGAGTCTGCCGGCAAGCGTATCCGAACACTGTGGTTTGATGGGAAACACTGATTCGATCGATTTGCTCGTCTTCAATGTTTGAAAAGTCGACTTCCCTGGAGGCTTTCGCTTGTTCTATGTAACTGGTCACAACAGTACATTCAGCAGCATTGAAATCGTCAGGCCGGTAACCGACGCCGTTGATCACAATGCGCGCTATTTCAGGAATATCGACAATCGCTTCGCTGGCAAACCGCGCTGCAAGAAATAATACATTCTTTGACAGCGCACACTCCGCAGTAATCCTGGACGTGGCGTCTTGCCGGAGGAAGGCGTCGACAATAGCATCACTGATGGTATCGCAAAGACGGTCGGGATGCCCTTCGGTGACGGATTGAGAAGTAAAAACAAAGTCAGTGATCATTTTCATTCCCCTGAATAAAGCTGTTAAGGTTGATCCCTTTGATGGCTTCATTGGCAATAAACGGCAATCCTGCACCGGCCAGAATGGCGATCATATCGAAAGCGCCTACCGGACTCAGCCTTAGCAGCCTACGCAAAGGCGGCAAGATCACTGCCAGCGCTTGCATCAATGCTGACAAACCGACGGCGGTATCGAGATAGCGATTGGACGGGCGGTTCTTTAAATCAAAAATAGAAGTATGCTCCGAGCGGCATCGATAGGCATGAAGAAACTGAGCGATTGTCAGCGACATAAAAGCATGGGTGCTGGCATTTTGTCCGGGACCGTAGCGCAGGAAGCTGTAACCGTAAACGCCTAAAGTCCCGGCCGTAATAATGCCTGATTCCCGAATCAATTTTTTATAATCGCTGCGATTGACAATGGCCGCATTCGGATCGCGCGGCGGTCGTTTGAGCACATCAAACTCCGGTGGATCCATTGCCAAGGCCAGAGCGGGAAAAATATCGGTGATTAAATTGATCCACAATAACTGCATCGGATTAAGAATTTCGGCCCCGCCCACAGCCGCACTGACCAGCATCACTTCGATTTCGCTGAGATTGGTCGACAGCAGAAAGTGCAGGCTTTTACGGATATTGTCATAGATAGCCCTACCTTCGCGTATCGCCGTCACCATGGTTTTCAAATCGTCGTCTTCCAAGATGACATCGGCTACCGAGCGCGCTGCATCAGTCCCTTTTTCGCCCAGCGTGACGCCGATATTGGCGGCCTTAAGCGCGGGACTATCGTTAATTCCGTCGCCGGTCATCGCAACAACCTTTCCATTCCGCTGCAACGCTTCAACAATACGCAATTTGTGCGCCGGGCTGACACGGGAAAAAACCGTAGTACGATCCACCAAACCAGCCAGAACCGAAGGGTCCAATTTTTCCAGATGGCTTGAATCGATAATTTCCAACGATTTCCCATTAACGCCGTTTAAGCCCAGCCGTTTGCCTACCGAATAAGCGGTCGAGCTTTGATCGCCGGTAATCATCACCGTTTCAATGCCGGCATCATGGAACTGGGCCATAAGCGCTTCCATGTCGGGGCGAATCACATCTTCCATGCCGACTAGCCCTAGCCAAATAAGCTCTCGCTGTTTATAGCCGTTTATATCCTCGGTAATGCAATAGGCGACACCCAGCACGCGCAGAGCATCGTCGCCCAGCCTTTCGTTCCAGGTTAAAATCGATTTACGCTGTTCTTCGGACAAAACTTCCAGCCGTCCATCGATGCTGCATCGTTGGCAAAGTTCGAGAACCTCAAAAGGGCTGCCTTTAACGGCCGAAAAAAATTGCCCGTCCGGCAAGGCATGAATGCTAACCATATAAGGGCGATCTTCGGCGCGGTAATCCATTTTAACCGTAGGACGATGCGCTCTTAAAAAATGTACGTCTTCGCCGGCATCCATAGCTACCTGGAGCAGTGCGTTCTCGGTAGGCGAACCTTGTAAATCGCCAGTTCGCGTGTTGGCGAGCGTCGATTCATTGCAAAGCACCAGCACTTCCATCAGCTGCCGCAATGTTGCATCGATCCGGTATGGATCGACTTTAGCGTCTTCGTGATAAAAGCCCCCCTCTTTGACTTTTATACCGGTTTGCAACGTTTGCAGCGCCACCACACTCATTTGGTTTAAAGTCAGCGTTCCGGTTTTATCAAGACAGATGACTTGCACCGACCCCAGATTCTCAACAGCAGGCAATTGACGAATCAGCACTTTCCGGCTTTTCATATCCTTGATTCCCAGCGCCAGCGTGGTAGTCGCCACGGTCGGCAACCCTTCAGGAACTGCGGCGACTGCCAGGGAAATAGACGACATCAACATTTCCAGTAACGGGCGGCCGCGCAAAAGGCCGACCATGAACACCAGTACGCAGATGCCTGAACTGAGCAAAGCCAACTGCATGCCCATGTCATCGATTTGCATTTGCATCGGGGTCACCGGCGTTTTTGTTTCCCCCACCAAATCCTGAATTTTGCCGATTTCGGTATGCCGACCGGTGGCGACGGCTATCGCCCGGCCGTTCCCTCCGGTCACCGTCGTCCCCATATAAATCATATTTTGCCGGTCGCCTAAAGCGGTATCCTCTTCGCCTAAGTATTCGTGGTTTTTGCTGACCGGAAGGCTCTCGCCGGTTAGCGGCGATTCGTCCAGGGTTAAGCGATGGCTATCCAATAAACGGGCATCGGCCGCAATATAAGAGCCTGGAGCCAAGGCCAGGATGTCGCCTAACGCCACTTCCGGCATTGAAATTTCCTGTTTTTTCCCGTCACGGACCACTATCGCTGTTTCAGGAGTCAATTGACCCAGTGCATTAATGGTTTTTTCCGCCGATTTTTCGGTCACGAAACCGATAACCGAATTGATCATGACCACAGTCACGATAACGGCCGTATCTGCGACGGCTCCTGTCGCCAATGAAACAACAGCCGCTACACCGAGCATTGCCACCGGAGCGGACACAAATTGCTGTAAAAACATTTGCCAAGAGGAACGCCCGACCGGCTCAGATAATCGGTTATAGCCGAACGTTGCCAACCTTTGCGCCGCCGCCTCTTGCGTCAGACCTTGTTCACTTCCTTCTACGAAACTGATGACCCGGACGCCAGAAAACGTGTGCCATAACTGTAAAGGCTGAGCTGGATATTCTTTGACTTCGGGTCTTCGCAGCGCTTTTTTAGGTTTTCGCTTTGTTATTTTTTTCGGCGGACGATCGATACTCTCGGTATGACGAATAATCGGACAGCCTAATTCCACTTCGAGCAATTGGGCAATACTGGCCGGCATTTCCCGGGTATCTTGGGGCGCTGCATATTCAATCAGCAGATTACCGGTTAAGGTATTGGCGTGCACGAGCCTGATTTCATCTAGAACCGTTAATCTCGATTCCAGGTTCGCGCGCAAACGGTCGTTTCGATACAGACCGGGTACCTTGATGCGCGTTCGTCCGGCAACTCGATCATGAACGATCAGCAGATAATGTTGCGGTTTGTTATCGTGCGTATCGGAGTCCGCCATCGTGGTCAGCCAATAATAAACTTAATAGAACGTTTAATCAGACGGTTTGACCGTTGATAAACAGGAAGTATGAATTTATCAAAAGAAGCGATAACAATACCCAGCTGATCCAGCCTACCATTCTCAATATACGGCGCTCAGGGCGAAAAAACAAACCAATGATGGCAAATCCCGTCATGATTAACGACGTCATAACCGAAACAGTATGAACCGGCGAGACCTTAGAAAAAAGCGGCCCGTGTTGGTAGACCATATCTTCGACCGCAAGAATCGCGTTATTCATCAGATTACTCCCGAAAATACCGCCGATAGCCATATCCAGAGCATTGATCCTAACCGCTGTCACTGCAACGGTCATTTCCGGAACAGTCGTGATGAATGCAACCAGCAAGGTGCCAACAAAACTTTCTTGCCAATGCATGATCAAAGCAATTTGCTTGGCGACCATTGGCAACCAAATGCCTGTGATGATAACGACTAAGGCGGCGGCCAGATAGCGTACGATAACGGCGCTCAGCGAAAGATTGGGATAGGCATCCGGTTCTTGTTCCGTATATAACTTGATCTGACGGCTTTCGTAACTGAAAACCGTATAAACGGCGACCACATATAAAATCAATATGACCGGGCTGTAGACGCCGATGTGCCCTAACGCGAAAGCTTCCTTGTTCAGGGCCAAAGTCATCCCCAAACCATTAAAACCGAGCATTGCTATTCCGAATGTGGCGGAAAGAACATGTCCCTGGCTCGCGCAATGATAAATAGATTCTCTGCGATACAACAGATCCAGAATCACGATAATAGCCAAGTTGAAAATGCAGGCGCCAAAAATAGCGCCAACCGCAAGATTGGGCGCGTCAGCCAAGGTTACGGCACTGATTCCGCTGGTCAATTCCGGAACGGACGTGACTATACCTATCAACAAAAAACCTATCCAGTTGCCGCCTAAGCCGGTTTTATCGGCTATGGCGTCACCATAAACGGTCAATTTGACTCCGGCATAGCCCACCAACACCAGGCAGGCGAAAAATTGCAACCAAACAACAAATACATCATTAATGACAATGACTCCTTCGGAAATCATATGCTGTTGCTATCGCAATCTTGTTTCACACTGATCATTCACGAGCAACCTACCAAGCCAAATTTGCTCCGTCGCACTTACGGCAACAAAGCCCGACGCTCGTTTACGTATCATGTTCATCACGTCTTTCGACTGCATTTTTAACGCTTTCGGGAATCTCTGCGAACAGAGACTGAATTTGCATCGGCCTCGATATTCTGTCTTCAATAATGAAGTTAATGATGTTGAATAAGCTACAGGCAACTTCCGCCGAACCATTTATCTCAATTTCACCCGGCTTAACTGCATTGTTCTCTTCTATGTGGCAAGAGTCGAGAGCTTGACGCACCTCAACAGGCAGCCCTTTCTCAAAAAGGCTGTCAATGTCTTCGTTAATGTTTTTGCCGCTCTCTCCAAGCGCAATCATCAATTTCTGAAGCGAAAGCCTCAGCAAAGCCGATGCCGCTCTGGGAGAAAGTTCAACAATGCTTCTTGCCTCGTTATAGTCCGCGGCACACTCTGGCGGTATGTCTACATGAGCCGCAGGAACAAGCGCTACCGAAGGAACTATCAGGCGTCCGTCGTACCAATACGACCATTTTTTACAGTGTTCGCATACGCAAAACTCCAGGGGGGCATGGATAGAATATCCACCGTGAAATCTATTCCAGCAGTAAAAATTTTGCCATGACTGCTCTGAATAGACGCCGCAATGAATGCAGTGAAACTGTAGCTTCTTGTATTCGGGTGGATGATAATTCTGCATGGGGGTTTCCACAAACTGACCGTTACAAATAAACGTGCTTGGCTAACAATCTATAGATACATCGACGATTGGCTGAATTATTTAGGTGTCATTGCGATAGCCATAACAGCTCTAATAGCTGTTTAAGCATCTGCAATAGAGTTCTGTCGGCAATTGTTCAAAGTTAACGAAAGGGAATGAAATATTTTGGCATATTGGGTCAAAAGCTGCTAATCATTCCTCCTTTTTTAATCAAGATACCCTTTCTTGAACTCCATACACCATCAGCACAAATACTTAATAGAAGCGGAGTGTTGAATTCTGGTGGCTTGCCGATGAGGTCTTGTACGAGTTCAATCGAGGGGTGTGTCAAAACTCGTGATCGCATCGGCCTGAAGTTAAAATTATGCCACTAAACATCTTAAAATGAGCGCTTTTTTAATGATTAACTCCACAGTTATCGGTATTTGGGTTGATAACCGGCATTATTAAACCACTATCTTTTCAAGTTCTACGTTTTGACACATATATGGACTCCTCGATTATTGCAAGAAAATAACCACTTTATTGAAGCCTTCAAACAGAGATCAAGATTGCTAACATATATCCGGCTTTAGATGTGAAAGACTTCGCTTTTCAGCCTTGATGAATCTATCCGCGCGCTTTTATCTCAAAACACTCTGTCGGATTCCAAAGAACCGCTGTGTCAAACGGATTTTAAAAGCACCGGTCTGACCTGTTGTCGTCATCAATGAGGGTTATCAACTCCGAAATCTGGTTTTACTCGCTGGGTAAAAAAGTAGGCTGAATGTGATTAAGCGCTGACAGCCGTTTGATAACGCTCCATCTTGTTGGCCAAGGCCCAGAGAATCCGAGCGTTTTTATTCGCTAATGCCACGGCCGCCACATTGAAGCCACGTCGCTTCATCAGCTGCTGTAGCCATAAACTGAGCTGGTCCTCTCTGTGATGACAGGTGCGTAGCACAGACCGGGCGCCATGGATCAATAAGGTCCTCAGGTAACTATTGCCGCGCTTGCTGATGCCGAGTAACACCGATTTGCCGTCACTGCTACACTGCCTGGGAACGATCCCCTGGCTGGCCGAATAATGCCGGGCATTGCCATAATGCTGATTTTGACCTAAGTCTCCGGCTGCCATGGTCGCGATCAGCTGGCCTACACCCGGCACCTCAGCCAATCTCTTGCAGAGCTCATTCGCTTGGCAAAGCTGGCTGATCTGTTGGTCATAGCGTTTAATCTCTTTATCGACTGCCAACAAGCGCTCATATTGCTCAGCAAAGGCCGCACGGCTGAGAAGTGTTAAGGCATTTTCCGTCTCTTCCAGCAATGCCGGCAGGCGTTTTCTGACCTGGCTGACGCCCTGTTCAATGACGATGCCGCGCTCGCCTAATAAGCCACGGATCTGATTGACCAGTGCGGTGCGCCGTTTCACCGCCTCTTGTCGTAGGCGATAAATCAATTGGATATCGAGTTGTTCCACGGTTTTAATCGCAACAGTTCGGGTATTGGGTCTTGTGACCGCATCAAAAATCGCTTCCGCATCATTAAAATCATTCTTGTTGTCTTTGACGAAGGCTTTCACATGCTTGGCGTTGAGCAGTTTGACTTCATGGCCCAGCCCCATCAGTTCTGTTGCCCAGTAATGTGAGCTGGCGCAAGCTTCCATTCCGATCAGACTCGCAGGATAGTTGGCAAAGAATGCCAAGACTTGCTGGCGTCTTAACATCTTCTTGATCACCTTGCCGTCTGTCTGGATCGTATACACGTGAAAGACTCGTTTTGCTATATCTAAACAGATCACGCTAATAGTCATGTTGGGCTCCTTTGAGTTTTTATTAATCAGCTAGGTGCATTATGGCACCGTAGGAAAGAGAGGAGTCCATATCATCACCCTCGGCCAAGTGCGGTCATTCGAAATTTTCTTGGGTTAAGTCACAATCTTTAATTCACGCAAATGTAATATTTGTAATGTTAAGCTTACGATTGAGAGAAAGCTAATGCTGCTGTGAGGTAGCAAAAGAAAGCCATAGGGTTCGTGTCGTACGGATTGCCGAATTACCTCTTTGAAATTAAAAACATTCATTCCATCGGCCAAGCTGGTGGAGATAATTGTTTCAATAACTATCAAATAAGGAAATATTATGTCAGACATC
Source organism: Methylobacter sp. (assembly GCA_036560465.1). GTDB lineage: Bacteria > Pseudomonadota > Gammaproteobacteria > Methylococcales > Methylomonadaceae > Methylobacter_A. The sequence goes on from DATBRD010000075.1 coordinate 13,127, forward strand.
ATTGGTACTAGTGCAGGCACTATATGGGAATATCTGGATAAACATGGCCCCACTACCGTCGCAAAATTGATTCGAGAAACCGAAGTAGATGAAAAAACGATTCAACGCGGCATCGGCTGGTTAGCTCAGGAAGGCAAAGTGACAATTGAGTTCGTTAATCGAGCTGAGACAATTGCTTTGAAATGATAATAGGCAATTAATGAAAGAGACTTAAATAGAGGCGGAATTATAGGAATTTATTTTTCCATTTTCAGACGCATTTATCGATTGGAAAAATACTAAGGGTCTCTGCTATGCACAGGGGGCTTGGACGTTTTTAACAGCTTAACAAGTAATAACTGGAGGGTAATTAAAAATGGATAATGACACCTTAATAGATCAAGCGGGGCATCTTTATATCGTATTAGAGGTCGAACAAAATACGCTAGCCATAGGAAATAAAACTAAGTTTGAGCGTCTTGACCACTTAGTAATGTGTGCTTATTGCCGATATCAGCGTCGGTTAAATCGCTGTGTTCTGTGTTATCAACATCGGTTAAATGACTGCAATCGGAAGTTTTGGGGAAATGAACGACAGTTCTGCCCAGCTGGCAATAGGTTTCATAAAATACAAAGCGATAGCGAAGGCGCATTAAAGTAGAAGGTAAAGCTATTTGAATTTTTAGACTCTTATTTGCTTTGAACCTATGAAAAACTATACAGTCTACCGAATGTTTTGATCGATTCTTTAACCATTTTCTTTTTTAAAAATAAATTTGTTAGCCTGACTGGATACGAGGCAGGGCAGTCGGCTATTTGGATTCCTATGGCAGCAATGTCGACTTCGGTCTGTTGGTTGAATCACTCAAACCGGCCAATTGTGGACAGTCGAGATATTCTTAGTTTGTCTCAAAGCCACAATCTTTAATTCACACAAATGTCATATTTGTCATGCTAAGCTTGCGGCCGAGAAATATCCAAACTGTCAAAACTTCAGTTTTTGCTATTGCAAGCCGAAAAACGTTACCGAGAAACTTTCAGATTGCCATAGAGAATTTCACCGATTTTATCTTTACCTGGGATCAATGCTCAAGCAAGTAAAGCTTTTATGAGAAAGCCGTACTTCTTGTGGGCGGGTAACTCACAATCAATGCATTAAATGAGGGAGAATTTTTTGCTATATCTAATCTAAGTTGACGACATTAGCTTATCAAC
>DATBRD010000076.1:0-11493 GCA_036560465.1 Methylobacter sp.
CTGCTAAACTACAACTTCAACCTTAAATTAAGAGCCCTAGGACGGAAGAAACCCTTTGAGGCCATCCTGCAATGGTACGATAAGAAACCGGAAATTTTTGTTGTTAATCCTAACCAGTTAAATGCGGGACTAAACAATTAAACAGTCACCGTGAGAGGATGAAATAAGGATAATGTCTCCGTATTCTGGATGCTTGGTGCACTTGGCTGCAATCATTCCGGCGAACTCAACCCTGTCGACTTCATCGTAAATGTGTTCGGAGATATCCGCATATTGCTGTATTGTCAGAGGTGTTATCTTTGCGTCTTTCATCTAGATAGTCTCCGCTAGATTAAAGAAAGGCGAGCATAGCAGCAGCTGTTATTTTGCTTTGTTAATACCATATTCTTTTTTCATTATTGAGATTTAAATGTAACCCGCATGTAAACTGCCCTTAACATTAAGAAACTCTACTCATATAGCCTATTGCCAGCCCCTGAAAAAAGTCAGGGGCTGGCCCAACTTCATTCATAAAAGTCCAAGAATCGTTCTATTCCATGTTAGTTAGCTGTCAAGGTCAACGCAGTGCAAATAAGTTTTACGGTCAAAGAGCAGCACTACCATTAATGTGATTTGAACAATGATGTTAAATATCCATGCGATGTTTTTCATGATGATTTCCTCAAAGCGAATTTATTAAACTTACGCTTGCGCTTCAATCATGTCGGTCATGTCGATCTAGCATTCCTTATCGGCCGACATTTTTATTACTAAAGGCAAGACGTTAAATCCCAATCAGTCATTGCTCCATAACACCCTTTTTGAAAGTTTTCATCACGGCGAAAAAGACGGTAATCTACATTGGTCTACATTTTGCCGGTTATGTTTTCATTCCTCAAAAATAAGTTGGTGTTGCATAAGCGATATTAGGGTAGGACATTCAATTTATTCAATCAATAAGTGCTGTTACCTATTAGGTGGGCTCGCTATTGAGCTGGATGTGTGGCATCAAGCAGAGCTTCAGGTATTTTTTAATTCCACTTTATTGACTTTAAAAACCGGCTATTTTAAAGAGAAGACCATCATTTCCAGGCGTTTTCATCACAACAAACCATGCTCTGCAAATGAGTAAGGCTGTCCGTCACCGATAATAAAATGATCCAGCACCCGTATATCAAACAAGGCTAAGGCCTGCTTAAGCTTCTCGGTAATGTGTTTATCGGCCTGGCTGGGTTCGGAAATACCGGACGGGTGATTATGGGCAAAAATGACCGCTGCCGCATTATGGCGAAGCGCCTGCTTGGCAACCTCCCTCGGATAAACGCTGGCGCCGTCTATGGTGCCCCTGAACAATTCATCCAGTTGTATGACCCGGTGCTGGTTATCAAGAAATAGACAGGCAAACACTTCATAGCTGTAGCCGCGCAACTGCGCGCTGAGATAGGAGCGGGTGATGTCCGGACTGGTCAGCGCATCGCCGCGCTGCAGGGCTTCCTTAAAATGTCGCCGAGCCATTTCCAATACGGCCTGGAGCTGGACATAAGTGGCTTCGCCTAATCCTTTGCCTTCGCAAAAACTTTGCTGGTCGGCGCCAAGTAAGGCCTTTAAAGAACCGAAATTGCTCAACAACTCACGAGCCAGGTCAACTGCGGATTTGCCGGGCAAGCCGGTACGCAAAAAAATAGCCAGCAGCTCTGCATCGGTTAAAGCGGCTGAACCGCGCCGCAATAGTTTTTCTCTGGGCCGATCTTCAGCCGACCAATCTTTAATGGACATGGGTTTCCCTCTGTACGGTAGGAATTTAAGCATAGAAGAATTTCCTCATCCTTGCCATAATGTCATCATTTGTTCAACTTTTCTTCAGGCATCACTATTAACAAGCATATTTTATTGGCTGTCAGCGGCGGCATTGCTGCCTATAAGTCGGCTGAGCTGGTCAGGCTGTTGCGGAAACGAGGCGCCAAAGTGCGCGTAGTGATGACCCGATCAGCCATGCAGTTTGTCAGCCCGCTGACTTTTCAGGCGCTGTCCGGCCACCCGGTGCATAGCGAACTGCTTGATGCGGATGAAGAAAATTCGATGGGGCATATCAATCTGGCACGCTGGGCCGATGCATTGATTATCGCCCCGGCAACGGCCAATACCATTGCAAAATGCAGTCACGGCCTGGCGGACGATTTATTATCGACACTGTATCTGGCAGCCACCTGCCCTATTTATATTGCCCCGGCCATGAATCAGGCCATGTGGCATAAACCGGTCACTCAGGAAAACATCCAGAAACTCAAAAGCCACGGCGTTATCGTGCTCGGCCCCGAGCAGGGCGATCAAGCCTGCGGCGAAACCGGCTTCGGCAGGATGTCCGAGCCTGTGGAAATCTGCGATCATTTAATGGCTGAACCGACCCCACAATGTTTAAGCGGGCTCAAGGTTTTAATCAGCGCCGGTCCCACCCGCGAACCTTTGGACCCCGTCCGCTACATCACCAATCGCAGTTCCGGAAAAATGGGCTATGCACTTGCCAAGGCCGCATTAAAAGCAGGCGCCAAGGTCACGCTGGTCAGCGGCCCTGTATCGCTGGCCGCGCCAGTTAATGCACACTTGGTCAACGTAGAAACAGCCGAGCAAATGCATGCGGCGGTCATCGCCAAAGCCCCGGAACATGATATTTACATCGGCGCTGCAGCTGTCGCAGATTACAGCCCTGCCCTGATGGAAAACGAAAAAATAAAAAAACAAGACGGCCAAACCGCGCTAACGCTAACGCTCCAAAAAACCAAAGATATTCTGGCGGAAGTTGCCCAACTCCCTGCCCGCCCATTCACGGTCGGATTTGCCGCAGAAACCCATGATCTTGAACAATACGCGCTGGATAAATTGGTGCGAAAAAACCTGGATATGATTGCGGCCAATTGGGTAGGGCGCGATCAGGGCGGCTTTGACAGTGAGCAAAACGCATTGCAGGTGTTCTGGAAAGATGGTCGCAGAACCCTCGAAATGACCGACAAAAATCGCTTGGCCGAGCAACTAATCAGCTTAATCGTAGAGAGAATGGAACATGAAAGGCACAAAAAAAATACAGCTTAAAATTCTGGACGGCCGCTTGGGCAAAGATATTCCGTTGCCTGAATATGCCACATCCGGTTCGGCGGGATTGGATTTACGCGCCTGCCTGGACGAACCGGTCGAGTTGAAACCGGGCGAAACGGTATTGATTCCGACCGGGCTGGCTATTCATATCGATGATCATCAATTGGCCGCGGTGTTGTTGCCCCGATCCGGTCTGGGGCATAAGCACGGTATCGTGCTAGGCAATCTCGTGGGACTGATCGATTCGGATTATCAGGGCCAGGTTTTCGTATCCTGCTGGAACCGGGGAAACACCGCTTTTACGATTAATATCGGCGAACGCATCGCGCAAATGATCTTTGTGCCGGTGGTGCAGGTGGAATTCGAACAAGTCGACGAATTTGATCAAAGCTTGCGCGGTGCCGGCGGCTTTGGTCATACGGGTCGTCATTAAGCCGTTTTTTCCATGGAGCCACAAACATGATACGACTATTCTCCTTATTGTCAGCGCTGGCTGTTTTAATGGTTTTAGCAACCGGGGCCGGCGTTTACTGGACCGGTGCGTCCCAAGTCGCGCAAGCAAAGCAAGACTCAACGGCAGCAGTTGCCAAAAGTGTCGCATTGGGCATATCGGCACAGATCAATCTGCTAACCGACATACTGGAAAAAATGGCGCAGGATCCCGAAGTGTTGTCTGCGGTCACCAGCGCAGACGCTGCCCAATTAACCTTAATGTCCGAAAAACTTGAAAAGCATTTGCCCTTCATTCTGAAGGTCAGGCTGTTATTGCCCGGCGTCAGCGAGCTTGATGACAAAAGCGTGCCCAAAATGGGTTACGCCGATCTGGACATGGTGCGGGAAACGTTTACTAAAAATCAATTGCCGGCAATACAAGGCGATAACGGGCCTGACCGGCATCTGGCGATCGTCCGTGGAATTATGCAGAATGGCCAAGTGGTCGGTGTCATTCTGGCCAGTTTGAACTATGACTTTATCAGTAAAATCGTACAGAGCGCGGAGCTAAAAGGCGGGCATCTTGAACTGAAGCAAGCAACACTGGTATTAGGCGCTGCCGGCGGACCGGTTAGTGCAGAGCAAAACATTGATGCGCAAGTGCCAGTAGCCAATACCGGTTGGCAACTGCATTACCAGTATGCCGACAGTGCAAGTTCCGAAGGACTGGCTCTCATTGCCGGCATAGTTATTTTCCCGGCGTTATTAGCGCTGCTGGCTTTTTTTATGGGGTACCGGAAGCTCTCGACTCTGCTGAAGCACGATCTGGGCAGCGTGCTCAAAGCCTGTAAGGACATGATGACTAATAAATTGCAAAGTGAGTACCCTGTCAAGCTAGCAGAAGTTAACCGCGTTATGTCAACCCTGACACAGTTCAAACGGGTTCTGGATAATGAGCACAGCGATGTAACCAGCGATAAAAGCGTTGCCGAAACGAACGATTTTTTTACTGACTTCGACGATTTCATGGCCGCGCCTGTTGCCGACGACAGTCTGGCAACATTTTCTCCAGCCATGGAGGTTAAATCAGTCGTTACTTCAGAAACAGAGGTGATAGAGCAACGCATGGAACAGCCGCCTAAAGCACCAGCCGACGACATCAATATTAATAAACCCGCTGTCGCGCCCAACAAACCGGAAATAATTGAAAAAACCGTGCCGGACTTTTTTGACATGTCTATTTCCAGCAAAAAAACGGCGGGTACAGATATTATTTTCAGGGCTTATGACATCCGGGGCATAGTCGGCAAGACGCTGACTAAAGAAGTGGTTTACGACATTGGCCGCGCGCTGGGCACCCAGGCTAAAGCGCATGGCTGTAAAAAAATCGTGGTCGGCCGCGATGGCAGAACCTCCAGCCCGGTATTAGCGGAAGCCCTGGCTAAAGGGATTATTGCAACCGGACTCAATGTGCTGGATATAGGCATGGTCCCTACGCCAGTGCTTTATTTTGTGGCGCGGCATACCGAAGGACGCTCCGGCGTGATGCTTACCGGCAGCCATAACCCTGCCGATTATAACGGCCTGAAAATGGTCATCAACGGCGAAACGCTGGCCGACGAAAAAATCCAGCAACTTAAAACCTGCATTGACTGCCAAGCCTATGCCACGGACAAACTCGGCAGCATCGAACAGAACAGCCAATTCAGCAACGAATACATAGGCATTATTTCTGAAGATGTGCGTATTGCCAGGCCTTTGAGCGTTGTGCTGGACTGCGGCAACGGCGTTGCCGGCGAGCTGGGCCCCATGCTGCTAAAAACGCTGGGCTGTGAAGTCATGGAGCTATTCTGCGACATTGATGGGACTTTTCCTCATCATCATCCGGACCCCAGCAACCCTAAAAACCTGAGCGAATTGATTGCAACCGTCAAACATTATAAGGCTGACATCGGCATCGCCTTCGATGGCGATGGCGACCGCTTGGGCGTTGTCGATTCAAACGGCAAGATTATCTGGCCGGACCGGCAAATGATGTTGTTTGCCAAAGATGTGCTGGCAGGCAAGCCCGGATCGGAAATCATTTATGACGTTAAATGCTCCCGCCATTTGACCGATCAGATCACAAAATACGGCGGCAGGCCGACCCTATGGAAAACCGGGCATTCCTTGATGAAAGCCAAACTTAAAGAGACCGGCGCCAAATTGGCCGGCGAAATGAGCGGGCACATTTATTTCAATGATCGCTGGTTCGGTTTTGACGACGCCTTATATTCGGCCGCGCGCTTGCTCGAAATACTGTCCAAAGACACGCGCAGCAGCGCCGAGGTATTTGCCGATTTTCCCGACAGCATCAATACGCCGGAACTGAATGTCGCGCTGGAAGAAGGTGAAAGCTCCACTTTTATGGATAGCCTGCTTGCAGAAGCGGAGTTTACCGGCGGCAAAATCACCGATATAGACGGACTCCGCGTCGACTTTCCGAACGGCTGGGGGTTGGTGCGGGCATCAAACACCACGCCGTCGCTGGTCATCCGTTTTGAGGCCGATTCGGAAGCGGCAATGCGCAGCATTCAAGAGCAATTCAGGCCTTTGATGAAAAAGATCAAACCCGGCATTGCCTTGCCTTTTTAACTAAGCATGAAAATTGCCGAAGAAACCCTACAAAGACAAAGTTAAATGCTGCCCGGCTTAGGTTTCTTGTACAATAGCGCTGCTAGAGAAATCGTAGTTTTATACTCAGTTTTTTAACTCAGGAAAGCATAATGAAAAAAATCAAACTCTTATTTGCGGCATCCTTGTTGTTAGGCTTATCAAGCATGGCTGCATTTGCCGCCCCCCTAAATTCCAATAAAGACATCATCGGCAGCTGGTTTCTGGAATATACAAAAAAATCGCCGGAAGACACTGAAAAAAAACCTATGGGCATGACCTGGGTGATTGATAACAGCCAGCTGATCCAAAAAGATATTCCTCAAGTCAGAGGCAACCCCTATGATGCGCCGGCAGTTGACTATATTGTTGAAGACGGCAATTTAAAAGTCAGCATATTGGGCAGAGCAGGTAAGTATGATGTTTACTCGTTAGTAGAAAAAACCGACACAACCATGGTGCTTAAAGATAATAAGTACGGCACCTACATGTATTTCACCAAAAAATAAGCCGCTTCCCTGCCGAGACTTAACGTTAAGTCTCGGCACATCCTTTACACTGCTCTAGCTCCTTTCCTTGGGGGCATCGTAATTGCCCTGCCTTACTCTTTGCATACTGCTCACACTTTGCTCGTTTCCATAATGAAACAGCACAAACAAGAAGCCAAGTTAGCCATTCTGTTATCCAGTGGATTGATATTGATTTTGTTTGAATGGATAATCGAATGATTTTAATGGATAATGCACGCCTATTTACTTGATCTAACCTACGCAGTGAAGCAATGAAAAAAAAGATAGAGGAACTTATCCTGCAATCCGTGGAAACACTCAAATCAGACGGTGTTCTCGCCCAGGAAATCATCCCAGCCATTAATATTGACCGCACCCGTGACCCGCAACACGGTGATTTTGCTTCAAATCTGGCATTAACGCTGGCTAAACAAGTAAGCACAAACCCGCGCCAACTGGCTGAAAAACTGATTGCCGCTTTGCCTCAAGATGATGCAATTGTAAAAGTTGAACTGGCAGGGCCCGGCTTTATCAATTTCTTTATCGATCCTACCGCCCAATATCAGATTGTTAAGCAAATTCACGACGAAGGCCGGAAGTTTGGCTTGAGTCATGCCGGCGCCGGTAAAAAAGTTCAGGTCGAGTTCGTTTCCGCGAACCCAACCGGACCTTTACATGTCGGTCATGGACGCGGAGCCGCCTATGGCTCGGTGGTTGCCGATTTATTGCAGGCCGTCGGCTTTGACGTGCATCGCGAATATTATGTCAACGATGCCGGCCGGCAGATGGACATACTTGCCACCAGTATCTGGCTCAGATATCTTGAAGAATGCGGCGAAGTGGTGCATTTCCCCAGCAATGGTTACCGCGGCGAATATGTGCGCGAAATTGCCAATGACATTCACAACAACACCGACAATGATTATCGCAGACCGGCAGAGCTGGTGTTTGAAGATATGCCACTTGATGAGCCTGCGGGCGGCGACAAGGAAGAACATATCGATGCGCTGATAGCCCGCGCTAAAACCTTGCTGGGGCCCTCTCTATATCAGGACTTTTTTCAAATAGGCTTGGACAATATTCTGGAAGACATCAAAATCGACTTAAGCGAGTTTGGCGTTGATTATCAGGAATGGTTTTCAGAACGCCAGTTGATGGATGACGGTTCGGTGGAAAAAGCGCTGCAACGCTTGCGCGACGGCGGCCATCTCTATGAAAAAGATGGCGCGACCTGGTTTGCCTGCGCCAATTTAGGCGACGAGAAAGACCGAGTAGTCGTCCGCGACAACGGCCAGTCCACATATTTCGCGTCCGATATCGCCTACCACATGAACAAGCTGGACCGCGGTTTCGACCAGATCATCAACGTTTGGGGTGCCGATCATCATGGCTATATCCCCCGCGTCAGAGCGGCCATGCAGGCTTTGGGGGCCGATGAGTCGAAATTAAAGGTGCTGCTGGTGCAGTTTGCCTCATTGTATCGCGGCGATGAAAAAGTGCAAATGTCGACCCGTTCCGGCGAATTTGTCACCTTGCGGCAATTGCGCAATGAAGTCGGCAAAGATGCGGCGCGTTTCTTTTATGTGATGCGCCGGTCGGAACAGCACATGGATTTCGACCTGAAGCTGGCGACCTCCCGATCCAACGAAAACCCGGTATTTTATGTACAGTATGCCTACGCCAGAGTGTGCAGCGTATTGCGGCAATTGGATGAAAAAAACCTGGAGCGGGATTTGCTGACGGGCATGGCAAACCTGACGCTGCTGACCGAAGAGCATGAAACCAATCTGTTGGGCACCTTGACGCGCTATCCAGAAACGCTGGAACGGGCGGCATTGCAGTACGAGCCACATCAACTGATTCAATACTTGCGCGAATTGGCAACCGAGTTCCATACTTACTATAACGCGCATCAATTTCTTGTTGATGATGCCAAAATTCGCAATGCAAGGCTCAATTTGATCTGCGCTGTAAAACAGGTGTTGGCAAACGGCTTGGACTTGCTGAATATCAACACACCTGAAGCAATGTAATATGGCTAAAGACTATAAACATAGAACGCAGAGTAAGAATACCTCGTCATACAGGCAAAATTCAGGCCCCAAAAGCCTCAGTCTGTGGCGATGGATGCTGATTACTGCGTTGATTATTTCGTTTGTAGTCTTTCTGGTTTACTTGCGCAGTAACGGATCGAAGCAAGTAACCGCTCAACAAAATTTACCTGCCCAACCTGTAGAGGCAAAAGCCGAAGCCCCGAAGCAGGAGAAAAAGCCCGAGCCGGGGCCTGTGCTGCCGCAATTTGATTTTTATACCATCCTGCCGGAAAAGGAAGTCATCGTACCGGATCATGAAATCAACACGCGCGCCAGAGAAGAACGCGTAGGACAGGCGAAAATCGCCAGTTATATTTTACAGGCCGGATCGTTCAGAGAATTTAAAGACGCTGACGCCTTAAGAGCCAAGCTGGCTCTAATGGGGATAGAATCCAAAGTTGAGAAGGCAAAAGTCGGCACTGTAGTCTGGAACCGGGTCAAAATGGGGCCTTATACCCAGATGGCCAGCGTTAGCACGATCCGCAGCCGCCTAAGGGAAAACGGCATAGACGTGGTTGTTATGGAAGTTGGCCATTAATATAAGCCTCTCCAAACCATGCTACTGTTGCCTTAATCGTTAACAGAGCGGCATTCAAAACAAGCAACAGACCGCTTCGAGCCTCGCCCAACTCACTTTGCAACCCCAGCTCAACAGTATTGAGCTGGGGTTTTTATTTAATGTATCGTGGGAGTGGTCGACCACTCTTTCATAGCCTGATCACCCGGGCGATCGACTTTAACCCTGCCCCCTTCGACTGAGGTCACCCAGCTTACCGGAATGTAATGGTGCTGCCCGGTCTTGTCTTTGGTTAACTTAATGACATCCTGTCCTTCCATATGGTCGACAGTGGCAAACTGGCCTTCTTGAGAACACACCACAGGCATATGGGGCTTGATTGCATTGATGTTAACGTTGGCTCTAGTCATGATCTTGCTCCTGTTAGCTCAATCTGAGCGGTTTATAAAAAATATGCGGTTCAGACAAGGCTTGAATTAAAGCTAAACACGTAATATTTAACCAAATTATTAGCCTCAATCACCTTTGTCAGGGTTTTAAAGCTTATATCTATAACAAGCGTTCGTCTGTGCGCTTACCCACGCAGAAAACCGCGCTTTTTCAAGAATATAAGGGATAAACCAAGCATAGAAATAGTACCCGCGGCATAAACGCTGTGTTATGCTTTTTCAATACCATCTGCGCGAAATACACGAGGAAACGGATATGGCTTTAGCATTAAAAGACAGTCAGCGCCATTGCTACGGCGATTACCTGACTTGGCCTGATGATAGCCGCTATGAGCTGATCGATGGCAGCGCCTATGCGATGTCTCCGGCGCCTGATCTAGCGCATCAGGATGTGGCGGGAGAAATTTATCGGCAGGTGGCTAACATTCTTATCGGTAAACCGTGCCGCGCGTTCATTGCGCCGGTTGATGTCCGTCTGCCAAAGCATAATGAAGCGGATGAAAACATCGATACCGTCGTGCAACCGGACGTGTTGGTGGTCTGCGACAACGACAAACTGGACCGGCGCGGCGTGCGCGGTGCTCCGGACTGGATCGTGGAAGTGTTGTCGCCAGCCACGGCCGGACACGACCAGATCAAAAAACGTAATCTTTACGAACGCCACGGCGTCAAAGAATATTGGCTGGTCCACCCGATCGACCGGGTGTTGACCGTGTACCGGTTAGAGAACGGCGAATACGGCAAACCAGAATTATACGAATTGCATGGCGAAACCCAGGTCGGCGTGTTGCCGGATATTGTGATTCGGTGGGATGAATTGACGGAGCGGCTGCCGGTTGATTATTGATTTGTTGGCAAGGCAACCGCAGGTTTTGCCCACCATTTGCACCGCCGGATTTGTTCCGCGTGATCACGAAAAGCATGTGCCCGCCCTACCCGGCTTATTCTCCATAAATATCGTTCTGCTCGACCTCGGGCACCATCGTCCAATTTTGCGGATAAAAACCAAAACGAAGATAACGCTGAAAACTCGAATAAGGCCAGTCGCCGGGATGCGCTGTCAATCCATGTTTTACTGGGTTCCAATGAATGTAATCACAGTGCTTTTCAAAATCTCGTTCATCCCGGATTTGATGTTCCCAATAACGCGGCTGCCAGACAGTTTGCGCCCGCTTACGGCATTGGGATGGAGATGGCGGTAATTTATAAGCATCCGTGCAACGACGGGTAAAATAGTTTTTGATCGCGTTCCAGCGCATCGAATAATCATGATCGCCCGGCGGCAGAGTCCAAATACAGTGCAGGTGATCCGGCAGCAGCACGAAAGCGTCAATCGTAAAAGGATGAGCCGATTTAACGGCCCGGAACGCGGCGCGTAACAATTCGACGTTATTCGGTTCGCAAAGAAATTTCCGCCGTCGAAAAGTCACGACGGTGAAAAAGTAAGTGCCACCGGGAGTTTTAGCGCGACGATATTGCATAATAAAGATTTCCAAGTAGGTCGGGGTAACAGCTTTTTCGTTGCCCGACATTTTAGCACCCGAAAAAGGAACGGGGCGATCAAACCCAAAATCCATTACCAATTGAAGATTGGAAATGTCGGGCATAAACAGCATGCCCGACCTACGCGGCTCTTGATTCTTTATATTGCTTAGGAAGGTCGGTATGTTTCAAATTGTCGTCGGCGTAGATATTGCCAAACACAAATTCGATGTGGCTCGGCTAGAGACTCACAAATATAAACACAAAAAATTCGACAACACGCCCGATGG
>DATBRD010000077.1:0-19393 GCA_036560465.1 Methylobacter sp.
ATGAAGAAAAATATCGCCAACGAGTCATTAAAAATTTAACCAAACGTGCTGAGCAGATCGGCTTTCAGTTAACTCCTATGGCAGAAAGCGTTTAAAAATGCTTTTTATAACAGTTGGTTGAAATGAGCTTCTTGAGAGGCAATATGATCTACCCAATAGAACATTGAGGTAACTAAGAAAATACCTGACAAATAATAGGCAGGAATGTGCTTTAAAAACCTAGAGTATGAAAACCATTTTTTTTCTAATCCTTGTAATTCAAATAAACGCGATTGCTTTAAATCTTTTAATAAAGATGATTTTTCAATTGCTTCTTTAATTTTAGTTACATCTGTGCTGAATAATTTAAAGCTATCTAGTCGAGTAATTAATTGATGAGAGAATATAGTGAAAGTAAATACTACTGCCATTATCTTTATATATGGAGGGTCAACACTCCAGCAACCTAAAGTTGCTAAAAACAGCCACACACCTGAGTTATTTAAATTTTCATTATATTTTTTTACTCGCGTTTCTAAATCAGTCATTGATTTTAGAATTTTCGCATTTTCAGTTTTCATATTTGGAATATTTTCTGGTGACATATCGGCATCTCTACTGATGTGGCCTAACTAATATTAAAATTAAAATTCATTGTTATTTCATTTAGTTGTATATATTTAGCACATTCTAAATAAATCCAGATAGCGTCAAATAGAAGCACAAGCAATCTACGTATAAATACTTATAGTGAAAGCGGATAATAAACCTTAACTTTAGGCACCGCAATCTTCTTAGACTAACGCTAAACCCCTTCCTCCTTATCATCTTCCTCCAGCGCCATATCCGAAATCTCCTTCAGCCGGGAGATGGCTTTGCAGTTAATGCTGCCTTCCGGGTATAAGCCGTCTTTGTCTAACACGCCAGCCGGTTCTCCAGTCAATAGCTCCAATGTTTCATCGACGCAGGACACTGCATAAACCGCAAACTTGCCTGCCGCCACGGCATCGATCACTTCCTGCTTGAGCATCAGGTTGCGCTTGTTGGCGGTCGGGATAATCACAGCGTGCTCGCCGTTCAAGCCGCGCGCCTGGCATAGCCTGAAGTAGCCTTCGATTTTCTCGTTGACGCCGCCCACGGCCTGCACTTCGCCGTACTGGTTGATGGAACCGGTTACTGCAAAGCTGTGTTTGATCGGCGTCCGGGTCAGTGCCGAAATCATGCAGCACAGTTCGGCCAGCGAGGCGCTGTCACCGTCTATATAGCCATAGGATTGCTCAATCGCGATGCTGCCGGATATGGCCAGCGGAAATTGCTGGGCATAGGTGTGCCCCAGATAGCCGGTCAAGATCATGACGCCTTTGGAATGAATGGCTTGGCCCAGTTCCACTTCCCGCTCAATATCGACGATGCCTCGGGAGCCGGGATAAACGCTGGCGGTAATGCGCACCGGCGCGCCAAAACTGCTGCCGCCGACTTCCAGCACGGTCAAGCCGTTGACCTTGCCTATCGCCTCGCCTTCGGTATCGATCAGGATGGTGCCGGCCAGCATTTCTTCGAGTATGTTCTCGGGCAGTCTGCCGTTGCGGTGTTCTCTTGCGCCCAAGGCTTGTTCGATATGCTTCCGGTCGCAAACCGGCTGATTGTCCCGCTTGCAGAACAGGTTGGCTTCGCCGATGATTTCCAGCGAATCCTTGATACGGGCGGAAAAATGATGCTGGTTTTCGGCAATGCGGCAGCTGTACTCGATCAGACATTCGATAGCTGCTTTCGTTAACGGCTTGGCCCCGGAATCTTCGGCCTGCTTGATCATCAGCAGTATAAAGCGCTGCATCGTCTCATCGGTGCGCGGAATGTACTCGTCAAAATCGGCAAGGATTTTAAACATCTCGTTAAATTCATCATCCATTTCTTCCAGCAAATAATAGATATCTCTGGAGCCGACCAGTATCACTTTAATGTTCAACGGGATAACTTCGGGTTTTAGGGTAATGGTATTAATGCCCAAGTCCGAATAAGGCGATTCGATTTCAATATAACCGGATTTCAATGCGCGTTTAAGGCCTTCCCAGACGAATGGGTTTGTCAGCAGTTTCTCGGCTTCGAGGATCAAATAACCCCCGTTGGCCCTGTGCAGGGAACCTGCGCAAATCCGCCGGTAGTTGGTGACCCATGCGCCTTGATCGCTGACGTATTCGATGCGTCCGAACAGGTTTTGGTAAATCGGATGCGGTTCGTAAATAACCGGCGCGCCGCCTTCCTGCTTGTTATCGACCAGAATGTTGGGCGCATACAGCTCGGCCAACAGCTGCCGTTTGATGGTGGTATTGTCTTGCGGCTCCGGCGTTCGGCTCGGCATCAAGTAATCGGCAATGGTGTTGCAGAGGTTCTTTTTGATTTCCGCCAGATAAGTGATGACGTCATCGATATTCTGGTAGCTGTCGTTCAGTTCGGCAAACAGCGGCTCTATCGCCAGACTGATGGTGTCATTGTCCAGTTGCCTGATTTTCTCCATCATCTCTCTGCGCCACTGGGGTAATTCCAGTAATACGTCGCCCAGATATTCTTCCAGTTCCGCGACATGTTTGTGAAAGATTTCCCGTTCAGGGATCGACAATTGGCTAAATTGATCTTCATTCAGCGCCTTGTCGTCCTTGATAGGCGCAAATGAAATCGTTTCATTCTCCCTGAACAATGCGGTATTTAACGATTGGGCCTTCTTGTCGACCAGATCGATGGCGCTATTATAGTATTGGGTGAATTGGCGCTCGATAGCGCTCTTTTTTTGCTGATAGGTGGGGCTTTCAAAGGCGGCAGGAAAAGTTGCCAGCAGGTTGTCGATCAGTTTCTCAATATCCTTGCTGAGTACTTGGCCATACTCTGTGGGCAACTCAACGGCCAGCGGCTCTCTCGAATTGTCGAAATTATCGACATAGGCATAGGATGGCGGCGCAGGCATCGTTTTGGCCTGGGCATCGAGATGATTGGTAATCATCGATAACCGGCCCAAGCCCGGCTCGCCCATCACAAAAATATTGTAGCCGGGGTTGCTCATCGCAACGCCAAACTCCAGTGCAGACTGGGCTCTGGTCTGACCCAATATGGTATCGGGCCATTCAGCCGTGGTTGGGAACTCAAAGCCAGTTAAATCGACATTCAGTTTCAGTGATTCAAGGGGAAGCTTTGAATGATTAGGCATGGTTAAGAGACGTTCTCAGGTTACAGGAAAACGGCGATTCTACCATTTTTTGCCGCATTGTCCGATATGGACCAAGGACCGCCAAAACAGGAGGGTGCTACATCGATCAGAACAGGAGAGTGTGGTGAGTGTGTCCCGTACGGGTGAAATCGTCCGTTTCCTCAGTACAGTTTGTCTGTATGAATCCAGGTAAGCCTGAAGCTTTCATGTCATCTTATTGTCTTATAACTGTCATATAAATTTAATTGTAATATCGCATAATCGGTCTGATTTTAACAAAACGAAAAGGCATTGCGATGATTATCAATTGGGTCACGACCAAGGCGCAGCAGTTTTTACCGGAACAAGATGCCGGACTCGACGAACTCAACGTCAGTTTTGACTTTGCATTAAGCTCTGAAATTATGGATTTGCTATATGCGCAAAATGACGACTGCATGGGCGCAGAAGCAGTTGACGGCGATTGCATCCATGCAGAAGCAGTTGCCGAAGCAAGCCATCCGGCCGAAGATGCCGACGCGACCGCTGTAATACGATTTGAACTGGATGAGTATGAGTTGGCCTTAACCTGATATAAGTCGGGTTAAGACTGTATAGAATTTGCTGGGCGAAAGCTTTCACCACATCCTTGTGGATCATGCAGTCGCGATTATTTCACAATTAAGCTGTTATTAACCGTCTTGACGCCTTTAACCGTTCTTGCCAGCTCCACCGCTCTGGCGGCGGCGGCGGCGGAATCCACAAACCCGCTTAGCTGCACAACGCCCTTAAAAGTTTCTACGTTGATTTGCATCAGTTTAAGCCTGGAATCGCCCAGTATTGACGTCTGAACCTTGGTAGTCAGCACAGAATCGTCCAGATATTCTCCGGTGCTTTCATGTTTAGCGCCTCCAGCACACCCCGCAATCAACATTGTCAATAAAAAAACCATTATTAACTTGAATTTACTCATTATATTTAACCTTTGTAAAATTTAGGCTTAAGTTTAAAAAAACGATTGTTCCGGCGTTAAATTTCTATGTTCGACGCACCGCTACATGCGTTGGCAATTGCTCCTGCATCGCCTAATGCGCCTACTGTTGGAGCTCTCGATCGCTGTTCCAGACGCAATTCTACCTCCCCCTCCGTGGAGTCGTACCTCCTGCATCCTTCCATCTGTCTTTGCTGATTGCAGCACAGATCAGTATCTACAGATGCTGAAAGTCATCCTCATCCAAATAATACAATAATATCGGGTAGATGTATCCATGCGCTTAATGCTGATAGCTGTGTGACTTTGACGAAGCAAAAAGCGATTTAAAGGCGGACCGGTTTTGTGCCTGTTTAAACTCTTCAAAGCATGAGGCAAAGTCTTTGCGGGCGCGACATTTATGAGCATCAAGATCCTGAATTAACACACCTATTGCTAGAAAAGTATTGGCGGGCATATTAAGTGCCATCATTTCTTCGCTGAACAATTTCAGGCTTTGCTCTTGAACGGCATAGTCCTGAAAGTCGCCCAAGACCTCCTGAAGCCCTTTCAAGCTTTTAATCAGGCCCTTTAGTTGCTGCTCCGGATAAAGGTTTTGGAAGAACTCCATTAAATAGCGCAGCTTCTTACAGGTTTTTCTTAAGTCATGTAATGCCTCAGACGGCGATAAGTCGGTAATTGCCTCACCCTCCTCCACAACGCGGGCAAAGACTTTCCATATTCTCCGGTCTGCCAGTTCTTTAATGGTCAATCTGGCATTTTGCTCAAGCGGCTTTGTGTACGAAGGTTCTTTAAGGTATTGCTCCCATTCAGCCAGGGTGGACAGATACTTGGGGGATTGCAGTTTTTTTGCCAGCTCCTTCCGGGCTTTTTGCTGTTTGGCGAGCAAAAAATCATATAAAGGATTAATGTCTTCTCTGATTGAAGCCGGCAGGCTGTTTTTGTAACGCTCAAAATTCAGCAGATAAACATCCAAGTCCCGAGTTGGCCCGGTGATCTGCCCCAACCAGGAGAAAAAATCGGCATAATAGGCGCTGATGTTGGCAGGCAATATGCCTTTAATCTGGCTGAGTCCCGCGCGGGTTCTTCTGACCGCAACCCTAAAGTCATGCAAAAATTCGCTATCGGTATTCGCAATAGTGCCCTGTTGGTTTGCTTTGATGGCTTTTAGCAAATGGCTGTAAATATACTTTCCGGCAATATCGGCGCGCATATCAGGATCCAGGTTGATATTCAGCTTTGACGAGTAATCTTTAGGCTTCCGCCCCTGAGATTGCAGGGCTGTCAACAGAACGGGGTTGTCCGTGGCGATTAAGCCCAGTGTCACAGTCAATAATTCAACAATATGCTCAACGGCCTTGTCGTAGCCTTTTACCGGTTGCAGCAATACACGGTTATTGAGCTGACTGTACTCCTCGATTAACAGCCGGAGTATGATCTTTTCATCTTTATTAATGATGTTTAGATGATAAATGTAATAATCCAGTCTGCAAACGGGTAACAATGCGCGCATTTCCAGCAGCGGAGTCAGGGTGTCGCGTATTAGCCCGGGTTCGAATTCTTTGCTGAATGAAGGCATTCTCTTAAGCTCGGAGCCGGCAATAACCGACCCGTTTTTAATTGATTTCAACGTTACGGATGAAGCGGATTTTGCTTGATTAAACTCGCAAGTGATGTCGTTTGAGTACAAACGCCAGTCAAAGCTGTCGTAATAGGTTTTGCAGGAAGACCGCCTTGAAACCGTTTGTATGCCTACCTCATGACTTAACTTGGCGATAAATTGTTCAGCCGTTAAATTCATCGGAAATTCAAACTGTAGGGACATATTTTTTCCAGGCATGTAAGTTGAGAACCAATCTGATCGTTAACCCATGAAGCGTAACAGGCCAGTATTAATTTTTGATGACACAGGGCCTGAACTGACCGGCATGACTGACTGCAAGAAGCAATTGTTCTTGCAAACGGCCATCTTGTCCCGCAACCTAGTACGGTAAAAAATGCATTGTAATACTCTTGTCATATTGTGTTTAGATAATAGTGCCACTTTAAATTATTTGGAGGCTTGATCATGAAATTATCTTTTAAAACCAAATCGCTGATTACTGCGATGGGTTTTGGTATCGCGGCATTAACCAGCAGCGTTGCCGGCGCCGTACAAACTGTTGACGCAGGTATTCCCGAATACCAAAAAGCCAGCGGCATTTCCGGCAACCTGTCCAGCGTCGGTTCCGACTCATTAGCCAACCTGATGACATTATGGGCTGAAGAATTCAATCGCGCTTATCCAAACGTGAACATCCAAATTCAGGCGGCAGGCTCTTCTACAGCGCCTCCTGCGCTGACTGAAGGCACGTCAAACCTCGGCCCTATGAGCCGCGAAATGAAGGATGACGAACTTGAAGCCTTCGAAAGCAAATATGGCTACAAGCCGACCGCTATTCCAGTAGCTGTTGATGCGCTGGCGGTTCTTGTTAACAAGGACAACCCGGTCAAGGGCTTAACCATGGAACAGGTTGATTCGATCTTCTCTTCAACCAATAAATGCGGCGGTGAAAAGAGTATTGAAACATGGGGTGATGCAGGCGTTGCCGCTTGGGGAGCAAAAAGCATTCAGTTATACGGACGTAACTCGGTTTCCGGTACTTACGGCTATTTTAAAGAGCATGCTTTATGCAAAGGTGACTTCAAAAACAACGTAAACGAGCAGCCCGGTTCAGCTTCAGTCGTTCAATCAGTGACTTCATCGGTTAATGGTATTGGTTATTCCGGCATGGGCTATACAACTTCGGGCGTCAGAATGGTGCCTTTGGCAAAAAAAGGCAGTAAGACTTTTGTTGACCCAACACCCGAGAACGCAGTTGCCGGCACTTATCCTTTGACACGCTACCTGTATATTTATGTCAACAAGAAGCCAAATCAGCCGCTGGCACCGCTAGAAAATGAGTTTATTAAAATGGTGCTGTCCAAAACCGGTCAGCAAGTGGTTATAAAAGACGGCTATATTCCTCTGCCTGCGAAAGTTGTTAATAAGGTATTGGATACGCTTAAATAAAAGGTTAAGGATTGGATTTAGCGTTGCGCAAGGATGCGTAACAAGGATGTTGATTTTATGTGATGTTATCTTCCCCCTCAGAAGTAAAACACACCGGACAACAATAGGGCTGAGATTCGCTTTGTGAATCTTGGCCGTATTGTTGTTTTTTTGTTATATCATAGTCATATTTAATTTCTAGTATCTTCAGCATGTCAGCAATAAGCCCTCCTATAAAACCTTCATCTTCCATAAAAATGAGTTCCCGCGAATATCATGAACGCTGGCGGCTGATAAAAGATGTCTTGGCCCGCTATGGCGTAGTGGCTGGTGGCTTGGGCGTTATCCTAGCCATAGTGCTGATTTTCTTTTATTTGCTATATGTAGTTTACCCCCTGTTTATATCGGCGACTGCGGAGCCAGTCAGTGAATACGCCGTTCCGGAGCAAGCGCTTGGCAATACCTTGCTGTTGGAGATGGAAGAGCAAAATGAGATGGGGGCCCGGTTTACCGACAGCGGGCAAGTGGTGTTTTTTGAGGCAACTACCGGCAAAACTGTATTGACGCAAGCCGTAGCAATACCCGAGGGCACACATATCACCAGCTTTGCTCAAGGCAGTCCTATCAATGAAGGTGCAGTGATTTACGGTTTATCCGATGGCCGGGCTGTCATTGTTAAACATCAATACAAAGTCACTTATCCAAATAATGTGCGGGTTATTACGCCAGCGCTTAAATACCCGTTAGGTGAGCAGCCTTTGGTGCTGGAGGATTCCGGCGCAGCTTTGGAGAAAATCGCAGTTAAAGTGGGCGAGAATTCAACCACGATAGTCGCAAAGACAGCCGACACTCCGCAGGGCCAAGGTAAACTCCGCTTAATCAATTTTCAAAAAGAACAATCGTTATTTGCCGATGAGGCCGCCTTAACGCGTACGGATTCAGTTCTGGAGCAGTCGGCAGCCGGCATTGCGGGTATTTTAATCGATAAGGATGAGTCCAATCTGTATCTGATAAGCAATGACGGACAGTTGGGCTTTTTTGATATTAACGATAAGAGCAGCCCATCTATCAGACAGCAGCAGAATGTGGTTGACGCGGGGCAAAAAATCACTAGTGTGGCTTTTTTAAATGGCGATATTTCGCTGATGATCGGCGATTCCAGCGGCCTGGTTTCGCAATGGAGCATGGTTAAAGACAATTTGAACCGTCCTGCGATGCAAAAAATCAGGTCTTTTAAAGTATCTGATAAAGCGGTCGTTGCGATCAATGCCGAACAGCGCCGCAAAGGCTTTATGACCACGGATGCCGACGGGGTCGTGGGCATTTATCATTCAACCGCCGAGCGGGAAATGATTAAAGAGCATGTAAGCAACGCCTTGCCAAGCGCTGCGGTTCTATCACCCAGAGCTAATGCGATGTTAGTGCAGTCAGAAGACGGCAAAATGCATTTCTGGCGTATCGATAACGAACATCCCGAGGTTTCGATCAAATCACTTTGGCAGAAAGTCTGGTATGAAAGCTATCCAAAACCCGATTACATCTGGCAATCTTCTTCGGCAAACAATGATTTTGAACCTAAATACAGCTTAACGCCGCTGGTTTTCGGCACATTGAAGGCGGCATTTTATGCCATGCTGGTCGCCATCCCGCTGGCGCTGATGGGAGCGATTTACACCGCCTACTTTATGGCTCCGCAGATGCGCCAGTACGTGAAACCCTCGATTGAAATCATGGGCGCACTGCCGACGGTTATTTTGGGATTTCTTGCCGGTCTTTGGCTGGCACCGTTTATGGAAGAGCATCTGGCAGGTTTTTTTGCCATGCTGATAATTGTCCCTATCGCCGTCATGCTGTTTGCCTTTGCTTGGCAGTTTGTACCCAAGTCTATTGCCCATAATCTCTCGGCGGGCTGGGATGCGGCGATATTGATTCCGGTCATTTTACTCAGCGGCTGGTTTGCCTTTAAGGTAAGCGTGCCGTTGGAAACGTTTTTGTTCCACGGTTCCCTGCGCGACTGGTTTAAGGCTGAATTGGGCATAGGCTATGACCAGCGCAATGCGTTGGTCGTCGGTGTGGCTATGGGCTTTGCGGTTATTCCGACCATTTTTTCAATCGCCGAAGATGCCATTTTCAGCGTACCCAAACACTTGACCGTAGGTTCTTTGGCACTGGGCGCTACGCCCTGGCAGACCATGGCCAGGGTTGTATTGTTGACCGCAAGTCCGGGAATTTTTTCCGCCGTTATGATCGGTTTTGGCCGTGCGGTCGGAGAAACCATGATTGTGTTAATGGCAACAGGCAATACGCCGGTGATGGATTTAAGTGTTTTTCAGGGTTTACGTACTCTGGCTGCAAACATTGCCGTGGAAATGCCTGAATCGGAAGTTGACAGTACGCATTACCGGGTCTTGTTTCTAGCGGCTCTGGTGTTGTTTATGTTTACCTTTGTTTTTAATACGCTGGCCGAAGTCATTCGTCAGCGCTTACGTGAAAAATATAGCTCATTATGATCAGATTATGGTTTAAAAGCGGTACTCCCTGGGTATGGCTCAATGCAGCGGCAGTCAGTGCCAGCCTTATTATGGTGATTGGTGTGCTGGGCTTGATTTTGGTACGCGGAGCGGGGCATTTCTGGCCGTCTCCAGTTGTACAGTTCAGCTATCAGGAAAAGGACGGACAGATCCAGACAATTATCGGTGAGCATATCGATACTAGTATTACCCCGGCCGCGATGGCTAAATCATCCGGCCACGTCATGGCTGATGACGAAGAGACTCTGGTGCAATACCTGATTAAAACAGGCAATAGGGATATTACCGGTACCGATTTTCGCTGGATTTTGGAGCGTAATATTAAGCAGCAACAGACTCCTGCCGAATTGATGGTGGTAGAGCGCCGGGAATGGGGTAACTTTTACGGCCGACTGGCTGCGGTCAAGGAAAACGGCAAGATTATCGCTGAAGGCGATCAAGCTTGGCCTGTTGTTCAGTCCAGGATAGACGACGCCTTATCCGTTTTTAAAAAAATAACTCATCTGGAAAAAAAGGAAGTCGGCGCAATTAACTACAGCTTGGATCAATTACGGCTTAAGCAAAAGAAATTGCAGCTGGAAAATCGCTGGGATGCGGCAACAGAGCAACAGATGGCTACGGAAAAGACCGAACTGGAAACTGAATATAAAAAATATCAAGCGCAGTTAAGCGAGCTGTATCAACAGATAAGACGGGATAGCCTGGTTGCAAAGACCGAAAACGGCAATGAAGTCGAGATACCCTTGAACAAAGTGGTCAGAGTTTTCCAGCCGAACACCATGAGCGTATTCGATAAAATCGCGCATTATGGCGTTAAGGTGGTTGAATTTTTAACTGACGAACCGCGTGAGGCCAATACTGAAGGGGGAATTTTCCCGGCTATTTTCGGTACTGTCCTGATGGTGCTGATGATGTCGGTTATCGTGACCCCGTTTGGCGTTATTGCGGCGGTCTATTTGCGCGAATATGCAAAACAGGGTTTTGTCACCCGCTTAATCAGGATTTCAGTTAACAATCTGGCGGGTGTACCCTCCATTGTTTACGGCGTATTCGGCTTGGGCTTTTTTGTCTATATCCTCGGCGGCAACATCGATCATCTGTTTTTTCCGGAAGCGGCTCCTGCGCCGGTTTATGGTACGCCGGGATTACTGTGGGCTTCCATCACATTGGCGCTGCTGACTCTGCCGGTCGTCATTGTTTCAACAGAAGAAGGCCTGGCGCGCATTCCCAGATCCATACGTGAAGGCAGTCTGGCGTTGGGCGCTACTAAACTGGAAACCTTATGGCTGACGGTACTACCGATGGCAAGCCCAGCAATGATGACCGGATTGATTCTGGCTGTGGCACGGGCGGCCGGCGAAGTGGCTCCGTTAATGCTGGTGGGCGTGGTTAAGCTGGCGCCCACGTTGCCGCTAGACGGCAATTATCCGTTTTTGCATTTAGACAGAAAATTTATGCACTTAGGGTTTCATATCTATGATGTCGGCTTTCAAAGCCCTAATGTTGAGGCGGCGAGACCTTTGGTTTATGCGACATCATTACTGTTGGTACTGGTTATTATTGGGCTGAATTTATCGGCTATTTTGATCAGGAACCATCTGCGAGAAAAATACCGGGCACTGGAAGGTTAAAAAATGACAGCACAACACGTACGTACACATGCCATTGATGTAAGTTCAATTCTACGCGATCAGAAAAGAACTGATGCGCCGAACGAGCCCTGCATTAAAGTAGAAAATTTAAATCTTTTCTATGGAGAAAAGCAGGCTTTGCATAACGTTAGCATGGAAATGTCCAAGAAAAAGGTAACCGCCTATATCGGCCCCAGCGGCTGCGGCAAATCAACACTGCTGCGTTGCATCAACCGGATGAATGACCTGGTCGATAACGTTACTATCGAAGGCAAGATCCTTTTGGATAATGAAAATATCTATGACAAGGCCGTTAATGTGGCCGCGTTACGCAGACGCGTCGGCATGGTGTTTCAAAAGCCCAATCCTTTCCCCAAGTCTATCTTTGAGAATGTCACTTACGGGCTTAGAATTCAGGGTATTAATGATAAACGGATACTGGAAGAAACGGTTGAAAATTCATTGCGCGGCGCAGCGCTGTGGGATGAAGTCAAAGACCGCCTGAATGATAACGCCTTGGGCTTGTCAGGCGGGCAGCAGCAGCGTCTGGTGATTGCCCGGGCGATTGCGATTGAGCCTGAAGTGCTGTTGCTGGATGAACCGGCGTCGGCGCTGGACCCTATTTCAACCTTAAAAATTGAAGAGCTGATCAATGAGCTCAAAGAAAAATACACTATAGTTATTGTGACGCACAACATGCAGCAAGCCGCGCGGGTTTCGGACTACACGGCGTTTATGTTTATGGGCGAATTGATCGAGATGGGTACGACCAGCGAGTTGTTTACCAATCCAAGAAAAAAGCAGACCGAAGATTACATCACCGGTCGATACGGCTAACAGGAGCAGGCAATGGACAACAGCAAGATAGGACAGCACATATCGGGCCAGTTTAATAAAGAACTGGAAGACGTGCGTAACAAGGTTTTAACCATGGGTGGACTGGTTGAGCAGCAGATAGAGCTGGCGGTAACGGCTTTCTCCACCGGCGATCTGGAAATGGCCGAGCTGGTCATCAAACAGGATCATCAGGTCGATGCGCTGGAAATGGCTATCGATCAGGAATGTATGCAGATTTTAGCGCTGAGGCAACCTGCTGCATTCGATTTAAGATTGCTGATTACTGTCATAAAGGTCATCAATGAGCTTGAACGCGTCGGTGACATGGCCGAACGCATCGCCGAAATGGCAATACAATTGTCGAGCATTGACAACAAACATGACCAATATTATGAATTGGAGCACATGGCGGAACTGGTTCAGGAGATGCTGCATGGCGCTCTGGACGTATTTGCCCGCATGAATGTAGAAGACGTGACCTCCATTACCGGTCTGGATGAAAATGTCGATCGTGAATACGGCAGCATTATCCGCCAGCTGATTACGAAAATGATGGAAGATCCGAGAAACATTACCCGGATGCTGGATGTGCTTTGGATTGCTCGTTCACTGGAAAGAATCGGCGATCATGCCTGCAATGTCTGTGAGCATTTGGTTTATATGGTCAAAGGCGAAGATGTGCGGCATTTGACTCAGGAAGAACTGGAAAGGAAGATGAAGGGATAAACTGATCCGAGCGCCAGCAAAGACGGCGTTTTCGGCGCATGATTTAAACATACAGCAGCCCCGGAGGTTTGCATTGCATCGTTAACATGCTGTAATGCCCATCGTTTATACAAATTGTTCTGGATTCGTCATCCCGCAGGGATTGCCGGGATGACGAACCCTACAGTCACCTTAGGCTCAAGGGACTTGAGCATAATCAATAACCTGAAGCTGTATAAATCACGCCTTGAATTTATCAACCAAGCCGGTAACTCTCTCGATTTTTTGCCTGACGGTCTCGGCAAATACCACCTCTTCGGCCACCAGTTTGATGGCTTTCTTGGCCCGGGTAATTGCGGTATACAGTAATTCTTTGGTTAATACAGGATTAATGGCTTCGGGCAGCACGATCAGCACTTCCTCGAATTCAGAACCCTGACTTTTATGTATGGTCATCGCAAAAACGGTTTCGCAAGGCGGTACGCGCGCAGGCAGGTATTTTTTAACACTGCCGTCGGGACGTTGGAAATACACCATCAGTTTTCCTGTGGAAAGACCGTCCCGCATGCAAATGCCGATATCGCCGTTATAAAGATTTAGCGATGGATTGTTTTGCGTGATCATAACCGGCCGCCCCGGATACCACAAACCTGACAATTCGATCCGCTTTTGCTCGGCAAGTTTTTGTTCAACCCGATAATTAATGTCGGTAACGCTGTTTTTTCCCTGCCGGTTGGAACACAATACTTGAAAGCGACTGAACGCCTGAAAGACTCTCTCAAATTCGGCATCGGCTTTAATCAACTGCAAATAATCCGCCTGCTGTGCCGCTATATAATCAATCAAATCTCCCTCAAGACATTGCACGGCGCTGTCATTTCCGTCCGATAGAATTTGCCAGGCGATCTGGTCCTGCTGGAGGTTGACCGCCTCGGCCAGCTCTTTTATGGCGCCGCCGAAACGATGCGATTTGTTTAGTGTGTAAACATTATTTTGCAGGGTTTCTGCCATGGCTAAATCGGCCAACACTGCTCCGGATTCCACCGAAGCCAGCTGATCCTTGTCGCCCAGCAGGATTAGACGCGCGCCGGGCTTTAAGGCGTCAAGCAGTTTGCTCATCAGGGCCAGATCGACCATCGATGCTTCATCAACCACGACCAAATCATGAACCAGTGGTTTATTTCTGTCATGCCGGAAATATGGGGATGGCGGCATCGCACCCAACAGGCGATGCAAAGTGGTCACCGTTTCCGGGATACGATTTTTTATTGCCTCAGAACACGGCAGCTTCTCCTTGCTAAAACCGATCGATTCCTGAAGACGCATGGCAGCCTTTCCGGTTGGCGCTGCCAAGGCAATATGCAGTGGTTGTTCGGCCAATTCCTGTAGCAGCGCCAGAATTTTAACGACGGTAAATGTTTTGCCGGTCCCAGGACCGCCGGTAATAATGCAAAATGACTGCTGAACCGCCATCTTGGCCGCCTCACGCTGACCGTCTGTTTCGTCGCTCGCTTCGAAATAGCGATCCAGCATCGCGTCGAGTTGTTTGGCTGAGTGTTCGGCCTGAATCATTGCCTTGATCTGCATCGCCAACCGGTTTTCATAATTCCAGTAACGGTGCAGATACAGACGATCCTGTTCTATTACCAAAGGTAAGGGCTTAGATTGATTATCAGGAATTGCTGCCACCAGCCCGGAGGCGAGTAGCAATGCACGCGCATTGTCGTCTATTTTAATACAACTGTGTCCCTGATTTTGCTCATAAGAGGCCATCATTCCAATGGCTTCAAAGGCCTGTTTTTGGTTGGGTCCGAAGCTGGTGCGCTGGCTAAGAAAACTGGCAAAAGCCATGTCCAGCCTACTGAACGGTCTGGGTACGGTCTGCTCTGCGGCATCTAATTCGTCTGTCATTCAACACCTCCAAACAATGCCGCCAGTGCTTCAACCCGCTCCAGATCGGGCCTATCCTTATAAACGCCGCTCAGTGGCTGATCCGGCTGCATGCCGCGCACGAACAAATAGCGCACGCCGCCAAAATGGCTTTCATAGTCGTAATTCGGCAAGCGTGTTTGCAAATAGCGATGCAGCACAACCGTATAAATCCAGTATTGCAGGCCATAATTATGCTCGCGCATGGCATGGGTTAAGCTGTCCGGGCTGTAATCCGGAAGGCTGTTGGTTTTGTAATCCATCACATAATAACGGCCCGTTCCAGAACCTGGGAACGCGCAGACAAGGTCGATAAATCCGGTCAGATAACCGCACATCTGCTTGGCGGTCAATGGCTGAAAGGCTGGTGTATCTTGCAAGATACGGTTGATTTGCGCGGCATCCATCGCTTGCATGGATAAATAAAACGGCATTTCCTTTAGGCATTGATGATCTGCCAAATTCATCAGGCAGAAATCGGCATTGGTTACAGACAGCGGCGTTGTGACTACAGCTTGCAACAGCTCATCAAGCATTTCCGGCCGTTCAAGTTTTAAGCCATAGCGTTGACAAGCCTTGTCCCGTTGCATAGCAATATCCTTGCGTCGTGCCAAGTCGATAAACGCGTTGTTTTCAAGTAGATCATGTACGACATTACCGGTATGCGCGCCTCGGGGCAATTCCATTGCTGCGCTGACGGGCTCGGACTTGGCAATAATCATTTGCTCTCCGGCCTTATCTTCCGGCAGCTCCGGCGCATCATGCAGACTTAATGCCGACAAGCCCGTGTAACTGCTCATTTGCCAAGTGGTATATAGTGAACGCTTGCGTTTTTTTGCCTGTAATTGGGTATCTGCAATCGCTTTTTGATAACTTCCGATTAACTCACCCGGCACGTCCAGTAACCGGTAAGCGGCTTTATCCTGAAAAGCTTGAAGTTTTGCCTGTTGCCTGGAAAAATCGGCATCCGCAAATTCAAGAAGCCAAGCCATTGCTGAATCGTTTGCTGTATCCTGTGACCGCACATCGCCCCAGGCAATATAACAGCGGTATTTGGCGCGAGTAACCGCTACATAAAATACCCTCAAATCCTCGGCCAGCTCTTCTTTTAATGCCATCTCGCGATATCGCTCAAAATCACCCGATCCTAAATCGACTATCGTCTGACCGCTCTCGTGACATCTAATCAATGACTGTTCACTTTTTAGGCGATCACTGCGTTGCCAAAGATAGGGGCAAAATACAACTGAATATTCCAAACCTTTAGAGCGGTGCATAGTAACAATTTTGACCGCATCGTCGTCGCTTTCAAGGCGCAATTGCTGATCTTCAGCGTTGCTCGCTTCAACAATCGCGTTACCCAGCCAGTCCAGCGTTTTATTGATGCCCAGATGCTCATCGACGGCAGCCTGTTGTACCAGTTCGATAAGATGATACAGGTTGGTGAGCTGCCTTTCCGCCATTAGCGTCTTGGATATACCGGCCCTGATTTTTTCTTCACGAAGCAGATGCTGCACCATCGTCATCAAGCCGGCTTGTTGCCAAGTCTGAAAATAGTCGAGAAACCGCGACGTCCAGGCATCGAGCTCGGTTTCGTTATTGATAAGCTGGTAGAGCGTTTGCCCATCCAAATCAAACCAGTCTAGCGTCAGCGCTTGTTTAAGTTGCCCGCTGTCACCGGGGTGAGCCACGGCCTGCAGCAGGCTATATAAATCGGCTGCTTCCTGCGAAGCAAAAACCGACTCCGTGCTGTTTAGCACAGAAGGTATACCGGCTAAGCGCAATGCCGCTTGATATTCCCTGGCCTGAGTATTGGTTCTTACCAGAATGGCAATGTCTTTGGGTCGCAAGATCCGATTCATCGGTTGCAAGGTGTAGTCGCCAGTCAGTAAGTCAATGACCTCATTGACAACGGCAACCCTGATCTCCTCGGCCGCTTTGCCTGCCGTCCAGTACCCTGTTTTGCTATCAGCCTCCGGTAATTGCCACAGCACCATCGGCACAGCAACCTGTCCTGCATGGTGCAATTCGCCGTTATCTGTCGACAAGCCGGGCTCTACGTTAATAAACTCCAAACCATCCAGCAAAAATGCCCGATCTCTTTGAAACAACGCGTTCACCGCCTCGACCAACTTCGGATGCGAACGCCAGTTTTTGCCCAAGGTGAATTGATGCTCTGCTTGTTGCTGCGCACTTAGATATGAATAAATATCTGCGCCGCGAAATTTATAGATTGCCTGTTTGGGATCGCCGATTAGATATAAATAGTGGCTGGGGACGGCAAATAGCGAGGAGAAAATAAACCACTGGCTGTCATCAGTGTCCTGAAATTCATCGATCAAGGCAACTTCAAAACGCTGTTGCAATTCAGCCGTCAGCAGTTCGCCTCTCTCGCTTTGTAACGCCTCAGCCAAACGGCTGATTAAATCATCGAACGATAACACATTCAACTGATGCAAGTGTTTATCCAGCTCCTCACGCAAGTGATCGAGTAGAGTTTTGCGAAATACCAAAGCGATTTGTTTATACGCCAAAGCCAACGCATTGAAAGCGGAGGTATCTATAGCTAATTCAGCTAGATATTCAGCTTTCCGTTGCTCACTGGTCTGGGTTTTAGTGGCCCTGAATTTGCCGCCATGCAAGGCGTCCATCAAACCGTTTTCAGTCAGCAAAGCAAATGCTTCAGCATCGGGAATGCATGTAGTAGTGCCATACAGCCATGCACTTAATGCGTCATAGTGATAGTCAAAAGTATCTGAATAACCGGCCTTGAATTTTTCATCTATAAAACAATTACACAAAGCATTTGCATACACTTCAGCTGATGCTTTTGCCAAGTCCACTTGCTTCTGTAATTCTTTTAATGCGTCATCCAAACCACCACAAACTGGATAAACTTTGGTTTGCGCGCTGTTCCCAGGAAATGAAACGATGCTGGCAAGCAATGCATCCGGGGTTTTAAAGACCCCCGTTAATACTTCAACTTCCCACGCTGGACGTTGGTAGATCTGCTTACGCCAGAAATCATCTGCACAGGCCTGTTTAATATCCGCCAAATCGCTGGTTAATTCGGCATCGAATAATTGCCCACTTTCCAAAGCATGTTCTCTTAAGACGCGTTGACAGAAACCATGAATGGTAAAAATTCCGGCTTGGTCTATATCCAGCAATGCCATTTGAAGACGTTGCTTGATCAGCTCCGGTTCTACGTCCAGATTAGCCAGCCAATCGATAATATTGTCATCAATATTTACAGTATGGCCGTCCAAAGCCCGTCTGGCCTCAGCCAACCTGCAACGCACACGGTCTTTAAGTTCTTCTGTTGCCGCTTTGGTAAAAGTGACCACCAGCAATTTCTCAATTGCAATTCCTTGTTCGACCACAAAACGCAGCACCAGCATCGCTATAGCATAGGTTTTTCCCGTTCCGGCGCTGGCTTCAATCAGGTTTATGCCTTTTAATAATGTGGTTTGAACCGGATCAAAATTGTTCATTTTCATGCCTAAACTCAGCGCCATTATCGATGTTATTTTCCAAGCCCAATGACGTCTAGCGCATTAAACTCTTAAAATGGGATCTTACGTATTTTTTTCAAAT
The DNA here is from genome assembly GCA_036560465.1 of Methylobacter sp. GTDB lineage: Bacteria > Pseudomonadota > Gammaproteobacteria > Methylococcales > Methylomonadaceae > Methylobacter_A. The sequence continues at coordinate 18,410 of DATBRD010000077.1, forward strand.
GACAGCCCCGGCTCGTATCGAGCGATTACGCCCGATCAACGCTCAGGGGACAACTTTTTAACATGACTCACGGTTTGCAAGCTTGCCATCTATCGCGGCTTGCACGACCGCGATAGCATAGCCCATCGACGGCCCGTTGCCGATCGTCAGGCAAAAAAAAACCCAGGGGTTTAGGTCTGGGTTTTTCAAATAAGCGCTTGGCGATTCCCTACTTTCACATGGCAACGTGCCACACTATCATCGGCGCTAAACGGTTTCACTTCCGAGTTCGGGATGGGATCGGGTGGTTCACGTTCGCTATGGTCACCAAGCAAACTGGTGTGTCGAGAAAGCTTGCGCGGGCTCTCGACGCTCTTCACTCAGCCTTCTCGGCTGAGAGTTGGAAATCTGTAACGCTCTTTAATTCGTTAGGGCTTCGTTAGCGATCAAAGCTGTTGATAACACGTTATCAAACTGATTGGGTGTTATATGGTCAAGCCTCACGGGCAATTAGTACACGTTAGCTTCACCCATTACTGGGCTTCCACACCGTGCCTATCAACGTCGTAGTCTCCGACGGCCCTTCAGGGGACTTTAAGTCCCAGTGAGATCTCATCTTGGGAGGGGCTTCCCGCTTAGATGCTTTCAGCGGTTATCCTGTCCGAACATAGCTACCCGGCAATGCCACTGGCGTGACAACCGGAACACCAGAGGTTCGTCCACTCCGGTCCTCTCGTACTAGGAGCAGCTTCCCTCAAATCTCAAACGCCCACGGCAGATAGGGACCGAACTGTCTCACGACGTTCTGAACCCAGCTCGCGTACCACTTTAAATGGCGAACAGCCATACCCTTGGGACCTGCTTCAGCCCCAGGATGTGATGAGCCGACATCGAGGTGCCAAACACCGCCGTCGATATGAACTCTTGGGCGGTATCAGCCTGTTATCCCCGGAGTACCTTTTATCCGTTGAGCGATGGCCCTTCCATACAGAACCACCGGATCAC
>DATBRD010000078.1:0-197081 GCA_036560465.1 Methylobacter sp.
CTATGGAAACGGATCATAAAACTACCTTCCGATTATCCGTTTCCGGTACACTTATCCACAGCCGGGCACTCAAAAGACCGGCTCCAACCCCTGGTCAAATTTCAACCGGTACGGGTAGTCAATTTTCTTCCGGCGCCAACACAATGAAAATATGTGGGTGATGGAGTGTACTTTGTAACTGTTTATCTCATGTAATTTGTATTTTATACAGATCCAAATAATTACTTGTTAGGCTTTTGATGGAATTTCACATGAATAAACGATATCAAGTCTTTGTTAGCTCCACATATGCAGATCTCCGCGAAGAGAGACAACGTGTAATACAAACCTTGATGGAAATGGACTGTATCCCTTCTGGTATGGAGCTTTTTCCTGCGGCGGACGATGAACAGTGGGAATTTATTAAAAGAATAATCGATGATTGTGATTACTATCTACTTATAATTGGCGGTCGTTATGGATCGATGACACCCGAGGGAATAAGCTACACGGAAAAAGAATATGACTATGCTCAAGAAATCGGGCTGCGTGTGATAGCGTTATTGCATGAGAACCCCGGCAATATCCCAGTCGATAAGTCAGATGTAGACTCAGTTGTTCGACAGAAACTCGATGAATTTCGTGCTAAGGTATCAGAAAATAGACTAGTTAAATTTTGGTCAAAAGCAGACGATTTACCTGGGATAGTTTCGCTCAGCCTATCTAAAACTATTAAAACATATCCTGCTATAGGTTGGGTTCGGGCAAACCAAATGGCTGATATTGATGCATTGGAAGAACTAAATGAACTACGCAAAGAGAATCAAGAGCTCCGTACAAAAGTTAGTCAACTTGAAGCATCGGCTGTTCCAAAAGTAGAAAACCTTGCCTCTCTTGCTAATTCGATAACAGTGAAAGGGCGTTATTACAATTCATACTCTAGGAACTATCAGGAAACGAAAAAAACCGTTTCTTGGTCAGATTTATTTGGTTTTATCGCTCCATATTTATTTAGGCCGCATGCGGATGAATACATAAAGAATGTTTTAGAAAAATCTATATGGCCTGAACTCAATGCATCGTTAAATGACCAATATTTTCAAACTATAAAGGTTCAATTTGTGGCTCAAAATCTTGTAACAGTAGAATACTCCAAAACAACAAAGGGTGATATGGCTCTATTTTGGTACCTTACTGCGAATGGAAATAAACTGATGATGGAACTCCGTACAATCAAGGATGATACAAATAATATCTAACAAAAACCATAGGATACGCTGAGGTACGAAGCCCGGTAGGGTACGCACCGCGTACCTTTTCGGATTTAATACACCGGAAAAAATTTGAAAAATGGTACGCGGTGCGTACCCTACAACAATTCCCACCGCTTAATATGTATCTCGTGCTTTTGGGGATTTGCTCCACTGAAAAATTTAACCACGGTACCTGATGCGTACCCAACCGGAGGTTGTCATGTCCGATTATCGTCGCTGTTATGTGCCGGGTGGGTCGTATTTCTTTACGGTGGTGACGGAGCGGCGTGCAGCTATTCTGGCTAATGATTGTGCGCGGGACTGTTTACGGGATGCGATTCGTCACTGCCAACAACATCTGCCGTTTCGCGTCGATGCGCTGGTGATATTACCCGATCATATTCATGCTATATGGACGTTGCCTCCGGATGACTGCGATTACTCGAAACGCTGGGGCGTCATCAAAAAACACTTCACTGAACATTGGCTGGCTTTGGGAGGCGCCGAACAATCGGTGACGGCTTCCCGTCTGCGCTACCGTCGACGCGGCATCTGGCAAAGACGTTTTTGGGAACACGCATTGCGCGACGAACTGGATTACCAAAACCATCTCGATTATCTGCATTTCAATCCGGTAAAACACGGGCTGGTCAAAAACGTGCAGGACTGGCCTTATTCCTCTTTTCAGCGCTGGGTGGAACAAGGCGCTTATCCGGATCGCTGGGGTTCGCAGTCCGAGGATTATGCCGGCCTTGACGCTATTCAATGCGTTGGAGAATAGTTCTACAGGCGGAAACGTTAATTCCTGCCGAAAACTCCGGTACTCGGCGCGGCAGACGGGATTAAACTCGTGCCACCGGCTGGTTTTCTTCGCTCCAACTGAGCGATTGCTCGCTTCCACACTCTACGTAGCTTTTAATAGCAGCTGGAATCAAAAGACCGTGCTAGATGTTGTTGATTCCAATACTTCTCTGTTAAATTCTGATACGATTCAGTCATCCTATTTATCAATGTACCAATAAAATAACTCGTATCTCCGCCACCTGCCTTTGATAATTATGTCATTGGCAATCGGCCTTTTCGTTTGTTATCTCGGTTTCACATAAGACAGATATGAAGACCCTTGCTACTATTAAAGGCATTCTGTTTGACCTTGATGGCGTGCTTTACGTTGGATCGAATGCCATCGAAGGTGCAGCTGTAGCGGTTGAAAAAATTCGTGCGAGCGGTATGCCTTGCCGTTTTGTCACCAATACCAGTACTTTATCATTGGCATCCTTACAACAGAAAATCAGCGCCATGGGCTTTTCAATTTCTGCCGATGAGATTATCAGCGCTCCCCAGGCCACATTACGTTATCTTAAAAATCAGCACGAACCAGTTTGCCGCTTGCTGTTGGCGGATGATGTAAAAAAGGACTTTAAAGGATTTCGCCAGTCCGATACAAAAGCAGATTATATTGTGGTCGGCGACATTGGTAATACCTGGTCTTACCCGTTGTTGAATGAGGTTTTCAATTGCCTGATGCAGGGCGCAAAACTGATCGCCATCCATAAAAACCGATTTTGGCAAACTGAACATGGCTTGCAAATGGATATAGGCGGGTTTATTGAAGGACTGGAATATGCGAGCGGTTCCAAAGCCATGATTATCGGAAAACCTTCTGCTGCTTTCTTCCAAATCGCTTTGGATGATATGGGACTGAAACCCGAAGAAGCCGCAATAATAGGTGATGATATTGATGTAGACGTTGGTGGCGGACAGCAGGCTGGGCTAATGGGGATTTTGGTGAAGACTGGGAAGTATCGGCAAAGCTATGCTGAATCATCCCCTATCACACCGGATTTGATAATAAATTCGATCAAAAATCTACCCGATCTGTTGGGTTGTTAGTGTAATCTTTTTCAAGGGGAAGCTCGGTAGGGTACGCGGTGCGTACCCTACAACTTTATGAACGGCCCATTTAAGTGATTATTTGCAGTATGGATGATTAGGATCACTGCAAATGTAGAGTTTTGAGCTTACAAGATCGTCACGGTAACTTCCATCAACCTTGACTGCATTATCAAGCGCTTTTAGAAAGTAGAATTTAGCTATGGCGTGGTCATTGCGTCGCCAAGCTTCATCCCCTATATCATCATACATAATTGCCTCCATTAGCAAAATTTCTTCTTTATCAGTGCCTGTTTTCTTATTTTCAAGAATAAATTCGCGCATTTGTTCGTGTGAGCCGCCCCAACGAGGTGTAAGCGATATTAAATATCGATTTTTAACAAGGCGGTTTTGAGGAAGAAGTTGATTGGCTTGAATAAAAAATTCTTTTGAAGCTTTGCTATCGCCTACAACCCTTGAAATATCTAGAAGGTGAAAAAGTGATAGGTATGGTTTTTGGCTAAGTTGTAGTGATTGGTTAAGCTCTGATAGTGCTAAAGCGAAAAGCCTCTCCATTTCTTTAAACTGCTCATCTTTAGTTTCAGAAGCGGATTTTTCTCCGCGCACATCCAATCCAGCCCTTTTCAGAAATATACCTAGCGCTAAATGAGCTCCGTAAGAGTTAGGCATGTTTTTAGGCCACTCATAAAGTGCCGCTTGCTGTTGAGAGTCGAGTTTATAAAATGGCCGGTACCCGTTTCTAAGCTGAATCTCATTAATCTGTCCATTCTCAAAATTACGCTGCAATTCATTGCAATATGAATCCAGGGCGGCAAAATCTTTTCTGGTTAGCGCAGAGGGTACCTGAAACTCTTCCGGCTTTACTAGAAATAACCAAATAGAAATTAACAATGTAGAAATCAGCAACGCAAATAACGCAAATATAGAAATTTTTTTCATAGTATTTATGCCTGAATTTGACTCATTATCGTTATTAGACATTCAATATATATAAAACTTTGCCATATTTGCTCGCCTAATCTCTATATAAGCTTAAGAAAGGTCATTGTTTTTCAGTTGGCTCATCCTAAATAAACACTTAGGTACCACCATCAAAAAATCTGATAAATCCATTTCTTAAACATTTATAAGAAATACTAACGTTTAGGCTTTATCGCTAACAATACGTAACTCTACCTAATCTTCTGAGCTAGCCGGGTAACGCTGTAAGGCGGATGAGTTGTAGGGTGGATTCACTTCGTGCTCTAACGGGGCGCCGCTAAGCAATCCCCCGCAACTGCTAGCGACACATTAGTTTTACACCCTCAACCATTGTCCTCAGTTGCTCTTTTTTACGTATTTCGCTATATAAAACACGAACTCCAACCAGTAGTTCACCAATAATGCTATGCCTTGATTAACATACTCCATTACTGTGAATCTTTCCTTGTAGGCATCTATCTCCCTGTATTCATCTATAAAAGCACGATTACTGGGCGGCCAATTTTTTGGTGGCGGTTGGGCATGTTCCTGCTTTTGATAATGCTGCTGCTCGGTTACTTGGTCAGTTTCGCTGAACTTTGTATCTTCAGTCTGTTTTGGCTTTGTTTCCTGTTTTTTTATCCATTGATCATGTTTGGCGCGAGTAACCGGGTTTATTAAAGCCGTATACGAAGCATTGACAATCTTCATGATTCTTTCGGCTTCTTCATTGCTGCCCTGGAACTTATCGGGATGATAGGTTTGGCAAAGGGCTTTATGAGCGGCTTTAATGACACTGATCGGAGCGTTTCTTGCGACTTTTAGATTATCGTAATGAGTGTGAATGTTGGTCATGTATTATTGTTTTCTGTTGCGGTCGCTAGACGTGCGCGTCAATTCCACTGTCTAGGCGATAAAGTAAGTTGCAAACGAGTTAAAGTGTAACTTCTATTTATCCATTATGTAGCGGTTTCGGTCTTTAAGCAGTTTAGTCGGTCACAATCGTTAGCCTTGGTTACTCAGCGCGACATACGGGATTAAACCCGTTCCACCGATAAATTTGTTTTACTAATTCCTTCCGTGAATTATTCATTTCTGGACCGGGAACTGGACGATGGGCGCGTTTTCCAGCAGTTTCTGCACCACCACCATCAAAGGCGCAGGATCGATTTTGTTCATAAATGAGGAATAGGTGAGCAGAGCCAGTAAGGAACGCAGGTCACTTGCCCATGGCGGCAGGTAACGGGCAGGCCGGCAAAGTCCCATGGTGGCCAACTCGCACAGCGCTGGTATGTCCTGAAGTTCCAGCTTTCCGCAGAATAACAGGCGTAAGCAGTCGGATCGCCCGGCAGAGAAAATCGCACGGATTACAGTGCTGACCTGCAACAGACCGAAGAGATAAACGACGTCCTTTGTGAACGGCGCTCCTCCGGTGATCACCCCGCCCCGAAACACACGCCGGGCATTTTCGAAAGACTGATCGGAATTGCCGGTGCGTTCCAGAAAAAAGCCATACACCTGCAGGAAATCGGAGCCTTCGATCGCCATCTGGATCGCAAATACGCGGTCTGCGAGCCGGCGCAGGCGATCCAGTTCCATAGTGCCGCTAATGATTTCCGCGAACACGGCAAGACCTTCCTGCGTGCGGGTGGTGATTGGATGCCCTGCCCTGAGAATCGGCAGGTCGGTCTGAAGACGGCCATTGAGCGATGTGGCCACGTGGATATAAGCCTCGTGGTTCAGGAGCTGCGCGGCATCCCTATCGGTGAAACGAGCATCGCGGCGGATACGGATTTCAGAAGCCGTTGCCAGGGCATTAGCGGACAGGGTATCCACCAGTGTCACTTCGGGCGCATCTTCGGCGAAATGCAGGCTCACTGCCGCCCTGATTTCTCTCGCCACATCGTCGGCGGAAAGATGCGCGATTGGCGCGACACCTAAATCAATGCGGGCGAGCTGGTCGATGACGTCCTGAATGCTCTGCGCGAGTTCCAGCGGGGTGGCGGGGATGTAACGCAAAGGCGCGGTCGGTTCGCCGTAGACCTGCCGCGAATTCTCGAAAAAAACCTGGGTGCCGACGCCTGCCAGCATGCGGGCGCCGGTTTCTATGCTATTCGCCTGCCGCTCCAGCCACAGGTCGATAGGAGAAACCGGAATGATCATTCGGCGCGCTTCACGAATGATGTCGATGGTGGGTTTTGCGTCGAAGCCGGGATAACTGACCACCGGCAGTTCTTTGGCACCTTTGGCAAAAAAGCCTTGTTTGACTGTCGCAGGCCAGTCAAGCGAACGGAGAATCCTCACAGGCCGAGCCCCTTCATAAAGCAGATGGGCCACTTTTTTTATGCGATCCTTTTCCTTCTCAAGGGTTTTGCTCATGTTCGATTCCTCCTGATTTAACAGTTCAGCTCGATAGCGGTAATACTAGGCTTCTGAATCAAATTGAACAAGATATATCCACAAGGTGGGACTAACAGCAGGGCGCCAAACAGCCCAGGCTTGATGGGATTTGCAACGCCGGTCGTAACTTCTCAAAACTTAGATAGCCAAAGACTGTCCACATCAATCCGCAGGTAGCGACTAAGGCTAAGTCATCATTGAATCCCGAGGCGGTTTAGAACTATTTCTTGATTAGTTTTCAGAATGCTATCAACATTGAAAGAGCTGATTGCAACTAACACGACAAACTATGACCGCTCCAGGACATCTGAGCGATGAAGCGAGAAACTCGGGAAGATAAATCTTAAATTTGCCAACATTGGAGATAAAAGCCATGTTTACATCACCACGCGGATATTTACTTGCTGTTGCTCTTTTCCTGACTGCCTGTTCCACTGTTTCTGTCACGACCGACTTCGACCATTTGGCCCCGTTCTCGCAATACCGCACCTATACCTTGGTGCCTGGCAGCCAGCAGATAAGTTTGTCGCCATCGGTTGAAGCGGCTCTGCGTGACGCCCTGCGCACCAATCTGGCACGTCATGGCATTTCAGAAACAAGCGAAAACGCCGACCTGCATGTCGTGCGTCATGTATCGACCAAGGAAAAACTAGCTGTTCACCAGTCGAGCGATTGGGGCTACGGCGGAGTGCCTTATGGCTACGGGCGTTATGGCATGTGGACAGGGGCGCCACGGACCTATACTGATGTATCGCAATATACGGAGGGGACCCTGATACTTGATTTCGTGGATGCCAAAACGCAGAAACTGGTGTTTCGCGGCATTGGCATCGGCACGGTCAGCGATCCGGAAACTAATGCTGAACGGATTAAGGAAGCCGTGGAAAAAATAGTGAAAGATTTTCCCACTCCCGCCAAACAGTAATTGTCAGCATCGTAGAATGCAATAGCTTAGCGTATTAGATCGCATGGCTGCATTAGGCTCATTGCCCGAACACACGGTATATGTTGATATTCGCAAAAAATCCCCCTCTTCGGAGGGGGATTGTAGAAATGATAACGACTTCTCTCCCGCAGGAAAGGAAGTAATGTCAGTAGGATAAGTTAAACCATTTTGATGGCTTATTTTCCGGCATGGAGTCCAATGCTGCTTGGATATCTTTGGTGAAAAAGCGGCTTAGACCCCGACCCAGCTTTTGCGACAAGACAGATAAAGCCTCATCTTTTTTCAAAGAAACTGCTGGTTTCAAAAGAGCCATTGGTTGGTGACTTTTGCGGTATTTAGTCAAAGCTCTCCTGGCGGTGGCGCAGAGATAGCATTCAGTGCCTTCAGGAAGTGTTTTGTTTAAATCGCGTATTAAATGTGGAGTTATCTTGTTCATAGCGCCCCTCCCGTATCATCTAGGAGTGTTGAGAACAATCCATATGCCATGTAAAAGCCTAAACTCAGGCCTGTTATTCAAAAAATAACGTAGTTAAATTAACAGTGAGCCGAAAAAAAAGTCAACACTTTTTTAAGGCTATTTTATGGCGTCATTAATCTACACGGAATGAGTTTCAACCTAGGCTTTTACCCGCTATAAGTGCGGTAGCAGAATCGAATAACCTGGAGTGGGCCGAGCTCCGAAGAGCCGGGTTACCTTGGCCGATCTTTTTACCTCGTTTTCCCAAGCTGGAATTTGGGAACTAACCAAGATATGTATAACTCCCTTTTCCAACTCATAAGGCTCAATTCATTGATTGCAGTAGGTCTTAATCTTATTGCACCGCATGTTTGGCTCTAACAATGTCTCAATAACAACTTAAATCAGGTACTTATACCTATTGCGCATTGTTTGCGGCATGGTAGTTTAACTAAGACTATATAAATTTTTAAACTAAGGTCACGAATGATTGATCCGTTATCCTGTAGATGGAAAGAGATTGGTTTTTCAAAAATTTTCGACACTATTCGATAATCACAGCAAAGGCTTTATTTTATGAATATTATCAAAAACACCGCGTTAATTTTATTTCTGGCTTTCTCTTTAGGCTCAACCAGCGTCATTGCTTATGCGCAAGAAGCGGCTAAAAGTTCAGTTAACAGCCCCAATGAAACCATTATGCATATTGAAAAGGCTAAAGTCGAAATCACCCATAGAGACTTCTTTCCTCCCAGCCAACATTTAAAAGAAGCGCGTGCGGCTTCCGAGAAAGTAACAGGAAACCCGGACGTCACTAAAAAGGCTACCGCAAGCATCATTCAGGCGCAAATCAAGGTAAACCAGGGTGATACAAAAGGTGCGACAGACGAGTTGAATAAGACGTTAGAGCTGTACAAGTCGCTTAAACCGGAATAACGCCATAGACGCAATCCGTAGAGTGTAATAAGCATTTCCTCGTTCCCGCGCGCCGCGTGAAGATGCGGTAAGGGAAGCGCGGCTACGTCCTGCATATTCAGTTCATGCGGCGCAATACGCGGTAAAGCCGCGCCCTACTGAATTGTCCAGATATAAGTATTATCAGCCACCCATTTTTGATCAGGCGAATTGGATCCGAAGTCCTGGTCCAATAGATTCGGAGCTACCACATCGCATTTCACTAAGTAGGGTTGCTGCTCGATTAAGACCTTTAGAAGCGCTAATACTGTCATCCATATACCATTCAGCCAATAAAATAGAATGAGTATTTCAACCTATTGCCTGTAACGCGAATAAAGTTTTATTGTTAACTACTTTTTTATGGCTGGCCCGTTAACTGATTGACTAAAAACGGACACTTATTGCCAGGTAGGGTTCCAATGAGGAACGAAAAATTAAACACATTGCAGACAGAAGCTAAGGCACATATCCCTCGTGCGCCTTCAACAGATTCAGTGGAACGCACACCTGAAGAGCTGCTACATGAACTCCAGGTCCACCAGGTCGAGCTGGAAATGCAGAACGAGGAGCTACGCAGAGTTTATGCGGCTTTAGAGGAATCCCATGACCGTTACATGGATCTTTATGATTTTGCACCCGTTGGTTACCTCCTTCTCACTCAAGATGGCTTGATCGAAGAAATAAACCTTACCGCTTCTAAATTGCTCGGAGAAAGCCGCCGGGAGATACTAAACCATCATCGTTCTTTCGCTACCTTTGTTATTCCAGCTGATGCCGATCAATGGAATCTTTTTTTCTCAGCCATTATGAAACGCAATGGACGTAAAAGGATAGAGCTGACATTGAGGCGTTCCGATGATACCGAGTTTCCTGCCCAACTGGACTGCTTACGTGTAGATTCAACACTGCGTGTTACGCTAACTGACATTACTGAAACCAAGAAAGCACAGGAGACTCTGCACGAAGTCGAAACACACACCCTAGCGATAGCTCTAGCTAGCGCCGACATGGGTTCATGGGACTGGGACATCAAATCCGGATACGTTATTTTTAATGAACGCTGGGCCAATATTCATGGCTACCAGCTTAACGAACTAAGGCCTCATGAAAGTACGTTGGCAATCGGAATACATCCCGATGACCGCCCCGTTTATCAAGCGGCATTGGCAGCGCATTTAGAAAATAAGACGCCCTTTTTTCAGGTCGAATATCGCGTCCATACCCGATCCGGGTCACTGATTTGGGTTATGAATCGTGGCACTGTGGTCAAACGCGATCCCGAAGGATACCCTTTACGCATGGCCGGTATAGAAATGGATATTACTGAACGCAGGCACAGGGAGCAAAAAGACAAGAAGCATCTGGACGAACTCGCCCATGTCACGCGCCTTGGGCTGATGGGGGAAATGGCGTCCGGTATTGCTCACGAAATCAATCAACCTCTGACTGCGGTTTCTACCTATACGCAAGTCAGTATAAATCTTGTTAAGGCTGAACATACTGATCTGAAACAGCTCACCGAGCTTTTATCCAAGGCTCAGAAGCAAGCATTAAGAGCGGGAAAGATAATCCATAATATGAGGGCGTTTATCAGATCTAATGCAAGACAATGTTCAACCGCCGATATTAATGTTTTGATTCATGACGCTGTCGAACTGTGTGCTGGTGAGCTCAAGCAAAACAACATAAAGGTGACATTTGAACTGGAGAACAATCTGCCCTCTGTTTATATCGACCGGATACAAATTGAACAAGTCATCATAAATCTGATCCGAAACAGTGTTAATGCCTTACAAAACTTACCCGAAAAACAGCTACGTCAGTTAACCATCCATAGTCAATTGACTCCCCGTAACGATATACAGGTCAGCGTGACGGACAATGGACCTGGGATAGATGCCGCGCAAAAACAAAAGATATTAACGCCCTTTTACACCACTAAGACTGAAGGTATGGGCATGGGACTGTCCATCAGCCGTTCGATCATCGAAGCCCATGATGGTACATTGCATTTCAGTAGTGAACCTGGGGAAGGCAGTACTTTTTATTTCACGCTGCCGCTAGAGAAAGAGAAAATCTAATTACATCTTGCCAATCACCCGCTCACAGGTTGGGCTGACGACTGCATGGACAGATATTTGCTCCTCCAATTGCTCCTGCATTGCTCTACTACAGGCCATCCATGGCCTTATGCAATATCTGCATTGACCTCCACGGATGGAGGAAATGCCGCAAGATTGTACGGAACAATCGCGGCCACCACATCCATGTGGATTATGCAGCGCAATTGCCGGATGCAATGAAGCCCAATATTTCCTATAACAGGGAATATCTCCCAACTAGCAAAGTGTCGAAATTGCTTTATGCACATTACTTACCCGTCCTAAACTCTGTCAAAAACTTCCCATAGCCGGCCGCTTCCATTTCGTCTACCGGAATGAAACGTAATGCAGCCGAGTTGAGGCAATATCTGAGCCCGGTCGGTTTCGGGCCGTCATTGAATACATGGCCCAAATGCGAATCACCATAACGGCTACGAATTTCCGTACGTGGAAAAATCAGCAGAAAATCTTTTTTCTTAACGATATTCTCAGGCACTAGCGGGCGGAAAAAGCTGGGCCAGCCCGTGCCTGAGTCATATTTGTCCTTGGAGGAAAATAAGGGTTCGCCACTGACTACATCCACATAAATACCTTCCCGCTTTTCATTCCAGTAGGCATTTTTAAACGGAGGCTCCGTCGCTTCTTCTTGCGTCACCTCATATTGCAGCGGTGTTAGTGTTTTGCGTAAAACGTCGTCAGCCGGCTTGGTGTATGGAGGGCTGATTTTTTCCTGATCGGCTGTCAAAGGCTGCCGGTTGGTTTCGGCATGACTGCTTGTTGCAAATACAGCGACAATAACTAATAAGAATATATTTGTTCTCATGACATATTCCTCATTGTATAGATAAGCCTTAGGCCTGTTGCTGTGTTGTTACCGAAGCCACAGCACCATCGAGCGCAATAGCGTATTGCATCGCATGGCAAGATTATCATACGGCGCAATACGCGATAAAGCCGCTATTGCGCCGTACTGAACTTGCCAATCGGAAGGTGCGATGATAATGTCCCTAGCCCTGACTCACACGAACCCGGACAAGACTATGATTACCAGGCTCCTCAAAGCTTCCGTTGGTTGCCTTTAAACTGATGGATTCGATTGTCGGCATCTTGCTGGCCGCCGGAGCCAGCCGGCGCTTCGGCGCTGACAAATTGACCCAACGTTTGCCGGATGGAGATCGGGTGGCAGTACGGGCCTGCCGAAACCTGTTAGCCGGCACGGATAGAGTGCTGGCGGTGGTGCGAGAAGGCAGTGAGGAATTAGCTACTCTATTGCAGGCCGAAGGCGCGGAAGTCCGGGTATGCGCCGATGCCGGACAAGGCATGGGCGCGAGTCTTGTTTTCGGTGTCCGTGCCTGTCCCGACGCCGCCGGCTGGCTGATCGCACTGGCGGACATGCCGTGGATTGAACCCGACACTATTCGCAAGGTGGCGGATGCGCTGCGCTCGGGCGCGGCTATCGCTTCGCCCTGTTGGCAAGGCCGACGCGGGCATCCGGTGGGCTTTTCACAATTTCTAGGCCCGGAACTGTCTGCGCTGAGAGGCGATGAAGGCGCGAAAACCGTGATTCAGGCGCATCTTTATGAACTTAGGCTCGTTGACTGCGCTGATGCGGGAGTGCTTCGGGATATCGACAAGCCGGAAGATTTGCAAATTCTGACAACCATTAAATAACCATCGTGACCCTCAACCTTCTTGATCTCCAATTTGAACTACGCCAAGCGCGCCGTCCTTATGCCTTGGCCACCGTTGTAGAAATACTCGGCTCATCCTCGGCCAAACCTGCGGCCAAGGCGCTGCTCGACCGCTCCGGCAAGATCATCGCCGGTTGGGTCGGCGGTGGCTGCGCGCAGTCCATGGTGTCCAATGCGGCGCTTGAATGTCTTGAAACCGGAGAACCCTGCGTGATTGAAATTGACCTGAATGATGAAGTTTTCGGCGCGGGCATGCCGTGCGGCGGCAGTATGCGAGTGTATGTAGAACCGGTCTTGCCCAAGCCGCAACTCTGGCTCATGGGGCATGGGCGCATTGTCGAAAGCCTTTGCGAATTCGCCCACCGCTTGGGGTTTGAGGTGGTTATCAATGACCCGCAGGCCACGGCGGAGCGCTTTCCCGCCGCCCACCATATCATCAGCGACGATTGCCGTTATCAGCAATTGCAGCCACAGCCGGGCGATTTCGTGGTCATAGCCACCCACCACAAGGGCGACTACGACTCCCTGACCCGCGCCCTGCAATCCGAAGCCCTGTACATCGCGCTGGTTTCCAGCCGCAAGCGTGCTAATCTGGTATTAACGCGATTGGAGCAGGAAGGTTTTCCCGAATCCAGCCTTGCCAGAGTACGCGCTCCCGCCGGCCTGGACCTCGGCGCGAAGCTGCCGGAAGAAATATCACTGTCTATCGCTAGCGAAATGGTACTGGTGCGGCGGGGTGGCCGCGGCGCGCCATTGAGCCTGGGGCTGTCGGCAGCAGAATAATTAACCTTAAAACCGCAATTAGTCCACAAAAAACACGAAAGACACGAAAGACACGAAATAAATCAGTATGTTGTATTTCACAGACCGTAGGGTACGCATCGCGTACCTTACTTAATTTTGGAGCAGTTGAAATGGTACGCGATGCGTACCCTACGATGCTTTTCGTGTTTTTCGTGGATCAAATGATTTTTCAGGATTAAACAGCCGATTAGAATTCCATCACGAACCTCCGCTCAGCTTCCTTTACTGGCCGATGCAACCCGAGTAAGATTTCGCCAAATCCATCTGCGCCCTGTTACAAAAACGTTGCGGGCCTTGTACTTCTGATGACAGCAAAGAGAAATATCCGATGACTACGCTCAATATCAACGGCAAGCCCCATAAAGTCGACTTACCGGCGGATACTCCCCTGCTTTGGGCCTTGCGCGACCAGCTGGGGCTGACCGGAACCAAATTCGGCTGCGGCATGGCACTATGCGGAGCCTGTACGGTACATCTCGACGGCAAGCCCACTTTCGCTTGTGTAGTTCAGATCTCCGCCGCCGTCGACAAGAAAATCGTCACCATCGAAGGTATCGGCCAAGACGCAACAGGACAGAAAGTTCAAGAAGCCTGGGTTACACTTGGCGTGCCGCAATGCGGCTATTGCCAGCCCGGCCAAATCATGGCTGCCACGGCGCTGCTCAAACAGAATCCCAAACCCTCCGATGCCGATATTGATAAGGCCATGAGCGGCAATATCTGCCGCTGCGGTACCTATTGCCGCATACGCGCCGCAATTAAACAGGTCGCCGGTCAACGGAGGCCAAGCTATGAAAAAGCCACTGGATCGTCCCGAATTGAGGGCTGACGACGACAGCCTGTTTATCGCCAACATCAGCCGGCGCGCTTTTCTTAAAGATCTGGCACTAACCGGGTTTGTACTGGCGGCCGGCTTTTCTTCGTTGGCTTGGGCAGAAGAAACCGCCGCGCCTGCGCAACCGGAAAAGTATGGCGCCGACGCCATGCCGCACGGATGGATTGACGACCCGCTGGTGTTCGTCGCTATAGCGAACGACGGCACAGTGACCATCATCTGCCACCGTTCGGAAATGGGTCAAGGCATACGCACCAGCCTGCCGATGGTGGTGGCTGACGAGCTCGAAGCCGACTGGCAGAAGGTACGCGTCGAGCAGGCGCCCGGTGACGAAGTGCGTTACGGCAATCAGGATACCGATGGCTCCCGCAGCATGCGCCATTTCTTTATGCCCATGCGCCGGGTCGGCGCGGCCGCCCGCGCCATGCTGGAAATGGCGGCGGCAGCGCAATGGCGCGTGCCTGTGCAGGAAGTCCGTGCCGAGCTGCATCATGTTGTTCATAATGCCACCGGCAGAACGCTCGGCTACGGCCAGCTGGCCAAGGCTGCGGCAAAACTGCCTGTGCCTGCGCGGGAAGCCTTGCGCCTGAAAAAGCCAGCGGAATTCCGTTACATCAGCAAGGGCCAGACCGGTATTTATGACGGGCAGGATATCGTCACCGGCCAAGCGCAGTACGGTTTCGATACTCATCTCAAAGACATGCTTTATGCCGTAGTCGCGCGCCCTCCCGTGTTCGGCGGCAAAGTCATCAGCTACAACGCCAAGGATGCCCTCAAGGTTCCGGGCGTGGTGAAGGTGGTCGAACTCCCGAGCAGCCCTCCCCCCGCCGACTTCAACCCGCTCGGAGGCATCGCCGTGATAGCCCGCAATACCTGGGCCGCTATTCAGGGACGTAAGGCTCTGAAGATCGACTGGAGCAAAGGCCCGCACGGCAGCTACGATTCTGTGGCTTACAAGGCCGAACTAGAAGCAGCCGCCCGCAAGCCGGGCAAAGTGGTCCGCAACAACGGGGATGCCGATGCCGCACTAAAAGACGCGGACAAGCGTGTGGAAGCTGAATATTATGCTCCGCATCTTGCTCACGCCACCATGGAGCCGCCCGCAGCGACCGCCCGTATCATTAAGGGCAACTGCGAAATATGGGCCTGCACACAGTCCCCGCAGGCCTGCCGGGAACGCGTGGCCAAATGGCTCAAGCTGCCGGTGGACAATGTCACGGTGCACGTCACCCTACTGGGCGGCGGTTTTGGACGCAAATCGATACCCGATTATGTCATTGAAGCGGCGCTAATATCGAAGGCAATGAACGGCAAGCCGGTCAAGCTGGTCTGGACGCGCGAGGACGACTTGCACCATGCTTATTTCCATACGGTTTCAGTCGAACGGCTGGAGGCGGGGCTGGACGATGAGGGCAAGCCGGTGGCTTGGCTGCACAGAACGGTAGCGCCGTCCATTTCGTCTACTTTCGCTCCCGACACCAAACACCAGATGCCGGCCGAACTGGGCATGGGCGTTATTAATGTGCCTTTTGTCATTGCCAATTTGCGGGTCGAAAACCCGGAAGCGGAAGCGCATACTCGCATTGGCTGGTTTCGTTCGGTATCCAATATTCCGCATGCTTTCGCCATCCAATCGTTTGTTGCCGAACTGGCCGCTGCGGCAGAACGCGATCATAAGGATTTCCTGCTGGACCTGATCGGCCCAGCTCGCCGTATTGATCCGCGCACCCTTGGCGATATCTGGAATCAAGGTGAATCGCCCGAAACCTACCCGGTGGACACCGGACGCCTGCGCCGGGTGATCGAAACCGTTGCGCGCGAGGCGAATTGGGGACGCACACTACCCAAGGGCAGCGGCTTGGGGCTGGCTACCCATTACAGCTTTGTCACTTACGTTGCAGTTGTGGCGGAAGTGGCTGTCAACGAGGACGGCGAATTGAGTATACCGCGCATTGATGTGGCCGTGGATTGCGGGCCGCAGGTCAACCCGGAGCGTATCCGTTCGCAGATCGAGGGCGCCTGCATTATGGGCGTCAGTCTGGCTACGCTGGGCGAAATCAGTTTCAAGGACGGTGCTGTGATGCAGGACAACTTCCATGACTACCAGCTCACCCGCATGGATAGTGCGCCTCACGAAATCCGGGTCCACCTGCTGCCCTCGACCGAGTTCGACACGCCGCTCGGCGGGGTCGGCGAGCCGGGCGTTCCGCCCATTGCACCGGCATTGTGCAACGCGATTTTTGCCGCTACCGGCCAGCGCATCCGCCAACTGCCGATCCGAGATCAGTTGCGTAAGTCCTAAGGCTTTTCAACGCAGCAACATTTTGGGCTAGGCTCCGTTCCCACGCGTTACGCTCGTCGTTATCCGTATCTCGAAGTAGGCCGGAATAAGCCTATCCGCGAGTTAAGCGCAGGATAGGTGTTTCCGGCGTTCCGATTGCCGGAAACGCCCACCCTGGCTGGCACCGGGCGGTCTTATTCCGGCCTACATCCTTTCGCTAAGTACAAAGCATGATTGTGGGGGCGAGAAAATCCTTCTTCATATTTCTACTCAGTTACAACTGCCGCATAAACGCCACCAGGTCTTGTTTCTCTTGGGCGCTGAGTTTAAGTTGTAGAACAATATTGAAGAACTCCACAGTATCTTCCAGCGTCAGCGCGCGGCCGTCATGCAAGTAGGGAGGCGAATCCTTGATTCCTCTCAGCGTGAAGGTCTTGATCGGCCCATCGCCCGGTTCGTCCTTCAGGAAGCGCTCAAGATGCAAGTCGTGCATCTGGTGGTCAAGATACGTTGGAGGAACATGGCAGTTCGAGCATTGCCCCTTGCCAAAGAAGATTTGTTCGCCGCGCGCCTCGCTTTCGCTGGCTTTGGCGGGATCAAGTTTACCGGTGCCCGGGTTGAGCTTAGGCGCGGGAGGAAAATCGAGCATGTTCTGCAATTGCGCCATATGGCTGACCGGTATGCGGTCCAGGATGTTCATGCCCTTCTTCGCCGCATGAATCTGGTCGCCGTTAAAATAAGCGGTGCGTTGTTCAAACTCGGTGAAGTCTTCAATAGAACGAAGGCTGCGCTTGGAACCGTGAATCTGTTGGTTGAACACGCCTCTAAGGCTTGTGGTATCGAGCCGGAAACGCCGCTCCTGAGGCCGGATATCGGGACTCAAGTGAAACTGCCCCGTGGTATGGCCATTAACATGGCAATCAAAACAGGTGACGCCGAGGCTCGGGTCGCGGGTCTTGCGGTCATCGGTCGGGTTGAATTCCTCTTGCGGGAACGGCGTCAGCAGCATCCTGAAACCGTCGAGCTGCACTGGGGTCAGGATATCCTTGAACAAGCGGTAGTAGTTGTTGATTGAGACGACCTCGCCGCGCGACACATCGCCAAGCTCCGGACGATTATTCAGGAATATGGCCGGCGGAAACTCCGGCAGGAAGGCTTCGGGCAGGTCGAAATCGACGTCAAAACGTTCAAGGCGCGGGAACATGTCGATCTGCATTTTCGGAAATACCTGGCCGCCGTTCGCATGCAACGGGTGAGGTAACGAAGGGTAAGGGAATATTCCCTGACTCTTTATTTCTTCCGGGCTGGTCTCGGCAAGTTTCTCCCTGGTCATTCCGGAAGACAACCGGGCCGTGGGGCCTACCGCCAAGGGTTTACCCCGGGACATCTTGGCCGCGGGGTCCAACTTGGCCGATAGGTTATAACGCTGCTCCAACATTTTTTTTTGCGCATCCATGGCTTGAGCTTTACCGGCAATCTCTTTTTTCATGCTGTCTTCGGTTTTTTGATAAGGCTGATCCGCGCCCAAGGGGTCTCGAAAGAAATCGAAGCCCGATACCTTGCCCTCCTTCGGCTGGTCCTTCAAAACCGGCGATGAGGACAAGGCTTTGGGCGCATAGAAGATGTCCGAACGATCATGGTCAGTCTTCTTTTGCTCCGGCCTGTCGCTACGGACTGTTTTCGGTGTTTGCGCGTCGGCGATGGCATCGCTAGCGCGTTTAGAACTGTCGGCCGGTGCCTGGGCAAACGCGACTGCGCAACTGCCTAGAACCATTCCAAACACTACTCTCACCATCCTCTTCAAATAATCGGATGGCTTGGTCAATCGGTTATGGGTCATGGTCATCTCCTTAATATGGCTTAAGCTAACTTTTCGAAATCGCCGCGCAGAACCTTCAGGCTATATTTCTCGCGGTCAATTTCTCCCTGTGTCCGTATCCCAAGCCTGCGGAATATCGTGATTGGCGGACACCAACCCTGCAAAGCATGCTGCAACAAAAAAGCGGCTACGCCGGTGGATAACCACATCCACTTGCGGCTGTTCGTCTTCGACAACGTAAGACTGAGCAAAGCAACGGTTGCCGCATTAGTTTCCAATACCCGTTCTATATCCCATTCCCTGTCCAATTCATCAATGCGTTGCGTTATTTCTTCCGGGCTTGCTCCGTTATAGCGCTGTATTGTCCAATCGATATCGGCATCAATGCGCTTGTTAATTTCGGGAGAGGTATGTAGCCGGACCCGATCCGTCTCTGGAGGTAGTGGTGATGTGGGCATAATTAATCTCCTCTTCTATTAGCTATTGCACTAAATAGTTGGGATACCGCTATTCCGAATGCTCAGCGTTTTTATCCGCAACTCCGGGAAGCGATGTTATTGGCCCTGGGAACATCCCTTTTAATGCCTCGACACCCATCTGGGGCTTGGCCAAGGGAGTTAATTCGGAACGTTTCTGGCGCTGTTCGCTGATTGCAACATTCAGCCTTTGATCGCGTTGTTCGACTAAGCCTGGCAAAGCTTCTCCGTCGTGGTTAAACGACTACTCTAGGGAAGGATCGCCCAAGGGGATTTTGTCGCCGGGTTTTCCGAATGGCGCTGAATTCCAGACATGCCAAGTTTTACCGTAGCTGTTCATCTTGCTTTTCATGAGTTCTTTTTCCGCCATTCCCGGTATGCCGGGGGCTATAAGCAAGCCAGACAGAATCTCGTAATTATGCGGATGCCAGTATTTTTTCTCCTGTTCGGGAAAAGACTCGAACAGTGTTTCCGAAACGATATATTCAATGCCGATCAGATTTGCCTGCCGTGTATTACCGTCAAACAGCGCACATTGAGCAAAGTCTTCATTGACTTGATGGCAGTAATGATGAGCTTCCATTTGATGGTTTGGATCATTTGCACTGGCATGAAAACCATCCAGGTAAATATCCAGCGATTTCAACGGCGAGTTGGCTTGAAACATCGCTGCTCCGACCTCAAGCATCTCTGTCTTTGCGGTTTTTCCCTGCCCTTCCGGCTGAAGCGAAGACTCGGCAGATGGTTCACAGGCTGTCAGCATGGCGGAAACTATCAGACTTAAGCCGAAACATACGGCAAAGTTCAGAGCCTGTTCAATTTGCTTAGGTTGATTCATTGTATTTCTCCTGAGCAATTTGCTTTGATTAAAATCAAGCTACGGGCGAGCTATAGAATTTTTCAAGTTACTGTAGGTGTTTAACTCGCCAAAGTATGTACGTTAGGGTACAGAGAGATTAATTTTCCTTGAGGCGGAAGGCGGGAGTGTGACGGGAAACGCGAAATCCTGCTATTACCAGAAGGCTCATGCAGGGCTTGTCAGCACGGACAAAGCTCTAGAGCCATTTCATAATTACGCTGGCGATAGCGGCGCTGGACAGCAAAAAAGATAGAGAGGGCTTAGCCCCCAAGTCACTAATTCAAACGCTGATTACGTGAACAGCATTTTGAAACACAAGCTAAGATATCCGCTATTATGTAGCAATTGCACAAAGTTGATTCTTGCCTAGACGTTTAAGAATGCCACGGAGTTATTAGGGAGTGCTCAAACTAACAATAATAGGGTTCAACAACTAAAAACGTATGTCATTTAATATCCTACACCCCTACAGACTGGTTATTGTCATACTCTGTTTTGCCTCATCCGTTGTAGGCTTACTGGGGACTTATGTGACGCTGCTTATACCCTTCATGTTGCGGTCTCATCAGGGTTACCTGGGGCATTACTTGCTGATTTTTCTTGGTCTTTGCATGCTATTTTCATGGATTGCTCTAGCCGTTATGAGCGCCGGCTGGATTCAAGACCGGCCAGTCCATAAACGATGGCCTATTCTTGGGACGATGACCGGCGCTATCAGCATTTTATTTACCGCATTCCCACTGAACCTGGTATTTATTTTCCCGGCATTAATTTTGGCCTTGTATTTGTGTCGTCACGTTTCCTATGTCAAGCATAGTCTGCATAAAGGCATTATTAAATACTCCAAATACACGCTGTATATAGCAGGGCTTGCCCCTTTTGTACTGGCGTTATTGGCATTCGCTTACTCAAAAAGTAAAGCCGTTTTCCCAGAAACGGCTCAAAAACTAGGAGTTCAGAATGCCTCTTCCCACGGCGTGGACAACACTCTGGCGGAGTGGATCAGCCCTACCATCGAATAGGTCTGGGGGAAGTTGCCCCATAGCTCGCCGGTACGGGGATCAGTATCTTCCGACAGCAGCCCCAGATGGTTGCGGCAGCGCAGCATCTCTTCGAACATTGCCACGGCGTCGTCGCGCCTGCCTATCGCTGCCAGTGCCCCTATCATCCAGAACGTGCAGATGTTGAAGGCGTGCTCGGGCAAGCCGAAATCATCGGCTACGATATAACGCATCATATAATTTCCCCTTCGTAGCGCCTGCTCCACAGCTTCGACCGTGCCGACGAATTTGGGATCGTCGGCGGCCAAGAACTGCAAGTCGTGCAATAACAGCAGGCTCGCATCCATCTCATCGCCGCCGAAACTACCGACAAAGGTGTTGCGCGCCACATCAAAGGCGCGTTCGAAAATGACATCGCGGATGACCCCAGCCTCGCTGTGCCAGTAGGCGGCACGCTCGTTCAGCCCCAGTTCGGCGGCGATACGGCCCAGACGATCGCAGCCTGCCCAGCACATCACGGCAGAGAAGGTATGCACCCGGGCGATACCGCGGAATTCCCACAATCCGGCATCCGGCTGGTCGTAGAGCTTGATGCACTGTTGGCCGATCTGCTCCAGGCGGTCGAACAGCGCGCGGGTGCCGGGGTGGGCCAAGCGGCGGTCGAAGAAGATCTGCGCCGCGGCGAGGATGATGCTGCCGTAAATGTCGTTCTGGATTTGGTCGTAGGCTTGATTACCTGCCCGCACCGGTCCGTCGCCGCGATAGCCGGCCAGCGTCTCGACCTTGCGCTCCTCGAGCCGTTCCTCGAGAGTCACGCCATAAACCGGCTGTAGGTGGGAACGCGAGGCGCTGACGACGATATTGACGATGTAATTCAGGTAGTTTTCCATCGTGCGGGTCGCCCCCAGGCGGTTCAGGGCGTTGATGACGAAGTAGGCGTCGCGCAGCCAGCAGAAGCGGTAGTCCCAGTTGCGAGTGCTCCCTGGAGCCTCGGGAATGGAGGTGGTCATGGCGGCGATGACCGCGCCGCTGTCCTCGAAGCTGCAAAGTTCGAGGGTGATGGCCGAGCGTATGACCGCGTCCTGCCATTGAAAGGGAATGGCGAGACCGCGCGTCCAACCGCGCCAGTACTTGTGGGTCTGCTCGTATTCTTCGCGTGCCGCAGTGGTGATCGGGCGGCCCAGCGGTTTGTCCAGACCGAACAGCAGGTCCGCCGTGCCTTCCAACAGAAAAGGGATTTCTTGCAGGATATAGGTTATCGGCAAGTCGGAGGTGAGGCGCAAGGCCAGCTCCGTCCCCAGATAGCGGATATGGTTGGAGCCGGGGACGGCAGGCATACGTTCCGCCCCGTAGCTCTGGGCCGGCCGCACCCGGACGCGTATCCGCGGCGTGCCGTTCAGGGGACGCAGCCGCCGGACCAGCATCGTGGGACGGAAGATGCGTTCGTAATGTATGCGGCGGGGAGCGAAATCGGTAATCTCAAGACCTGCGCCAGAGCGATCGAAAAGCCGGGTCAACAAAATCGCCGTATTATGTTCGTAGTGCTGTTCCGCGCGGTCAAAGTTCTCGACGGCTATTTCCATGAAGCCGTGTTCAGGATCGTTACCGTTTATCAAGCTGTTGAACACCGGATCGCTGTCGAAGCGGGGCAGGCAGCACCAGACCACGCGTCCTCGCCGGTCTATAAGAGCACTGAAACCGCAATTGCCGATAATACCTATTTCGAGACTACTCACTTTCAATCTCCTATACGGCTAAATAAAATTCGCTAGTTCCCAAACTCCAGAGACTGTGAAAGTATTATTCATATCAGGTTGAAAGGATTATTTACCACAGAGAACACGAAGAAAATAATCCCATTCATTCAATAGATTAAAAATCTCCGTGTTCTCAGCAATTGCTCCTGCATCGCCTAGAGCGCCTACTTTTGGTGCTCTACCTCCTGCATCCAGCAGTCGTCGGCAACTGCTCCTGCGTCGCCTAAAGCGCCTACTGTTGGTGTTCTCGATCGCTGTTCCAGACGCGATTCTATCTCGCCGTCCGTGGAGTCGTACCTCCTGCATGACCCACAGGGATGTGGGAAATGCAGATATTTTACAATAATCATGACGGAGAAGCTCTTCTCAGCTTCCCAGCAATACCAGCATTTCTTCCCTGCTAATCACCTCTTTTTCTTGTAAATAATTGGCCAGTTTTTCCAATGCCGGACGGTTTGTGGTGATGATTTCACGCGCACGTGTTTCGGCCTCTTCAACCAGCGCCATGACTTCAGTGTCAATAAGTCTGGCGGTCTCGTCGGAATAGTTACGACTTTCCGAAATGTCTGTTTCAAGGAACTGGAACTGCTGACGCTTGCCATAAGTCAACGCACCCATTTTTTTGCTCATGCCCAAGCTGCAGACCATGTTGCGGGCAATCTCGCTGACTTTTTCCAGGTCATTATGGGCGCCGGATGATATGTTTCCGAATATAACCGATTCGGCCATACGACCGCCCAGCAATATGGCCATTTGGTCTTTCAGTTCATCTTCTGTTGACAGGAACTTTTCCTCGGTCGGCAATTGCAAGGTAAAACCCAATGCCGCCACCCCGCGAGAAATGATCGATATTTTATGAACCGGCTGGCCGGTCGGCACATGCTCGGCGACCATCGCATGCCCTGCCTCATGGAAAGCTACCCGGCGCTTTTCATCGGGGGTTAAAACCCGGTTCTTCTTTTCCGGCCCGGCCAATATACGGTCGATAGCTGACTCGAAGTCTTCTTTCTCGACTTTGTCATGGCCGACCCGCGTCGCCATAATCGCCGCTTCATTGGCTATGTTGGCAAGGTCGGCGCCAACCAGGCCCGGCGTACGCTTGGCAATGATTTCCAAATCGATGTCTTTAGCCAGTACCAGTCCTTTGGTATGCAATTTAAGAATCTCAATACGATCCCGCATATCCGGCTTATCAACAACAATCTGGCGGTCAAAGCGCCCGGAGCGCAACAGTGCTTTATCGAGAATTTCCGGGCGGTTGGTTGCAGCCATTACGACCACGCCGACGGAGGTATCGAAACCGTCCATTTCGGTCAGCAGCTGGTTCAAGGTCTGTTCGCGCTCGTCATGGCCGCCGATCATCACCGGACCGCCACGTGTACGGCCAATGGCGTCAAGTTCATCAATAAAGATGATACAGGGGGCTTTATTCCGCGCCTGTACAAAAAGCTCACGTACCCTAGCGGCGCCGACGCCAACAAACAGCTCGATAAACTCCGAACCGCTGATGTTGAAGAACGGCACCTGTGCTTCACCGGACACGGCGCGCGCCAGCAAGGTTTTGCCGGTTCCGGGCGGCCCGACCAGCAAGACGCCTTTGGGCATACGCCCGCCAAGCCTTTGGATTTTTTCCGGTGATCTCAAAAAGTCGATGGATTCCTTAAGTTCCTGTTTGGCACTGTCCACACCGGCTACATCATTAAAGGTAATTTTGGCTTGAGTATCCTGATGTATGTGGATTTTATCGCCCAAATTAAGAAAGGATTGTGCGCCGCCAGCCGCGCTGCGGCGCATAATCCATGACCAGACAAACACCAGAATGACCATCGGGACAATCCAGTTGAAAAGAATATTGGTTAGCCAGTTTTCGCTGCTCCTAACCACAAAATCCACTTTGTTTTGCTCCAGCATTTGGGCGAGATCATTTTGCCACAGCGGAACGGTCATGAAGTTTTTGGGCTGCTGCTGCGGATCGTCTGACTTGATAACACCGGTAATATAGCGCTCGGTTACCACCGCCTTGTCGATTTTTCCCTCTTTGACCAGCTTCATAAACTGGCTGAAAGGAATTTCGTCACGCTGTACTTCTCGGATACTGTTAAAAAACGTCAGCAACAAGATGAACATCATTGCAAAGAAAAAGATTCTTTTTTGTTTGGTCCCGGCGCCATCTTGATCTTCCGGTTTATTGAGCTCCTTCTTCGGCCCCTGTTTGGATAAATAACTTAAACCAGTCATCACTAAATCCTTCAGGTAGATGAAAAACTCACCCAGCAACCTGAGCACCGTTTTAAAAATATCATTTTTTGAATCATCCATCGTATTGAAATCCTGGTAAAACTATCCGATTTTGAAAATGATCTATTGATTCATCAAGCATTGAAACAATTTCTTCACAGCCAATCATATTCTTACTATCACTAAGAATATGATTAGCTAGTTTGGTAATTGCCGCCCAGTTGGCGCGGTCATTTACAAAGTTAAATGCGACGGTAAACAACTCATCCAACTTTTCTTCTCTTTGCCGTTCATTGCTTGAGAAACTGTGTAAATATTCATTAGCCAAGGCAAGATCGGAACTGCCTCCGTAATTCTTTAGTGCTTTCAGATTGACTAATTGTTGATTAAATAGCTCATCATCAGTGTCAGCGACATGCTTGGCCTCAGCCAGCGGCCCGATCAGCAGGTTAATAATATCCGCCTCAAAAGCCTTCATATAATCATTTATTAATTGCGTCATTGCATCGTTGTGCTGCGTTAATTCACGCACCAAGCTATCAATAGAAAGTGGCAGCGATTCGATTAACCGCCCTCCTTCTACTCGCGCAATACAATCGTCATGAGTTGTTTGGTAAGCCATGACATCAGCATCTGTCACCTCTCCCATGTCCTTGAAAATGATTTTAAAAAAAATAGGGGGCAATTGCCTGGCTTTATTATTTAAATGAATACCCGCCGCATGTCCCGCTTCATGAAAAGCGACACGCTGTTTATGCTCTATTAATTTTTCTTGACTAAGAGCTTCAATTATATTGTTTCTTTTCATATTCAACACCATAGCTTTATTCAACACACATTGGAATCCGTAAAAGTTATTCAACATCCTGAAACCAATAGAAATATTGGTTTTTAATTTCCGACTCTGCCTCCAGCCAGTCTTCTATTTCATGACCGCTTACAAATCCCCTCTTTTCGGCTTTGCAGTAGGCTCTTTCTGCAATCATTTTTTGAAGCTTCTCCTTATCCATAACCTCCTTATCTGACTCTTTAACGACGTTAAAATCGGCCACAATTTTACCCTCCTGCGCATTCCGAAAAGACATCTTTCGTTCGTTTCGCATTCTAGGTAGAAAGGGGTAGTGGAACAATTCGTACGATTACTTAGCAATTCTAACGCCAACTTTTAGCTGACTTGAATCGAAGAGATATTTTTTAGAAATTCAGACGCCCATGAGCCGTTAAGCCCTATCTTTATTTGGACAATTTTCGGAAGATGTTTGCCCAGGGTAATACCGGGGAGCTGTATAGATGGCCTTGCCCTTCATCGCAACCTAATTCCATCAATCGGTTTTGTTGGGCCTCCGACTCAATGCCCATGGCAATGATCTTTAGATGCAAACCATGGCCCAAAGCTATCACCGCGCGGGTAATATCTTCGTCATTGATGTTGCTCAACATATCAACGACAAGCGAGCCATTAATTTTCAGTTTTTTTACCGGGATACGTTTTAAGTTATTAAATGAAAAACAGCCGACACCAAAATCATCAATAGTCAGATCTATTCCCAAGACAACCAACTGGTTAAGCGCCTTTATGGTTTGCTCTGAATTATCCATAAATCCGCTACCGGTAAGTTCCAACTCGAGATAAGACGGGTCAAGTCCAGTCGAACGTAATATACGCTCAACCGTAGCGACAAAATCGGAACGCAAAAACTGAATCGCGGAGACATTAACGACCATTTTTTGGACATGTAAATCCTCATCCATCCATCGGATCATTTGCGTACACGCATTTTTCAATGCCCATTCGCCAAGCGCCACGATAAACCCACTTTCTTCGGCTATAGATATGAATTGCTTGGGTGATATCAATCCCAGCGTTGGATGCATCCAACGCACCAAAGATTCAACGCCGATAAGTTTCCCGGTCTTAAGACAAACCTGCGGCTGGTAATATAAAATCAATTCATGTCGCTCTATGGACTGGCGTAATGCGCATTCCATCGACATTTTTTCAAAGGCTTCCGAAGTTAATTCCAGACTGTAATATTGGAAATTATTCCGCCCTTCTTTCTTGGCTCGATACATAGCCGCATCGGCATTCTTAATCAATGTCTCCGTGTCATGCCCGTCCTGCGGAAACAGGCTTATGCCCACGCTGGTTGATATTTTCAACCGGTGGCCTTTAATATAAACGGGGGCGTTAAAGGTATCGATCAGCTTTCGCGCAAGCTTGGCAGGGTTTTTAGCATCGGGAATGTTTTCCATAAACACGACAAATTCATCACCGGCATAACGCGAAACCGTGTCTTCTTTCCTGACCAGGTTTTTGATGCGT
Source organism: Methylobacter sp. (assembly GCA_036560465.1). Lineage (GTDB taxonomy): Bacteria > Pseudomonadota > Gammaproteobacteria > Methylococcales > Methylomonadaceae > Methylobacter_A. The sequence continues at coordinate 27,032 of DATBRD010000078.1, forward strand.
TTTGCCGTCTCTTTCAACAAGCCATCGCCGACAGCATGGCCGTAAGTATCGTTAATGCCCTTAAAGCGATCAAGATCAAGAAATAATACGGCAGCTTGCGAACCTTCCCGAAGTGCATTTTGCAATGAATGATCAATTCGGTCCTTCAATAACAATCGGTTCGGCAATTTAGTCAATGGGTCATGGTAGGCCAAAAAGCCCAGATGATCCTGGGCTTTCTTAAAATGCGTGATGTCCATAAAAACATGAACATAATGGGCTACCTCTCCACTTGAATCCTTCACCTCGCTAACGGTCGTCCATGAAGGAAAGTCCCCATTGCTTTTATGGCGACGCCATACTTCACCCTGCCAGTTATTTACAGGTCCCGTAAGCCCATTTAATTCGTCATCAATTTTTATGCTGTTTTTCTTCGACTGTAAGAAGTGAGCCTTCTGTCCGTAAACATCCTGATGGGTAAATCCGGTTATTGCTATAAACGCTTCATTGACCGAAATTATTTTTTTGTCTTTATCGGTAACGAATATGCCTTCTCCGATATTATTAAAGATCACCGATGCCATACTCAGCTTGCCTTCTGACTGCTTTTGCCGAGTGATATCCGTCAATGTCATTAATATCTGGTGAGGCTGACGCTCACCTGCCCTGAATTCAGGCACTGAATTAACGACAACCCAGAGGTAATTTTGCTGTTCAGAATTAAACAGCCCCATTACCACGCCTTCCACAGGCTTTCCAGTGCGTAAAGCCATTACTGATGGCTGCTGTTCTTCTGGAAAATCCGAGCCGTCTTCCTTGATAACCTTAACGCAAGAATCAGCAAATTTACGCCCTACGGTGACCTCACGAGGAAGGCCAAGAAGATGCTCGGCAGCCTTGTTAACAGCGACCACAATACCGGCCGCATCCAGATAAATAACGCTCTGATCAATGTTCTCAAATAAACTGCGATATCTTGCTTCACTAATCCGCAAGGTATCGATGGCCAGATTGCGATTGGTTAATTGAGGCATAGTAAAAAAACACGAATTAAACACTCCGAGATATTCCTTAAATTTGTTGAACATTGCATTTTTATTCCTTGAATAGTAAAGAGATCAATCACTTGATAGATAATCCCTAAAAATTAAGTAATCTTTTAAGAAGAACTCAGAGTAGCTTGCAATAAAAAATATACCGCAGAGCAGGTTTCACGCAGAAGCTTCATCAAAGAAAAAAGCCACCTCGGTAAAACAGGCTTAGCATGCAGGCTACAGCTAACCTGAGCCGCCAATTATTCAGGCTTACCTTTTCTATTTCTCAGACTCACTTTCTTTACTTCAACGAAAAAATTTGAGTTTCTTATCTTCTGCATGCGTATTTTTCTTGAATTTGGTTTTTACTTCTTTGTAATATTCAAACTCAGCATTCATGAATTGTTTTTCCTTTAACTCAATATCAATCCCGGAAATTTTATATTGCCAATCTGTACCCAACTGTTGGATATCATCTTCTAAATTCATCACTGCCATATCACTCTCCAGATTTTCTAGCATTGGTCACATAAAAATTGACTAGAACCTGACAGCCTTTATAACGGTCACGCCAGCTTAACCACTAAACCTTAACCACTAAACGACGATTGTTATGGCTAAACAGGCGCGCGTGTAAATATCTACTATCAATTTCTGGCTGAATCTTATAGCAAAGAAAAAAGCGGTAAAACTCGTACGCATACCTAAGTAGTTTTGCTTATGTATTTTCACTAATTAATGCCGTACTATCGATAAATGTGAAAATAAGAACTTGCGGCACTCGCCTGATTCATTAAGCAGTTGCTTTAGCTGCCATTCCTGCCAAATATCTACAGATTTCAGTGTTTTTTACAAGTAATGTTGATTGATGAAAGGGATATCAGACCAAGTGTTTAATTGCATTAATTAATACCCTAACTTATAGGTTATACTCGGCGTTATGGCCAAAAAAGCTCCAGAAATCAAATTAACAGAAGAACAAAAAACGCAGCTTGAAAAGATAATGCGGAACCAAAGTGCCGGCCGAAGATCAGTCGAACGGGCCAAAATTATTTTAGCCTGCGCTGAAGGTAAGCAGAACTGGGAAATTGCACTCGATTTCCAAATGTCATTACCGCGGGTCAGCAAATGGCGCTGCCGTTTTGCCGAAGAAGGCATTATCGGGCTCAAGGATGCCCAGCGTTCTGGAAAGCCGGCGATTTATGGAGAGACATTTAAAAATGCTCTTTTATTAAAGCTGGAAGAAGGTCCGCCTGAAGGTCTTGTGCGCTGGAATAGTCAGGCACTGGCCGAGGCACTTGATGCCAGTAAATATGCGGTGTGGCGGGCCTTGAAAAAAGAAGGCGTACATTTATACAGAGTACGCCATTGATGCATTGGCATTAATCCATAAATTACCCATGTAGATAGCAGCGCGATAAAGTAAGGATAGTCAAAGAATATGATCATTAAATTTAACATTAATTTACAAATTGGAATTTTGTAGAATAGATGCATAAAAATTAAAGAGTAATCATGTAAAAACTGAACATATCACTGAAATGAGATATCAATAAGGAGAAATGGCGTGTTTATTCTAAAGAATCATCTTATTTAGCTAACCAGCAGAAACGGATACTGATTAATGAGCAAATCACGTAATGAGCGTCTGAATGCTATACGTTTTGATAATAAAGCTGAGGCTTTTCTGGATAAGCATCGCGAAGCTATCCTGCAAAAAGCAGAACTCATGCTGCAATACTCGAGTGCCGATATCGCCAGAATGTCTGCTGACGACATTCAAAAGCTGCTATTTGATTTTCAGGTTCATCAAATAGAACTAAAAATGCAGAATGAGGAGCTAAACAGAGCGCATCAAGAACTTACTGCATCCCGAGATAACTACGCGCAACTTTATGATTTATCTCCTGTAGGCTATCTGACGCTGGATGAATCAGGAATTATTCAGAATGCCAATATGGCAGCAGCAGCCCTGCTGAGCTGTCCAAGAAAAGAGCTTATCAACAAGAGATTGGGGAAATTTATTCACTCTTCTGATCAAGATAATTATTATTTGTTTATTCATCACCTTTTAGCCCAAAAAGCCGGGCAAGCTCTTAACGCAAAAACCAAAGATATAAGTAGCGACTCGACCGCCCATCTAGAATGTACATATTTCCAGCTTTGCACGAACATGGCGCAATCCGCCGATAAAAGCAAAACATTAACTATTGAATGTCATGCAAGGGTCGTCTACAACAGTAACAACGTCTTGCAAATATGCCTAACCATTAATAACGTAACCGAACGTAAGCAAGCTCAGGAAACTATCGCTTATCTTAATGAAAAGCTCGAAGAAATAGTTCGCAGACAAACCACCGAACTGATTGTAAGCAATCTGAGTTTAATGAAAAAAGTTGAAGAGCTTCGCCGCTCTAAACATCAACTCCTGGAACGGGAAGCAAAGCTCAACTCCATTTTTAATGCGTCAGTAGAAGGTATTATTACTATTAATGTATCCAACATTATCGTATCCGCGAATGCTGCAGTAGAGGCCATTTTCGGCTATAAACCGGAAGAACTGGTCGGTTGCAGTATCATCAAACTCATGCCTTCATCGCCAAAAGATATAAATGATTCTAACTTTCCTCATGAAGAAAAAACGCCAGGCCAGATTCAGGAGATTGAAGGCCGGCACAAAAACGGTTCTGTAGTGCCGCTGGATATGTCCGTAGCGGAGTTTTCAATCGACAATGAACACTATTTCACCCATATTGTGCGCGACGTGAGCTTGCGCAAGCACCGGGAGCAGCAAGACAAGGAACATCTGGACGAACTCGCCCACGTCACGCGCCTTGGGCTGATGGGCGAGATGGCGTCCGGCATCGCGCATGAAGTCAATCAGCCCTTGTCCGCGATTTCCAGCTATACGCAAGTCAGTTTAAACCTGATTGATTCAGAGCATCCTGACTTGGCAAGGCTTACCGAAATTCTGCACAAGACCCAGCAGCAGGCTTTACGGGCGGGACGGATCATTCACCGCATGAGGGAGTTCGTCAAGTCTCATTCGAAACATCGTTCCGCTGCCGATATTAATGCTTTGATTCATGACACCGTCGGTTTATGCATTGCCGATCTTAAACAAAACGGCATAAGGCTTGCTTTTGAGCTGGGACATAATCTACCGCCTGTCTATGTAGATCATGTACAAATTGAGCAGGTTCTCATAAACCTGCTGCGGAACAGCATTGATGCTTTAAAAAACTTACCCCCAAAACAACAGCGTCAGGTATCCATTCAAAGCCGGCTGACAGTCAATAACGACAACATACAGGTCAGGGTGAAGGATAATGGAGCGGGGCTTGATAAAGACCAACAGCAAAAGGTACTGACACCTTTTTACACCACCAAAGCGGACGGCATGGGTATGGGGCTCTCCATCAGCCGCTCGCTCATTGAAGCCCATGATGGAACGCTGCATTTCAATAGCCAACCCGGAAAAGGCACCACTTTTTATTTTACCATCCCCATAAGGAGAAAATCTGATGAGTATTGACAACTCAACACCCGTTGTATATTTAGTTGATGATGAATTCGCGATACGTGACTCGCTTGCCCTCTTGATCGAATCAACAGGTCAAACAGTCAGAAGTTTTGAATCCGCCGAGGAATTTTTGAACAACTATGTTCCTGATCAGCCGGGGTGTCTGCTTCTGGATGTTAGAATGCCTTTAATGACCGGTCACGAGCTTCAGGCCGAATTAATAAATAGAGGCATTAATATCCCTATTATATTCATCAGCGGTCATGCCGATATTGCTGACTCGGCAAAAGCATTCAGATCCGGCGCTGTCGACTTTCTGGAAAAGCCTTTCGATAATGAAATATTGCTGGAACGGATCAATGAAGCCATTAAAAAGGATATTGCGTATAGAGAAGAATTCACCAAAAAGCGCCGTATACAAGACCGCATAGATCACTTAACATCGAGAGAAAAAGAAGTCCTGGGGCTGATCGTCAAAAGTCACTCCAACAAGGAATCCGCAAAAATTCTCAACATCAGCAATCGCACTGTAGATGTACATAGAGCCAGTATCATGGAAAAAATGCAGGCTGAAAATGTCGCCGAACTGATAACGATGGTCATGTATTGCGAATCACCAGACAGCTTTTCACCGGAGAAAAAAGCTCATTAATAATGTGATTGCTTCGGTCAAAAATTTTATATTACTCATGGTTATCTATCAGGTAGCCGCACTAATTCGTGTTGGACTTGTCGAAGAATAAGCGCTGTTGAAGCATGTAATGCAACGATTTGAATTGCTCATGCTTCGACAAGCTCAATACGGACGATTTAGTCCTTGTATCGCCTAGCTAGCAAAAGCCCACACCATGACAAGGACAACAGCATAATTACAGCACCTGTCACAAAGGCCGCTTTAGCCAGAAAATGGTCGTACTGCAAAAGGCCGGACTCAGTCAAAAGATACTGCCAGTCATGAAAACCATAGGGTGCCGAATGGCCGAAATTACCGCCCAATAACGGCAATTGCCCTGCCCTGGCATCGTTCACATACGGCGCAATATCCAAAAAATTCTCGCCGACCCACCATAACGCTACCGATGCACCGAACGGGTCTCTGGTTTTGAGCAATAACACGCCCATGCAAATCGACGGCATTAGCAGTTGCCCCAGCGTTCCGCCCAATGAGGTAATAAACGCTCCGAACGGCCTGAAAATAATATGTCCTGCTTCATGAAAAGGCAGATTGACCAGATGCAGGAAAGAATTACCGACCGCATTGCTTTCGATAGATGAGCTGATCAACTGCCAACTCCAGATAATGAGGCCCACAAGAATAATCGACCTGCCTATTAAATAGGGCAAGGTTCGTTGCTGTGACTCGTGAAACAGCATCTGTGCCAGCGGGTTGACGTCATCCTCTTCGTATATCGTGACAGTAACCGTCTGAGCATTCTGCCGATCCGCCTGTTCAGGATGATATTTCAGATATTTTTCAAATACGATACCGCAATGAGGACAGATATCAGTTTGCAGATGCTGCTCATGTAAACACTTGGGGCAGTTGTTCATAGTGATTAGGTAGATTACGGTTAAACTCGAGCGTCTTAACTTTAACCGTTTCCATGCCTTTTTGAAACTTTTACAGCTTGTGCCAGTAACGCGAATGCTCACTAAGCATAGTGCCCCATGGTATATTCCATAGCAATTGGCTCAGCCGGAAATTCAACCGTTTTTAACACAATTCTAAGGAGATCACATGTCCAAACCCGTCACCCCTTTGCTGGCAGCCGATATTCTGGTTGAACTGATAGACCAGCCTGACCGGCCGTTTGTGCTGATTGAACGCGCCTATCCTCCGTATGGATGGGCAGTGCCGGGCGGCTTTGTCGACGTTGGCGAAACAGTGGAACATGCCGCGATTCGAGAGGCCAAAGAAGAAATTTGCCTAGATATCACACTGAAGGCTTTACTGGGCATCTACTCCAATCCCGAGCGAGACCCTCGCAACCATACCGTTACTGCCGTCTATGTTGCCGAGGCTACCGGGCTGCCGAGAGCTGCCGACGATGCGAAGAATTTAGGGGTTTTTACTTTCAACAACCTTCCCCCAGTGCTGGCGTTCGATCATGCCCAAGTTGTGGAAGATTATAAAAACTACCGGATGACCGGAAAAGTCACGCCGTTGCGGGTTTGATGAAGGGTTAAGCAACCAAGCAACGGTTGCATCCCAATCGTTGTTGGTGACTCTTACATTGGCTCCTCATCATCCAGCACTGGCGGACAGCTGCAAAATAGATGCCGGTCACCGTAAACATTATCGATACGCCCGACCGGCGGCCAGTATTTGTCATCATGCTGGTGACTGTCCGGAAAAAAAGCCTGCTTTTTCAGGTAAGGCAGCGTCCATTTCTCCAGCAACAAATGATGAGTGTGCGGCGCATTACGTAGCAGGTTGTTTTCGGCGTCGGCAGCGCCGATTTCTATGGCTATGATTTCTTCACGAATAGAAATTAACGCGTCGCAAAAGCGGTCAATCTCGGCTTTATTTTCGCTTTCGGTAGGCTCAATCATCAAGGTGTCGGCAACCGGAAACGACACAGTCGGCGCATGGAAGCCATAGTCAATCAGACGTTTCGCAATGTCTTCAACAGTGACGTTGCAAGTCTTTTTAAAGGCGCGGCAGTCGATAATGCATTCATGAGCCACCCAGCCGTTCTGGCCGGTGTATAAAACCGGATAATAAGGCGCCAGCCGTTTGGCGATGTAATTGGCATTCAGGATTGCGGTCAAGGTGGCGCGTTTTAAACCGGCAGCCCCCATCATAGCGATATACGCCCAGGAAATGGAATAAATGCTGGCCGACCCCCAGGGAGCGGCAGCAACTGTGCCGATAGTGCCGTGCTCGCCTTTGGCTGGGTTAACGCCTTTGACGACCGGGTGATCGGGCAAAAAAGGCGCCAGATGCGCACCCACGCCGATCGGGCCGACGCCGGGACCACCGCCGCCATGCGGAATACAAAAAGTCTTATGCAGATTAAGATGAGCGACATCGGCACCGATTTTACCGGGGCGGCTTAACCCAGCCAGCGCATTAAAATTGGCGCCGTCCAGATAAACCTGTCCGCCGTGCTGATGCACAAGGTCGCAGATGTCCCGAAACGCCTGTTCAAACACGCCGTGCGTGGACGGGTAGGTGATCATCAATGCGGCCAGTGTGTCGTGATATTCGGCAGTTTTTGCATGCAAATCGTCCAAGCTGACATTGCCGTTTTCATCGCAAGCGACAACCACGACTTTAAGCCCGGCCATCGTAGCGCTGGCAGGATTAGTGCCGTGAGCGGAAGCGGGTATCAGGCAGATGTTGCGCTGCGCCTGGCCTCTGACTTCATGATATTTGCGGATGACCAATAGGCCCGTATATTCACCTTGGGAGCCGGCATTGGGTTGCAGTGAGAAAGCGTCAAAGCCGGTCAGGTCGCACAGCATGTCTTCCAGCTCGGCAAACATTTGCTGATAGCCGTGGGTTTGGTACAGCGGCGCGAACGGGTGCAGCCCGTTAAATTCAGGGTAGGAAATGGCCTGCATTTCCGTCGCGGCGTTCAGCTTCATCGTGCAGGAACCCAGCGGTATCATCGACCGGTCCAGCGCTATATCGCGTCTGGCAAGCCTACGCATATAACGCATCATTTCGGTTTCGGAATGATAGCGGTCGAAAACCGGATGTTGCAGGATTTGATCGTTACGCAGCAAGGTTTCCGGGATGCATTCGGCCACCGCGGCGTCCAGGCCATTGATGGTGGGAAGGTCGGCGGTAGCGGGCGCAAAAACCTGCCAGACACTTCTTAAATTTTCCCTCGTTGTGGTTTCGTCCAACGAAATGCCGATATGATCCGCATCAATAATACGCAGGTTGACATTGGCTTCTGCGGCTTGCGCCGCAATGCGCTTTGCCCGGTTCGGCGTACTGATAACCAGCGTATCGAAATAACATTCGCTCAGCACATGGTGGCCCAGTTGGGTGATGCCTGCGGCCAGAATTTGCGTGTAGCGATGCACCCGCCCTGCAATCAAACGCAAGCCTTCCGCGCCGTGGTAAATCGCATAAAATCCGGCAATCACCGCCAGCAGCACCTGTGAGGTGCAAATGTTGCTGGTGGCTTTGTCCCTGCGGATATGCTGCTCGCGGGTTTGCAGCGCCATGCGCAACGCAAGCTGCCCGTGACTGTCCTTGGACACGCCGATAATACGGCCCGGAACCGAGCGCTTGTATTCATCCTTGGTGGCAAAATATGCGGCATGTGGCCCGCCATAGCCCATCGGCACACCAAAACGCTGGGCTGAGCCCACCACGATATCGGCACCGAACTCGGCAGGCGGTTTAAGCAGCACCAGCGCCAACAAATCGGCCGCCACCGTCACTAATGCTGACTTGGCCTGGGCAATGGCGGTAACTGTGGTCAAGTCTTTTATTTCGCCTTTGCTGCCGGGATATTGCACCAGCAATGCAAAAAAATCGTATTGTTCCAGGTTGTGATAAGGGTTGGCGACGATAACTTCATAACCCAGAGAGCGGGCGCGGGTCTTGATCACGGCGATGGTCTGCGGATGACAGTCCTGATCAACGAATATGCTGTTGGCAGCGCTTTTAGACAAGCGCCGCGACATGGTCATGGCTTCCGCCGCTGCCGTGGCTTCATCCAGCAGCGAGGCATTGGCCAGCTCCATGCCGGTCAAATCGATAATGACTTGCTGAAAATTAAGCAACGCTTCCAGCCGCCCTTGGCTGACTTCGGCCTGATACGGGGTGTAAGCCGTGTACCAACCCGGGTTTTCCAGTACATTGCGTTTGATCACAGCAGGCATGGTCGTGTCGTAATAGCCCATGCCAATCATCGAGGTGAATACTTTATTGCGTTCGCACATTTTACGCAGATGCCTGATTACTGCGCGTTCGCTGATCGTTTTGGTCAGCTTTAAGGGTTCATGGTTCAGTATATTGGCCGGAATGGCCAGTTCGATGATGTCTTCCAGTTCGCTTAAGCCCAGCTCTGCCAGCATTTCCTGAATTTGCTGCGGGTTGGGACCGATATGGCGGTTGATGAAATTACCGCGCATTTCCAATTGAGCCAAGTCGGAGCGATATTTGGTCATAATTTCACCGATGGTAGCGATGAGGGACAAAAGGCAACGGGGTCATGGTAACTGAAATCCGATGATCACGAACCATTGTATATAAAGGACCATCCAATTCAACGTTAAACGGGTCTAGAAAGGCCATAGCAATCGGTCGTCCTAAACTGGGTGAAAAGCTGCCGCTGGTAACATAGCCTACGGCGATGCCTTCGCTATTACAAATGACATTGCCTTCCCGCACCGGAATTTTGCTGTCGATCAGCAAACCGACGCGGATTTTTTCCGGCCCGTGTTGCAACTGAGCTCGGATTTTGTCGACGCCGGGAAATTGGTGATCGCCTTTTTTAATCAGCCACCGAAGACCGGCCTCTACCGGCGTAACGGATTCGTTAAGTTCGTGGCCGTACAGGCATAGCCCCGCTTCCAAGCGCAAGGTGTCTCTGGCCGCCAAGCCTATCGGTTCCACATCGTCTTCGGCCAACAACAGGCGGGCAAGCTGTTCCGCATACGGCTGGGCTACCGAGATTTCAAACCCGTCTTCGCCGGTATAGCCGCTACGGCTGATATTGCATTTTACGCCTTTGATAGTTGTGCCACAGGCTTGCATAAAGGAGAGTTTAACGGCGTTTTCTGAAAACTTTTCTATGACCGATGCAGCGGCAGGGCCTTGCAACGCAAATAAAGCCTGGCCGGTCAGTTCATTAAAACAGCACTGTTCAGATAGATGGTCATACAGGTAATTAAAGTCTTTATCTTTGCAGGCGGCATTCACAACAATCATCAAACCCGTTTCGGTACGGGTAATGATGATATCATCTATAATGCCGCCCTCATTGTTGGTCAGCACCGTGTATTTTTGTTCGCCGGATTTAAGCCCCGAGATGTCACTGGGTATCAGTTTACCAAGTTCATAAACCGCATTATCCCCCAGAATCAGAAACTGCCCCATGTGAGAAATGTCGAAGAAGCCTGCGCGGCTGCGACAGTGCAGATGCTCGTGCAACGTGCCTTTGCCGTATTGCACCGGCATAAGATAGTCGGCAAACGGCACCATCTTGGCGCCCAATTCAAGATGAAGATTGTAAATTGGCGTTTGTTTTAGCATAGGTATTTATCGTGGCTTTGAGCAAGCTTTAGTTTAGCGATTTGTTCCCTCATTTACCAACGGCAATAGCAAATGGCTGATATGGAGCATGAGTCTATATCCCAGCGGCTTGCCCGTTATTTGTTTTAGTTTTTTAGATCAAAGCAATAAATTGTATAATCCCTGTTTGTTTCGGCTTGATATCTTGCTGCATTCACTTCTTATCTAAAATCTCAGAGAACTCTATGGCGCTGTATTGTGGAATCGTCGGTTTACCCAATGTTGGGAAATCAACCTTATTTAATGCATTAACCCGTGCGAAAATCGCGGCCGAAAATTACCCTTTTTGCACCATTGATCCCAATGTGGGCGTAGTTCCGGTGCCCGATCTCCGAATGGACAAGCTGGCGGAAATTGTAAAACCCGAGCGCGTATTGCCTACAACGATTGAATTTGTAGACATCGCGGGACTTGTTGCCGGCGCGTCCAAAGGCGAAGGACTGGGCAACCAGTTTCTAGCTAATATCCGCGAAACGGATGCTATTGCCCATGTTGTGCGCTGCTTTCACGATGATAACGTCATCCATGTTGCCGGAAAGATCGATCCCCTCTCCGACATTGAAGTCATTAATACGGAACTGGCGCTGGCCGACATGGCTTCCGTTGAAAAAGCCCTGCTGCGTGCAAGCAAGGCCGCCCGGACCGGCAACAAGGACGAACAGGCTAAAAAAGACGTGCTGGAAAAGGTTTTCAAGCAATTGGATTCGGGCGAACCTGCGCGAACCCTGCCGTTAACCGACGACGAAAAAGCCCTGATTAGGGACCTGTGCCTGATGACGCTCAAGCCGGCCATGTACATTGCCAATGTTCAGGATGACGGTTTCGAAAACAACCCGTTCCTGGATAAAGTGAAAGCGTTGGCCGAAAAAGAAGGTGCCATGGTAGTGCCGATCTGCGCAGCCATAGAGGCGGAAATAGCCCAACTGGATGAAGACGAAAAGAAAGAGTTTCTGGATGACCTTGGCCTGGAAGAACCCGGCCTGAACCGTGTCGTACGAGCTGGCTATAAACTGCTGAACCTGGCCACCTACTTTACTGCGGGCGTAAAGGAAGTCCGGGCCTGGACGATCCCCGTGGGCGCAACCGCACCTCAAGCGGCCGGCGTAATTCACAGCGATTTTGAAAAAGGCTTTATTCGCGCCGAAGTCGTTGCCTATCAGGATTTCATCGATTACAAAGGCGAACAAGGTGCTAAAGACGCAGGAAAATGGCGGCTTGAAGGCAAAGACTACATCGTTAAAGATGGTGACGTCGTGCATTTCAGATTCAACGTTTGACAAAGCAAGAGCGGGTATTTATAATTTCCGCTCTTTAAACGACCTGTTTAAATGGCGATATAGCTCAGTTGGTTAGAGCACGGGATTCATAACCCCGGGGTCGGTGGTTCAAATCCACCTATCGCCACCATACAAATTAAGCACTTAGGTGATAACCAAGTGCTTTTTTTATGCCTGAAATTCTCCAAGGCCCACTTCAAAATAAAACTGCCGCAATCATTGCCGAATTTCAGGCACACCAAAGGGATGCTTGTGGGCGTTCCCTCCTGCTCTCTCCCATTAAGTCTTCACAACCCAAACCCCGGCGGACTTATCCAATCGGCGCCTTGAGGCTTACCCAATAGTTTTGGTAGACTCCTCATGCATGGCGCCCTTTTTATAGGTTACAGACTAGGTGAGGTATAAACATATGACATCGTTTCATAAGCAAATAAATTTCATTCCCATAACCATAATTTTGACAACTGGGATGTCACTTATCGCCTGTACTGAAAATGGTGATGTTAGCAGTCGCTCAGAACAAGCCTTACCACCTATTACCTTCGACATGTCCGACCCAATGCAAAGGGAAGCAGCAGCGGGCGATGCTGACGCTCTATACGACCTTGCTTATAGGTATCAGGATGGGATAGGTATTCCGAAAGACGAAGCTATTGCGCTTGAGTTATTTAGGAGAGCCGCAAGACATGAGAATGGCGCTGTTAAGCCAAAATAATTTAATAACTTATCTCGCGTAACGCTACCCTTTTCCCAAAGGCAAATACAAAACCGGCATGGTTAACCGGTTTTGTTGAACTTCTTGCTCGATAAGTCTGAAACAGATTCAAAGTGGATTTGTCCAGGCACCACAGGCGATACCGCGGCTGTCCGATGGTGACAACTGCAACTTACTAATCTAAGCTTACCTCAGGAGCGTTGTATTGATTTGTTATTAAATCTTTCGCGGCCTTTTATGTCCACATTTTGCAGGAGATTATATGCCTACCATTAATAGAAGATTGTTCGATAATTCATTACTTGCCATTATCGTTGTCGCGGCTGCATTAAGCTTTTCTTCGCCAACTTACGCACGCGGTCCGGGCGGTAACCACGGTGGTGGTAATTTTGACCAAGGACATCAAATGAATAACCAGGACACTTATGGTCAAGGTTATCAAAGAAATGACCGGGATAACTATGGCCAAGGCTACCAAAGAAGTGACCGGGATAACTATGGCCAGGGCTACCAAAGAAATGACCGGGATAACTATGGTTCTGCGCCATCTCAATTCCCTGGTAGAGGTGAAAATCAAGGTATGTTTCCCGGTGGAGGAGATACACAAGGCGTATTTCCTAGTCATGGCGGACATGGTCGCTGAAAATGAATATCGCTTGAGCTGGCCGTGGGTTATAGACAGGTGAAGATAATATCTTTCACTGCCGCTTGCTCAAGTGCTACTGGTTCTGGATTCAAAAGGCTTGGATGGCATGATGACAATATCCGGTTCCGGTAACACTTTTTAATCTTGCCTAGCAGTTTCAAGCTAAGGCCTCAATATTTAGCAGGCATAAAAACAAGCTTCAACGCTTGCTGAATTTTAGGCACAAGGAAGACCGGCATTACCCGGCCTTTGGTTGTTACTTTATCACACGCCCTTGTTTTAGTTTTTACCGTAAATCTTGAGCATCAATTCATAAAACCATACTGGCCGAAATAACCCAACCCAAATTAATACTATTGGGGTGATAGGAATAGGACCAATTTCAATTATTGCGATAATTACAAGGACGAAAATAAAGAGAATGCGCATGATTTATTTCTGTGTTTGATGGTTTTAAATCAGAGTCTATGCTGAATAGCAGTGTATGAGATTCCGCTATTTTAAAATACATGTAATTTTGCAAATTATTTTAATCCTTAAGCAAGTTTTCATCTTATTAGGTTTAACTATGCCCGTAGTTTTACTACATCTCTTGGTTGGAAACATTCAACCCGCTTCGGCGGGTTTTTTTTGGGCTTCAAGAATTGCCCGCTTCGATTTGTGGCAACCTATCTAAATCTATTTTAGGATTTCTTTGTGCTGTTTTCGCAGTAATGCGGACATTAAAAAACCAATAACCCGTTAAGGCTAACGGCTGTGACTGACTGAAATGCTTGAAAACAGAAACTGCTGCATAATAAATAAATAGCGGTTACACTCTAAACCGGCTTTGCAACTTAGCTTATCATCTAGCAAGCAGAATAACCACGCACCAGCTAGCGCTCACAACAGAAGAGCAATAATACATGGCCAACATTCACACTCATTACGATAATCTAAAAGTTGCAAGAAACGCTCCCGTCAGTGTCATCAAAGCAGCCCATAAAGCCCTCTGCCAAACCTATCATCCCGATAAGTTCCAGGGCAGCAATGAAGAAGCTGAAAGAATCATAAAAATTGTGAATGCTTCCTATACGGCATTAATAAACCCGGTTACTCGCGCCAAGCATGACCGATGGATAAACAAACAGGAAGCAAAGACCAAGCCGAGTGAAGATACACAGTTCAGCGAAACTGACGAAGTAACCCAGAAACAGCATTATCAAAAGCAGGAACACACCCAACCGCTGCCACCAAAATCAACCCAAGAAAACTGGAAACCCTATAATCGTGCCTCTATAGATGAATACAGGGAGATAGATGCCTACAGGGAAAGATACACAGTGATGCGGTATATTAACGAATGCATAGCATTATTGGTGAACTATTGGTTGGAACTCATATTCTATCTAGTGAAATACATGAAAAAGAGCAACTGACGGCAATGGTTTTAACTGCATAACTTGTAGCGGTCAGAATTAATCTGACATTGGCTAGTTTTTAGCAGTGTCTATACTGCTCGTGTTCTTTATAAGATTTCGTTCAATATAATTTATTACCCCGGTGTTCTTGTCTATGAAAAAGCCATCCCTCTCCAATCAGTAAAAGGCTGACTTGACGTTTTACTTTGCGTTGATGGAGCAGATAATTGATCACTGCAGCCTGGGCAATCCCGTGCAGGCGCCTTCCGTTCCCTATCAAGGATTTCCGGCACAAAAGCCCAGTTGCACGTATTATCCGGCAGAGCCTGAAGCGTAGGCTGATAGAAACATCAATCTTGTCCGGAAATGCATCTAGCGTCTTGACGGCGATTCCGGGCGCGTCGTTTTGGGTTCCGATTCCACGGCAACTGCTCGTACCGATTTGCCCTCCTTGGTGGTCCGTTTCTTTGTCATTAGCATTTTCAACTCGCTATCAGTAAGCACAGGCTCGAACCCCAGAAATTGGCAGCCGATGCCGGTCAATGAATTGAATATTGCGGGTTTTAAGTTCACCTGAACCTACGGACTCCGGCTTGCTCAATTAAAAGCACCCAGACATTCCCGCAATTCTTGCCATTATAGGGTTTTAATGACATCCGACCGTCCTCGCTGACCAGCAGAACGATAGATAATATGAAAGACTCCACATGTGCGGCTGGCTTGCATTACTATCTCAGATATTTAATAACCGCATATTTTGAAAAATTCCTGTTGTATAGCCCATAAGCGGGGCTAGCATAATTGCCGTAAACACTGACCGATGCACCGCCAGCTTTGTAATACTCCGATAGTTGAAATTGCGTATTAATTTTGACAAGTGCGTCGCCACCCGTTCCACGAGCCTTTTCTACTACATCCTCACGAACAGACGTGGTATCTTCCCCCCACCAGCCAGCTTTACGGTTATCATCAATAAAACCCAGTATCTTAAATTTATGGGGCGGCTCGCCAGCATCCCAAATTTCCATGCCGTTAACAACGACCTTGGACCCGCCCTTACCTTCCATTACTCCTACTCGTGAGCCCTCAAAAACCTTATATTCAGTGGTTGCACACGCACATCCTGAAAGAAAGAGCACAGTAGTTAATGCTGTAATCATTGTTGTTTTCATATGATGCCTTTTCGTTTCTATGCCGACAGCCAACCGCACTGATGAGGCTTTAGCGGCAAATGCTAAAGAAATAGTTATTCCATATAATTCTGGCTGACTTGATCATCAATGACGGCCAGCTGTTTATCTGTTTCTCACTAAGTAGCTGATGTTACGCGGAAGACTTTCTCTCATATGCCGCGCCGAGCACCGGAGATTTTGGCTGTACGGACGCAGGTGGTAACACCGTAGTACGCATTGCGTACCTTTTTGGTATTTGATCCGGTTGCAAACGGTACGCGATGCGTACCCTACCCTCATTAGATCGTTCAGAGCATTCTCTTCCATCCTCTAGGATAACGCCTGAATGACATCGACCAACAGATTCGGATACACGCCAAACCAAATCAGCACTATCGTTAATATGGCAAGCAGGGCTGTGGACACCCAATCGTAAGCAGGCTTAATTTCCGTAGTTTCGATATTCATCGACATAACAACGATAATTCTCAAGTAGTAATAAAGCCCCAGCCCGCTACCGACGATAATCGCAGACAACAATCCCCACAATTGGCCATCGGCAGCATCGGTAAAAATATAGAATTTACCGATGAATCCGGCCGTCAGCGGAATCCCCGCCAGTGACAGCAGCATTAGGGTAAAAACCGCCGCCAGCCACGGACGCCGCCAAAACAGTCCCCGGTATTCAGATAGTTCATCTGCCTCCATTTGCGGCGTTGACAGCACCGAAACAACCCCGAAAGCGCCGATCGTAGTAATAAAGTAAGCCAACAAATAAAAACTAACAGACTCTACTACCCACACTGAAGGAATCCTGCCGCCGGCAATGAATGCGACCAACAGATAACCCATGTGAGCGATCGATGAATAGGCCAGCAAGCGCTTAATATTATTTTGCAGCAGCGCCAGAAGATTACCGCCCAGAATGGATAGGCCGGCAATTAAGCTTAAGACGTTCAGTAATGGCGTGTAAGCGTAACTGTCAGTGCTAATGAAATACCTCAACAGCAAGGCGAAAACCGCGCCTTTTGAAACGGTCGCGATAAATGCCGTGATCGGCGCGGGCGCACCTTCATAGACATCCGGCGTCCATAAATGGAACGGTATCAGAGAAAGCTTGAAGCCCAGCCCGGCCACGATCAGGATAATTCCGCTAAAAACCGTGACGTTCATATCCGGCCGGCTTGCGATATAACGCCCGATGTCGCTGAAATAAAGTTCCCCGCATTGCGCATAGATCAACGCCATGCCCATCAGCAGAAAGGCCGAAGACACGCCGGACAGGACCAGATATTTAGTCGCCGCTTCCAAAGGCCGTACCTGATTGAGCGGATAGCCGATCAACACAAACAGAGAGATACTTAGCATTTCAAGCCCTATAAAAAAGCTGGCAAAATGATTGCTACCGACCAGCACCGCACCGCCCAGCAAAGCCGTCAGCAACAGTAACGGAAGCTCTTCATTCTCTCCTTCACACGCTTTGAAATAGTCGTAACATAATCCCAACACAGCAAGGCCTGCCGACAGCAGCAGCGCGATATAGAACAATGCGTAGGCGTCCATCCTGAGCAATAACGTTACCTGAACCGGACTTGCCCGCCATACGATGCCCAGCGCTATCAACGACGCGATAATACCGACCGCAGCAATGCTAAAGGACAAAATGAAGCTCCGCCTGACGGCAATGCCGAGCATTACCGCTATCGCAGTTCCGGCAAGAGTGATGATAGGCGCAAGCGCGATAAGCTGTTGACTGTTCATCCTCGCTCCATCGCAATAGAATTTTTCATTGCCGGAGCCGATACATTCAACACGGCTTGAGGCCCCAGGCCAAGCCAGACCGCCATCAGTACCAGCAGCCCTAACGATACCCATTCACGGCGGCTGGCATCGGGCAACGGAGAAGACTGACGCAACGGGCCGTAGAAGGCCTTTTGCATCACAATCAGCGCATAAACCGGGGCCAGAATCAGCACCAGGGCTGCCACCGAAGTCAATACCTTATTGACGCCGAAGGCTCCCTGCAACACCAGAAACTCGCCAACGAAGTTTCCTAATCCGGGCAGACCCAGCGAGGCCAGCGAAAAAAACAGCGTCAACACGGACAATAGGGGCAGTACCGACCAGAGTCCGCCCATACTGCCCATTTCCCGGGTATGCAGGCGCTCCTGCAATGCCCCGGCTATCATAAACAGC
Organism: Methylobacter sp.; assembly: GCA_036560465.1. Classification (GTDB taxonomy): domain Bacteria; phylum Pseudomonadota; class Gammaproteobacteria; order Methylococcales; family Methylomonadaceae; genus Methylobacter_A. The sequence goes on from DATBRD010000078.1 coordinate 45,233, forward strand.
GCTGCGGCGCTGATGCCGTGAGCCAGCATAGTGATAACCGAACCCTGCAAAGCGAACAGGTTCCACGAAAATACCCCAAGCAGAATAAAACCCATATGACTGACACTGGTATAAGCAATCAGCCGTTTCAGGTCGGATTGCGCGAAAGCCATGACTGCCGCATAAAGCACGCTCACGGCTCCCAGCGCCATCGCCACCGGGGCAAAGCGGTGCGCCGCGTCCGGAAACAACGGAATGACGAAGCGCAGCAAGCCGTAGGCGCCGGTCTTCAGCATGACTCCGGCCAGGATCACACTGCCCCCGGTTGGGGCCTGCGTATGAGCATCCGGCAGCCAGGTATGAAAAGGCACCGCAGGCAGCTTGACGGTAAACGCGATAAAAAAGCCCAGCATCAGCCAGAATGCGGCATCTGGATCCAGCGCAGTATTAAGCAATTCAAAATAATCGAAGCTATAGCCTCCGACGTTGTTATGGCGTATCAGCACCAGGCCTATGATCGCCAACAGCATCAGCAGACTGCTCACCTGGGTAAAAATGAAAAACTTTACTGCCGCATAAGTCCGGTTTTCATGGCCCCAGATGCTGATCAGAAAATACATCGGGATAATCATTAATTCCCAAAAGAAAAAGAACAGGAACAGGTCAATGGCCAAAAAGACGCCGACAGTACCGGCCAGGCACGCCAACAGATTAAAGAAAAAGAAACCCTGGCGGCGGTCGATTTCAGTCCAGGAACTACTAACCGCCATAAACCCGAGCAGCACCGTCAGCGTGATTAACAGCAGACTCAGGCCATCCATAACCAAGTGAAAACCGATACCGAAACGTGGGATCCACGGGCCATGAAAATCGGCGAGCCAGACGGGCGATAACCCGTCTGCATACGCTGCCCACGAATGCGGAACTACCAGCAACATAGCCTCAACAGTAAGAGTGATGATCCCTATCCAGCGCGGCGCACTTTGACTCCAACGCTCTGAAAAAAAGGCGACGAATCCGCCCAGCAGCAAAATGCAGATAAGCGCCGGCAATATCATGACAGCCACCCTATCGCGATAATGACCACGGTGCCGAGCGCCATGGATGTAGCATACCAACGGACGCACCCGGTCTGGGTAGTCTTGATCATCGAATGCGCTCCTTGGCTGAGCAACGCTATCGCAGCGTAAATATCATCCACTGCATCGTTTTTATTGAGCTTGGCGACCGCTTTAAAGGGCCGCACTATTAGCATGTCATAAAGCGTATCCATGCCCCAGCCGTTAAACCAGAACATCCGCACCTGGTTTGCCCAGCCTGAGCCGATGAGTCCACGAACAGAAAAGCCGCCAAGATAAAACAATATCGCAATCAACAGACCGATAAAAGGCGCTGCCAAGGTGATGACCGAAACAAGACTAAAGCTCGGCTCAAGATTAAACAACTGAGGAAACACAGAGTCCAAAGGAATGCGCAGCATGCCGCCCAAGAGCGACAATATACCCAGCAAGCCTAGAGATAGACTCATACGCCAACCAAGGCGCTTTTCAACGGCCTGCGGCTGGACGCCGAAAAAGACCACGAAAACAAGACGGAAACTGTAGATGCCGGTAATTATTGCCCCCAGACAACCAGCCATCCATAAGCCCGGGGAGACGCTGTAAACTTCCGCCAAAATCTCGTGTTTACTGTAGTAGCCGGAAGTAAAAGGCAGTCCGGATAAAGCGGCGCTGCCGATTAAAAAGCTCACGAAAGCCAAAGGCATGGCTCGACGCAATCCGCCCATCTTGAAAATATTGTGCTCGTGATGGAAACAGAAAATCACCGCACCGGCGGCAAGGAACAATAACGCCTTGAAGAAGGCATGGGTCAGCAAATGAAAAATCGCCGACGACCAGGCCCCGACACCCAACGCCAAAAACATGTAGCCGATCTGGCTGATCGTTGAATAAGCCAGAATGCGCTTGATGTCGGCCTGCACAAGCGCCGAGCAGCCAGCCATCAGCAAGGTTAGCGTACCAATCACCGCAACTAAGAATTGAACCGACGGCGCCATCATAAACAGACCATGAGTCCTGGCAATGAGGTAGACGCCCGCAGTGACCATCGTGGCGGCATGAATCAGCGCACTAACCGGCGTAGGACCGGCCATCGCGTCGGGCAGCCAGGTATGCAGCGGCAATTGCGCGGATTTACCCAATGCTCCGCCCAGCAGTAAGGCTGCGGCAGTTACCGGCAACAGCGTGCCGGTAGTCCACTGGCTCGTAGCGCGGAGCATTAGAGTCTGAATATCAAACGTATGCAACTGCATAAACAACAGGATCATTCCCAGCAATAAGGCCATATCCCCTATCCGGGTCATTACAAAAGCCTTGCGCGCGGCATAGCCGTTGTTCGGGTCTTCATACCAAAAACCAATCAGCAGATAACTGCCGAGACCTACACCTTCCCAACCCAAATAGAGCAGCACCAGATTATCCGCCAGCACCAAGACCAGCATCGCGGACACAAACAGATTCATATAGGCGAAAAAACGCGCATAGCCGGGATCGTCTTTCATAAACCCGGCGGCATACAAGTGAATTAAAAAGCCGATCCCGGTCACGACGAACAACATCGTGACCGATAAAGCGTCGAGATAAAAGCCGAAAGGTACCGACAGATTGCCAACTGCCATCCACGATCCCAATACCCTGCTGTAAGGTTGCAGCGTTCCATTCAGGAATTCGGCTCCGAGCAAGGCGACCAATAATGCCGAGATCGCCACGCTTCCGACCCCTATCCACGAAATAGTTAGCTTGGAAAGCCGTGCGCCCGCCAATACCAGGATCAAAAATCCCAGAAACGGAAACAACGGCACCAACTCTAGCAGTTCAATCACTTTCATCCTATCCTTTCATCTCGGTCAGCGAATCCGCATCCAGCGTATGGAAACGGCGAAAAATTTGCAGCACCAACCCCAAGCCGACACCCACTTCTGCCGCAGCCAGCGTTAATATCAGCAAGAACATGATTTGCCCGTCAGCCTCACCCCAGCGCGATCCCGCGACAATAAAAGCCAGGCCGGTAGCATTGAGCATGACTTCCAGAGACATCAAAATCATAATCAGGTTACGCCGGACCAGTACCCCGACCAGCCCCAGCACAAACAGCACGATAGACAGCAACAGGCCATGTTCCATAGGAATCCCGTTCATGACCTTCTCCCGGTTTTTGTTGCCTTGAGCGGCCTTCCCAGATGGTAAGCGCCGACCAGTCCGGCCAGCAGCAGCATCGAGGCCAGTTCCACTGCCAGCAGATAAGGCCCGTACAATGCTATCCCCACCTGCTTGGCGTTCACTACTTGGCCGATTTCGGCACTTTCGCCATAGCTAACGATGATCAACATTTCGACGAATAGAATCGCTGCCAGCAGCGACGGGCCGACCCAGATGCCCGGCTGTAGCCAAATCCGTTCCTGCTCAATGGTCTTTTGCCCCTGATTGAGCATCATGATCACGAAAACGAACAGCACCATAATAGCTCCGGCATAAATAATCACTTCCAGCACCGCGGCAAAATGCGCGCCCAACAGGAAGAACAGCACGCCGACGGCCAGCAGCGATAAAATCAGGTACAACAAGCCATGCACTGCATTGAGCCGGGTGATCATCATCACCGTAGCGAAAACGGCAACGGCGGAGGTGAGATAAAATAAAGTCAAGGCCATAAGCTTTGCTCCATCAGGGCAATAAGGTTTTTACATCAACCGGCGGTGCCTCATTTTCAGCCTGGCCCTTGGCCTTGCCGAAGACCGTCATGCCGGCGACCCGGTAAAAGTTGTATTCGTGATATTTCCCGGTTCCATCGATTAATAAATGCTGCTTTTCGTAAACCATGTTTTGCCGGTCGTATTCGCACATTTCAAAATCCGGCGTCAGTTGAATCGCGGTAGTCGGGCAGGCTTCCTCGCATAATCCGCACATAATGCAGCGGGAAAAATTAATGCGGAAAAATTCCGGATACCAGCGTCCGTTTTCGTCCTCGGTCTTCTGCAAAGCGATGCAATCCACTGGGCAGGCTACCGCGCAGAGATTGCAGGCCACACAACGCTCTTCGCCGTCCGGGTCGCGGGTCAGCACGATGCGTCCGCGGTAACGGGGAAATAGCGCGGGTTTCTGCTCCGGGTATTCGACCGTATCCGGCTTGACGAACGTATGTTTCAAAACCTCCCATAATGATCGCAATTGACTTAGCATCGTTTTCCTTCTTGATTCGTCAGTTATGAACTTTTATTCACCACGAAGAACACGAAGAACACAGAGACAAAACTCTGTATTGTGCCTTTCGTACTTTTCGCGGAACTTGTTTTCTACCGCCCGCAGTAGGCCGGAAACACCTGCCCTTGCTACCGCCGGTCGGTCTTATTCCGGCCTACATACTGCGTTCTACACATCCTTCGTGATGCCAAATTCCATCAACCGTGCAATGCCAACACAACGCCGCCGGTAACCAGCAAATTCAACAGCGCCGCCGGTAGCAGCACTTTCCAGCCGAAAGCCATCAACTGGTCGTAGCGGGGACGCGGCAACGAGCCCCGCAACAAGATAAAGAACATGATGCCGATGGCGGTTTTCAGGCAAAACCACAGCAGCGGCGGCAGCCACGGCCCCAGCCAGCCACCGAAAAAAAGCGTCACGATCATCGCCGAGCTGAGCGTAATGCCGAGATACTCGCCGACGAAGAACATGCCGAACTTCATGCCTGAATATTCGGTATGAAAACCGGCCACCAGCTCCTGTTCGGCTTCCGGCAAATCAAGCGGCGTTCGGCGGCTTTCGGCAACGACCGCAATCAGGAAGATGATGAAACCGAAAAACTGGGGAATGATGAACCAGCCGTCGCGCTGGGCTTCGACAATTTCCCTTAGATTAAAAGTACCGGACAGCATCACCACGCCCATGATGGAAATGCCCATAAACACCTCGTAGCTGACGGTCTGCGCCGCTGCACGAAGACCGCCAAGCAGCGAGTATTTATTGTTGGACGCATAACCTGCCAGCACAATGCTGTAAACAGCCAGCGAAGTCAGCGCCAAAAAGTACAGCAGCCCGAAGTTGAAATCGATAATGCCGACGCCCGGCGCAAACGGAACGACTGCAAAACCGGTCAGCATGGTGATGAAGACGATAGTGGGTGCCAGTATAAAGACCGGCTTGTCCGAAAAAGGCGGTATCCAGTCTTCCTTAAAGAACATCTTGATCATGTCCGCCACCACCTGCATCAAGCCGAAAGGCCCGACCCGGTTGGGGCCCAGACGATCCTGCCAAACTGCCAACAAGCGCCTTTCCACCCAGATCAGCATGGCTGCGACGACGATTACCGAGACCAGAATACCGATAATGTCAGCTGCTTCGCCAAGACCGGTATTCATAACGGCGCCTTCTGGTTCGCTTTTTTTAAAATGGCCTGAGTCCAGCCTTGCACAAACTGGAACGCAGGCAATCCCGCTGTGATTCCCAACAAACCGGGAAGCAGCGTAGGCTCGATCTGCACAGGAATCTTCACAGCCGAGTTTCCTGCGATGCTGCTGATTTCCACTTGATCGCCGCTTTCAACTCCTAAGGTTTTAGCATCCTCGGGATTTAACAACACGCAAAAAGGCGGCAACCGTTCGGCCAATGGCAGCGAATGCAGACTTAATTCCTCAGTACCGAAAATGTGCGGCAGCGGCACGATTCGCCAGCGGCCCGGCGTCGGCACGAACCCGGACGGAATGTCATCAAACCAAGCCCGCGTGCCGGCCGCTTCGATCAGCCGCACTCCTGAGTCTCCGCCGGATAGATGCCCGCCGGTTCCCTGCTGGAATTTGTTGATCGCCTGGTTGGAGTTCCACCCCGGAGCCCAAATGACCGGCAGCAAGGCCGGCGGCACTTGCGCCGTATCGCCTTCCATCGAAAAAGCGAACGGCGTTTCGGTATCCTGCGGCTGTCTGGGTTCGCTGACATTGATGTTGGCATGCATCGCAGTAAGGCCGCTGTAACGGTGCGGTTGCCTTGGAATCTTGCTACCTTTGACTTTGTAATCCGCACCCGGCGCGGCCTTAGCGATACCGACCAGATAGGGAAAGGCACTGGCACAGGCGGCTGTCAGCATATCGTGATGCGGCCATTGGCACTCTTCCATGGCACCGGTCAGCCACTGCCAGCTGCCGCGCAGCGATTCTGTTTCCGGGTAAACCGGGAAGTAACGCTGAGCCCGCCCTTCGTTATTAACCAAAGTGCCTTCGGATTCGGCGAAAGTCGATACCGGCAACACCAGTTCGGCATGCCCTGTGGTTTTATTTTCCAGACTGTCCAGCACCACGACATGATCGGCAAGCTGCAAAAACAAGTCCACATTCCGGTTCGGCGCACGGCGGTAAATATCGTTCTCAAGAATCACCATCGTATCCGCCAAGCCGTTGCCGACTCGCTCGAAAGCTTGCGATAAAGGCAAGCCGCCCATCATTGCCAACCCCAGGCTGTTGCATTCGGGAACGGTAAAAGCCAGTTGTTTATCGGTTGACGGCAGCGCTTTGGCGACGTTGTATGCGGCCTGAATGACTGCAAGGCTTACGCAGCTGGTTCCCGATACGATCAGTGGGCGTTTCGCCTGCTTCAGGCTATCGGCAATGCTTGCCGCCAGCGATTGCTCGTCAGCGCTTAAAGCGACGGGCTCGGGAGCCGACTGATCGAGATGATGGGCGATCGCAAAGCCCAGACGGGCAATGTCTTCCGGGCTGCCCCGGTAAGTGTTCGAGGCGGCATCGTCGAGGCGCGTTGCGCAAATGCTGGCAATAAATACCGGCGTTATGGCTTGTTTATCCAAATTCCTAACTGCCGCATCCTGCCAAGGCAATACGCGCAGGCTTTCGGCCAACTTAAACGATGCGCTGCGTGCCGCCTGCCGCAGCGACAGAGCCAGCCTTGGAGCGCTGTTCGTCACGTCTTCGCCGAGAATCAGCACCGCATCGGCTTGTTCGACTTCGCGTAGGGACGGCGAATGGATGCCGCCCTCTGTCATCAGTTCGACAATAGCGTTAAGTAAGGTATGCTCAGTATCATCGAGGCCGAGGAAAAAGTTTTCTTCACCGACCAGCGAGCGCAATGCAAAATTGGCTTCCAGCGAGGTGCGCGGCGAAGCGATGCCTATCGGTGGCTTGACGGATTTCAGCAGGTTGCGGAAATAGCTTTCCGCAGTGTCGACAGTGATATCCGGATAGCCTTTGAGCTGCGGTTTCAGGATGCGTTCGGGACTGTTGACGAAACCGTAGCCGAAGCGTCCTCTATCGCACAGAAAATAGCCGTTGATATCGCCGTTATAACGGTTGATGATCCGCCTGAGCTTTCCGTAGCGTTCGCCCGGCGCGATATTGCAGCCCAGGCCGCAATGGACGCAAATCGACGGCGCGGTTTGCAAATCCCATTTACGCACATAATGCGCGCTGAAGGTTTTGTCGGTGAAAACCCCGGTGGGGCAGACTTCGACCAGATTGCCGCTGAATTCGTTTTCCAGCGCGCCATCCTCAAAACGGCCGAAATAGACGTTGTTATGTATCCCCAAAACTTGCAAGTCTTTGCCGCCGGCATATTCATCATAGAAACGCACGCAGCGGTAGCAGGCAATGCAGCGGTTCATTTCATGATTGATAAAGGGGCCGAGATATTGGTTGTTATGGGTTCGTTTCAGGCCCCGGTAGCGGCGGAAGGTATGGCCAGTCATGAGCGTCATGTCCTGCAAATGACATTCGCCGCCCTCTTCGCAGACCGGGCAGTCGTGCGGATGGTTGGTCATCAACAGCTCGATATTGTCGCTACGGAATTTTTGCGCGTATTCGGCGTCCATGGAAATACGCATGCCATCGGCTACCGGCGTCAGGCAGGCCATGACCAATTTGCCGCGCTTGTCTTCGGCGTCCTTGTACTGGATGACTGCGCATTGCCGACAAGCGCCTGCCGAGCCCAGTGCCGGATGCCAGCAAAAATAAGGCAGATCCAGGCCCAGTGACAGGCAGGCGGACAATAGGTTGTCGCCGTCCTGAACCTCATAAGACTGGCCGTCGATTTCGATACGGGCCATTACGCTGGCTCCTTAGCGATGTAACGTTCAAAATCCTCGCGAAAATACTTCAGCGCGCTTTGCAACGGCTCCATGGCTCCCGGAGCCAGGGCGCAAAAGGTGTTTCCGGGACCCAGCATGCGGGTAAGTCCGGCCAGGGCATCAAGGTCTTCGATATGGCCTTTGCCTGCGATGATGTCTTCCAGCAGGGTTACCGTCCAAGGTAGCCCATCTCGGCACGGCGTACACCAGCCGCAGGATTCCTGGGCAAAAAACTGCTCCAGATTCAGGACCATTTGCACCGGACAGGTACGGTCATCAAGCACGATGATGGTTCCGGTACCCATGCGGCTGCCGGCTTTGGCGACGGCCTCAAAATCCATAACCACATCCAGATGCTCGGGCAGCAGGAAATCGGTTGAGGCGCCGCCCGGCAAAAAGCCGCGCAGCTTGTAACCGTCCTGCATCCCCCCGGCATATTTGTCGATGATTTCCCGAATCGGGATACCCAGCGGCAGCTCCCATAAGCCGGGATATTTAACCCGGCCGCTTGCGCCGAATAGCTTGGTGCCCTTGTCGGCACCCCGGCCCAGCCCCTGATACCACTCGACGCCGTAATGCAGGATGTGTGGTACGTTACATAAGGTTTCGACGTTATTGACTACGGTCGGCTTGCCCCAAAGCCCGCTGACCAACGGAAAAGGCGGCTTGGCGCGGGGCGTGGCGCGCTTTCCTTCCAGCGCATTGATCAGCGCTGTTTCTTCTCCGCAGATATAACGCCCTGCGCCGGTATGCAGGACTATCTCCAGATTGAAATCGGAATCGAGAATATGTTCGCCCAGGAAGCCTTTGGAACGGGCTTCCTGCAGCGCGTTGTCAAGACGGCGCGCGGCAAGATGGTATTCGCCACGCAAAAAGATAAAAGCCGTATTAGCCTGAATCGCATAGGCTGCAATAATCAAGCCTTCGATTAGCTGATGCGGGTCCTGCTCCATCAGCATTTTGTCCTTGAACGTTCCCGGCTCCATTTCATCGGCATTGGCAATCATGTAACGTGTCTGCGGAGTATCAATATCAGGCACCATGCTCCATTTGAGTCCGGTGCCGAATCCCGCTCCACCGCGTCCCTTTAATCCTGCATCCTTTACCCATTGCTGCACATCTTTGGGTTGCAATTCCGTGATAGCCTTGCGTAATCCTTGATAACCTCCGGTGCTTTCATAATCGGCTAATGTCGCAAAGACGCGATCCGGGAGGATGTTTTTAGTCAGCGGCTTATTAATCTGTTCCATAGCGAGTCACCTTCCGAGAATCTCGTTAACGGCATCTTCGGTAATGTCGAGCCTCAGCTCATCCCCAACCATTGCAACCGGCGCATGGTCGCAGGCGCCCAGGCAAACAATCGGCAATACAGTGTATTCGCCGTCCGCAGACATTTCGCCCAAGTCGACGTTCAAATGCCGGCATAGGCGTTCGCCTATCCGGTCGCTGCCCAGCATCCAGCAGGTGACGCTGTTGCAATAATGAATGACGGTTTTGCCGACCGGTTGGCGGTAAATCAGGTTGTAGAAGGTCGCCACCGCTTCCAGTTGCGCCGGCGACATAGCCAGCAGCCCGGCAACAGCAACCAGACAGTCATCGGAAACCCAGCGCCGGTGTTTCTGGACGATTTTCAGCGCCTCGATAGCAACCGCGGCTTTATCCGGATAGCGGCTTATCTCGGCGTTGATCTCCTGGATTTCTTCGGGGCTTAAAGTTTGCTCGTTCATGTCAGCGATCCACGTCAGCCATTACAAAATCGATACTGGCCAATATTGCAATCAGGTCGGCGACCATCATTCCGCGGCACATCATCGGTATCATTTGTAAATGCGGAAAAGAAGGGGTGCGGATACGGGTACGGTAGGACATGGTGCCGCCGTCGCTGGTCAAATAGTAAGCGTTCAAGCCTTTGGTGGCCTCGACGGTTACGCTGGCTTCGCCGGAAGGAATCACCGGCCCCCAGCTTGTATTCAAGAAATGCTGGATCAGGGTTTCTATGTCATGCAGCGTTCGGTCTTTGGGCGGCGGCGTGGTCAGCGGGTGATAAGCCTTATGCGGCCCTTCCGGCATGTTATCCACGCATTGCTTGATGATGCGAAGACTCTGCCGCATCTCCTCTACCCGCACGGTGCAACGATCGTAACAATCGCCGTTATTGCCGGTGGGTATTTCAAATTCAAAATTTTCGTAGCCTGAGTAAGGCCGCGCTTTGCGGTAATCCCATGCAAATCCTGTTGCTCGAAGGTTCGGGCCGGTGACGCTCCAATCGATGGCTTCCGCGGTGTTATAAGCACCGATGCCCTGCGTCCGGCGCTTCAGTGTGCTGTTTTTCAATACCAGCTTGTCGTATTGATTCAGCCGGGCAGGAAAATAGTCGATAAACTCGCGTAGGCGTTGGTCCCATCTTTTGGGCAGATCCATTGCGACGCCGCCGATCCGGAAGTAACTGGAATGCATGCGCGCACCGCTGATCGATTCCAGAATATCGAACACCTTTTCACGGTCGATAAACATATAAAAAATCGGCGACATCTGTCCCAAATCCTGGGCATAAGTGCCGTAAAACAGCAGGTGGCTGGCGAGGCGGTAGAGTTCGCAGATCATCACGCGGATAACCTGCGCCCGTTCAGGAACCTCAATGCCGGCCAGCTGCTCCACGGCAAGCACATAAGGCAAGTTGTTCATCGAGCCGCCGAGATAATCGACCCGGTCCGTATAAGGGATGTAGGTGTGCCAGGACTGCCGTTCGCCCATTTTTTCCGCGCCGCGATGGTGATAGCCGATATCCGGCAGCGCATCGACGATTTCTTCGCCATCCAGCTGCAAAGCGACACGAAACACGCCGTGAACACTGGGATGGTTAGGCCCCAGATTCAGGAACATGAAATCGCTGTCTTCGCTTTGTCGCCGCATGCCCCACTCTTCCGGCACGAAACGCAAGGCATCCTGTTCGATGTCCTCCTGCTCATCGGAAAGGCTAAAGGGCTCCGCTTCAGTCGCGCGGGCATAGTGGTCCTTGCGTAGCGGATGGCCCTGCCAAGTGGGCGGCATCAAAATGCGCTTCAGATGCGGATGGCCTTCAAAGGCAATGCCAAACATATCCCATACTTCGCGCTCGTACCAATTGGCCGAAGGCCAAAGGTCGCTGATCGTCGGAAGGTTCAGGTCGGGGCCGGTCAGCGCAACCTTGAGGCGAATGTCTTCGTTGCGGTCAAACGAAAGCAAGTGATAAACAACGGTAAATTCGCTGTCGGGGAGCCCTTGACGGTGCGTACGCCGGCTCTCATCGATGGCGGTCAGGTCGAACAGCAAGGCATAGGGAGAGGCTGCCTGCAATTTTAAATAGCGGAGAGTCGCGCGCAGGTTTGCTTTTGAAACCCAAAGCGTGGTGATGCCATCGCGGGTCGGCTGGACGGTAAAGTCATTAATACCTGTTCGTTCCGCCAGTTCACGTGCGATCTGCGGAACGTCAGAAGGAATATCGATGTTGTCAGCGTTACTGTCCAATGTACATTCCCCCTGAGTCATATCATTTATCCTTACCGGTTACCGGCTATATCTCGTCCGGACTTCTGAGCTGCCCGGTGCGCATTCTTTCTTCGGTTAATAAATCACGGTAGCTGGGTTTGGGCGGTTTGATCACGGTTTGATCGCCGACCGTCCAGCTTAACGGACGCCTTTCCTTGCCGATGGCATCCTGCAACAGCAACAATCCTTGCTGCAATGCCTCAGGCCGGGGCGGACAGCCCGGCACATAAACATCCACCGGCAAGAATTTATCGACCCCTTGCACGACGCTGTAAATATCGTACATACCGCCGGAGTTGGCGCAGGAACCCATGGATATGACCCAGCGCGGTTCCAGCAGCTGATCGTAGAGCCGCTTGACTACGGGCGCCATTTTCCTGAAAACCGTACCCGAAATGACGATCAGATCTGCCTGACGCGGCGACCCTCGGATCACTTCAGAGCCGAAACGGGCAATGTCATGCCGGCTGGTAAACGCGGTCGCCATCTCCACATAACAGCAGGACAAACCGAAATTAAACGGCCAGACGGAATTGGACTGTCCCCAGGCAACCATGTCCTCAAGTTTGGCGAACAGGAAGTTGCGCCGTAGCGCCTCTTCGTAAGTCTGCGGCCCGGATTGCGGAGCCGGATCTTTATCCGCTTCGGTTAGAGTCCAATGCTTCATAGTTGCTCCTATGATCTGCTGTCGGATGAATCAATGCGCTGCCTGCGGGTGCGCCAATCAAGCGCGCCTATAGACCACAGGTAAATTAATGCAGCGATTAATACGCCGATAAAAATCAGCGCTTCGATAAAACCGGGCCAGCCTGCCTCTTGCAGTGCCACCGACCAGGCAAACAGAAACACGCTTTCCATATCGAAAATAACAAAAAAGATGGCCAGCAAATAAAACTGAACGGAAAAACGGATATGAACATCGCCGACAGGAACAATGCCCGACTCAAAAGGCTCGTCGGCAGCTTTAGCGTGATGCCTCTGTCCCAGCAGATACGCACCGCCGAGCATGATGCCGGTGACGACAACTACAGCTCCGAAAAAGATGATCAATGGCGTCAGATTGGTGGCGAGAATAGCTTCGGAATTCTGCATATCAAAGAGCCTCATTTTCCATAAACAAATTAAAGATATGAACTCTGCTACGGAAGCGCTTTCAGTTTACGATCCTTTTCGCGCAAAATGCTCAGCATCGCTGACAAAGGCGTTCATGATCCTATTCCGTATGATTCCGGCAATATCCAATCCTAAAAAATCAGCTGGAATGGAAGAGCTGTTTACAGGTTAGAGAAGGCCAATCGTTTGTACAATCCGTAAAAATGCCTATTGATGAGTAGCATTCATTGATATGAGCGTTCTCATGAAATCGCAAGATATCTGTAATGCCCTATCGGGTTTTCGACAAGGATGACAGGATGGCTGGTTTCATTGACCGCCCGAAGATATGCGCTGCAATGAGTCCATAAATGCTCGTAGTTATACGTATTGATACCATTGTTTTATTGTGAAATTATAAAACTGATTTCCCATTGATCCGTTCCGCATACAGGGTGTCACTAGCAGCAGGATTCTAGTTTGGCTTGCCGGGTTTGTTTCTGGCTTGAACCGTAGCCGACACTTAGAAAATAAGCACGGCAATAAGTCCGGCTGCATTTCCGAGAGATAGGCTGCCCAACCCACTGAGGAGAGCCAACAATGAAACGCTTAGCGATCGCAATCGCCCTTTCAGGGATTATATGCTCTCTGAATGGTTGTGCCGTTTATGCTCGGCCATACGACAATGTCGGCATTTCTTATGGTTATGCCCCTTACGGCGGATATAGCTATGGAACTTATGGGGTTTACAGCCAGTATGGATATGGTCCCCACTACTACAGATATAGTCCGCACTATTACGGCTACCGATATAGTCCATATTATTATGGCGGAGGCTGGAGGGGACATAATTGGCAAGGTCATGGTTGGCGAGCTCCAGGCTGGCAAGGCCACAGCTGGCAGGGACAGGGTTGGCGAAGCCCGGGCATGCAGGGCCACGGCTGGCATGGAGGAGGAGGCGGTTGGCGAGGACGTGGTTCGCGTTGAAGCCTAAGTGGTGCACCCGAGTCAGCTGCCAGGATAACAGTCAGCAAAAACCCGCTTCTCTAGTCCATCCGATAAATGAGAAAAAAGACAATGATGCCTGGAAGATTATCAATTGCGCCTATGATTCTTGTTGCGTTATTCATCAGTGAAGGCTCCATGGCTCGTGAAGGCGACCAACACGAAGACCGCTTGGCTGATGTCAGTGGGAGCGGTACTGGTCGTGCCCATGAGCTTGCTTTTGATAATGGCCGCAAAAGCAATTCCGGCGATGCTCATAGACGCGCTCTCAGAGAAGGTCATGCCGGAGCCGAGCATTCCGGCAGACCTCGTCAGCACGACCTTGACAAGACTAGTCCTTTAAAAGAGTCTCCCTATTCCTGGCCTGAATTCTATTACTGGCCTTACTATACCTTTCAACCCTACTCTTTACCGTCTACCGTAATGCCTTTTAGCCCGCCCGCTTACATAGATCAAGGAACGGCTCTTAGTATCCAATCACTCGGGCCGAGCAGCGCGGACTATTGCTCAAGTCCTGCCGGTTATTATCCCTATGTGCAAGAATGTCCATCAGGATGGCAGAGAATTGAACCGCAGCTTATAGAGCAGCAGCCCGGCTATAGGTATTACTGCACTAATCCTCCGGGCTCTTATCCCTATAATAGGGAGTGTTCAGCTATCTGGCGGAATGTTGTTCCCTAACGGAGGTATGTCAAATGATACAGATCCTGATAATCATAATTTCTGCTTTCTTGCTCAGCGCTTGCTCGACAATGCCGAGCGGCCCCAGCGTTTTAGTGCTGCCGGGCGCCGACAAAAACTTTGACCAGTTCCATAATGAAGACCAGCTATGCAGGCAATTTACCCATCAGCAGGTTGCAGCAGCACAAGAAGATACCGATTCCAAAGACGAAGCCCAACAAAATTATGACATCGTCTACATCCAATGCATGTACAGCAAAGGGCATCAAGTTCCTGTTCCGGGAGTCATGTATGGCATGCAGCAGGAGGAATTGGACCAGCCCCCACCTGCGGATGCGCCTGCACCTATGGATATGCCCGCCCCGCCTCAAACAACCAATCCGAAGCAACGTTAAATCAGCGTAAATCCTGCGCCAGCAAACCGGCATTGCCGCCTAATGCGGCAGTGTTTACTGAAACTGTCTGTTCGATGGCGAAACGGCGCAGATAATCGGGCCCACCGGCTTTCGGCCCGGTTCCGGAAAGCCCCGTGCCGCCAAAAGGCTGCGCACCAACCACAGCGCCGATCATATTCCGGTTGACGTAGATATTGCCGACGCTTACGCCCTGCCGGATAGCGTTAAAGGTGCTGTCTATCCGGGTCTGTATGCCCAGCGTCAGGCCGTAGCCGGTCGCATTGACATCGGCAATAACCTGTTCGAGTTCCGACTGATGATAACGGATCAGGTGCAGTACCGGCCCGAATATTTCCCGGTTCAATTGCGATAAAGACTGTAGCTCTATCAGGCTAGGCGGAAAAAAACTGCCATGTTCCAAACCATCCGGCAGCGGCAGTTGATAAAGCAGCTCTCCTTGTTCTTGCATGGCTTCCAGATGCTCAGTCAGTGGAGCCCGCGCGGCATGATCGATAATCGGGCCTATGTCGGTTTGATAAACGCCGGGATTACCGACAGTTAATTCCTGCATAACGCCGATCAGCATCGCGATGGTTTTATCGGCGATTTCCTCCGGCACGAATAAGGTCCGCAGAGCCGAGCAACGCTGCCCGACACTGTTGAACGCCGAGACAACCGCATCCTGCACCAGTTGTTCAAGCAATGCCGAAGTATCGGCAATCAACACATTCTGTCCGCCGGTTTCGGCAATCAGCGGCACAATCTTCTGATGATGTTCGGCTAATTGCCGGTTGATGAACTGCGCCGTTTCCGTGGAGCCGGTAAAAACCACCCCTGCAATTCTGGGATCAGGCAGTAAATGCTCGCCAAATGAACGGCCGTCCACAGGCAAAAAATGCAACACCGATTTGGGTATGCCGGCTTGGTGCAGCAAGCGGACACAGTGCATCGCGGTTAAGGCGGTCTGGCTGGCCGGTTTGGCGATGACCGTATTGCCGGCGACCAGTGCCGCCGCGATCTGGCCGATAAAAATAGCGATGGGGAAATTCCACGGACTGATGCAGACATAGACGCCGCGGCCATAATGATAAAGCCAGTTTTCCTCCCCGGTGGGGCCGGGAAGCCGGATCGGCCTGCCGAACAAATCCAGCGCGGACTGGGCATAATAGCGGCAAAAATCGACGGCCTCCCTGACTTCCGCCAGCGCGTCTTTGACGGTTCGGCCACCTTCCCGTACGCACAAGGAAACCAGCTCCAGCCGATTTTCTTCCAGCAGATCGGCTGCCCGTTTCAAATACTCGGCGCGTTGCGCAACCGGGCACAGCCTCCAGCTGGCAAATGCTTCAGAGGCTTCGGTTACCGCTTCGCCAATAGCCGCCGGCTCTGCAAACGTTACCGTGCCGACCGTCAACCGGTTATCGTAAGGGTTGACGATAAGCCGCTCGTTACCGTCGCAGGGACTGCCGTTGATTAACGGCATGGCCGTCCAGTGCTTGTCGGCCAGCCTGTCCAGATTTTGCTGCACCGGTTCCAACTGCTCAGGGTCGGCCAAATTAAGCCCGGAGGAATTAAGCCGTTGCTCGCCGAACAAATCGCGGGGCAATACGATCATAGGATGACTGACCGGTACTTTTACCGCCGCCACCGGATCGCTAATCAGTACATCGATGCTCATATCCGATCGGCTGATTTGATTGATGAAAGACGTATTGGCGCCGTTTTCCAGCAAGCGTCTGACCAGGTAAGGCAGCAACTCATGATAAACACCGACCGGCGCATAAACGCGGCAAGGAATCTGCCAGTTTTGGACCTCGATGATTTCCCGGTACAGGCTCTCGCCCATGCCGTGCAAGCGCTGGAATTCATAGCCCGGATGTTGCTGCCCGAGTTGGTGAATAGCGGCGACAGTATGAGCGTTATGACTGGCAAACTGGGGATAAAAGACATCCGCTCTGGACAGAATAACCTGTGCACAGGCCAGATAGGACAAATCGGTCGCCGACTTGCGGGTAAATACCGGATAATCGGCAAGGCCGTTTTCTTGCGCCCGTTTTATTTCGCTGTCCCAGTACGCGCCCTTGACCAGACGCAACGGAATCTTCCTGCGCCGGTTTTCGGCCAGTTTGGCCAGCCAGCGGATCACCGGCAGCGCCCGTTTTTGATAAGCTTGTACTGCTATGCCCAGCCCCGGCCAACCGTCCAGGCCGGGATGGTTAAAAACAGCCGCAAAAACATCCAGCGACATGTCCAAGCGCTCTGACTCTTCCGCATCGACCGTGATCGCAATGTTGGCCGCGCGCGCTGCCTGTGCCAGCACCAGCAGTTTATCGGTCAACTCCTTGACGGCACGGACATGCTGCAACGGTTCGAATCGGGGACATAAAGCGGATAATTTAATCGATATGCCCGGATTGGCGTAAATATCGGCAGAATCGGCATGTTCGGCCAACGCATTTATAGCCGCATGATAGCTATTGAAATAACGCTCTGCATCGGCCTTCGTCAGCGCCGCCTCTCCGAGCATATCAAAAGAATAGCGGAACACCGGGTCCTGCTCGCTACGTAGGATAGCTTGCTGTATGGTCTCCGCAAAAACAAACTGCAATGCCAGATGCTGCATGGCCTGCTTGACTGCGGCGCGTATTAACGGCGCGCCCATCCGGGACAGCAGTTGTTCAAACGCCGGAGAGCCATTATGCGTATGCGCTTCAAAGTCTCCGGCAAATAGCAGCGCTCTGGTCGCCAAATTGACCAGCAGGGAGTCGCTATGATGCAAATGGCTTTGCCAGTCGACGCCGGTGAGTTTTTCCTGTAACAGCAAGTCTTGCGTGCGGCTGTCGGGAATACGCAATAAGGCTTCGGCAATGCCCATTAAAATAATGCCCTCACGGGAGGTGAGTTGATATTCCTCAAGGAAGGCTTCAATCGCGGATTGCTGAGGCTTTTTTGCCCTGACTGCGATGGCCAGTGTTCTGGCGCACTCGTTTACCGAAGCCGGGTCGTAACCGTTTAATACCGATATATTCAACAATGGTGCGAATTGCAGTTGTTGTCCCCCTCTCCTTTCATTGAAAGGCCGGGGAGAGGGCTTCCTGAAAAGCGCAAACCGCGCCCATACGCAATATAGCAATTCGCTGATAAGGCTTTTTTCATCGGCTAAATAGGCCTGATGAACTATTTTTCGTAATTCGGCTAAAGATTTTTGAGTCATAGAGGTTAGCCCCATCAGCAAGAATCCCCGGTTTCTTAACAGGCCGTCTTGGAAACCGGAAATTGGATCAAAAAAGTAGTCCGATCAATTGTTTTCATTGTTCCATAGCGGTCAAGCAAGTCAATCCCTTTTATTGCTGCTTCGCTGGATCAAGTTAATCAGCGCTCAAAGAGCCTCTTGTCAGCATAGGAATTAATCGCTGATGTTATGCCCATCACCGGATAAGACATGATCCACGAAGAAATAGTCATAGATGACATGGGTCTGGCTGATCGGCGTAGGTAATCCGGAATTTTTAAAGCCAGTTGCGCTGATCAAACCCGTTCTAAATCTATCTATCAGTTATGCCTCGATGCCATGAACGCAGGAGCCGTTGCCGAGTTATTATCAAGCCGGCTTTTTGTGGCCCGCCGTGGGTAATGAATAATATCAGCTAATCAGAAGCTCACGCCCTGATAGGTAATAGTACATATTGAATGAGAAATTAAAGTCTCTATTCTGTTTCTACATATATCCGTTTTTTAACTTTCTACAATTCAGGCCTTGTCTTAACTCCCGTTTTCTTGTCAGCGCATGGAATGAAGGCTACTTTTAAGCCATCCTGAAAATGGCATACCTTATTCACCTTTATCCTCTACCCGACAAATGCAGCCACTTATTGATTTTTTTGGCATTAACGATTTCACCCCGCATGGTTATTGCCTGTCGTGGAAACCGCTATTACTTTGGCTTCACGTTATCTCAGATGCACTGATCACTCTCGCCTATTATTCCATCCCCCTGACTCTCATCTACTTC
This sequence comes from Methylobacter sp., assembly GCA_036560465.1. Lineage (GTDB taxonomy): Bacteria > Pseudomonadota > Gammaproteobacteria > Methylococcales > Methylomonadaceae > Methylobacter_A. The sequence goes on from DATBRD010000078.1 coordinate 64,043, forward strand.
ATTCGGCAGCGTAAAGACTTTCCCTATCCGTGGCTGGTTTTCATGTTTTCGTTATTTATCGTTGCCTGTGGTACCACGCATTTAATGTCGGCTATCACGGTCTGGACGCCTTTATATTGGCTGGACGGCTGGGTTAAAGCAGTTACAGCGATCGCATCAGTCTCTACCGCTGTACTGATGCTATGGGTAACCCCTCGCGCTTTATCTTTACCCAGCGTCGCTCAACTGCAAGCTGAAATTCAAAAAAGACAACAAACAGAAGAGGCATTGCGGGAAAGTGAATATTGCTGGAAATTCGCCATTGAGGGCTCCGGCGACGGCGTATGGGACTGGGACATTCAGAGCGATAAGATCAAATACTCGTCGAGTCGTTGGCAAGAGATGCTGGGAGTGAGCCAGAAACAAAATCCTACTCAACAAGAATTGTTAAATCTTATTCATCCCGACGATCAGTCCTGTTTTACAGGGGCAATACAAGCATACTTGGATGAAAAAAAAGCAACTTTTGTCGTTGAACATCGCTTGCGCTGCAAGGACGGAAGTTACAAGTGGGTTCTGACACGAGGCATGGTGGTCAGCCGTAACGAAGACGGCAGGCCCTTGCGCATGATCGGCACGCATAAAGATATCACTGTGCGTAAACAAGCGGAAGAGGCGCTACGGCAAAACCAAAAGAAACTGCAGGAAGCGCAACGGATCGCCCATGTGGGTAGCTGGCAGCTGGATGTGACGACTAATCATGTCGTCTGGTCGGAGGAACTTTACCGCATATTGGGCTTAAACCCGGAGTTACCGCCACCGGATTACACAGAGCACTTCCGGCTATTCACTCCTGAGAGCTGGAAACGGTTGAGTACAGCTCTGCCCCACACACAGAAAACGGGGATTCCCTATGAGCTGGAACTTGAGACGGTCAGAGCTGACGGATCACAGGGCTGGATATTGGCACGGGGGGAAGCAATCCGCGACGACAGCGGAGCAATTGTCGGTCTTCATGGCGTAGCGCTGGATATCACCGAACGCAAACAAATGGAGGAAAAACTGCGCGACAGTGATGCTTTTAATGTCAGCATACTTAACTCATTGACCGCACATATCGCCGTGCTGGATGCGCAAGGCGTTATTGTTAGCGTCAACAACGCATGGCGGCAGTTTGCCAAAGACAATGGCTTGCCGGAATCCGGGCAGAATCTGCTGGGATTTAGCTATCTAGACGCATGTAAAAACGCCTCTGATCAACCGTACGGAGATGAGGCAAACGCTGCTCAAACAGGTATTTCCAAGGTGCTGGAGGGTAAACTGAACATATTTAATTTAGAGTACCCATGCCATTCCCCCGGTCAGCAGCGCTGGTTTCATATGACCGTATTGCCATTGCAAGGTTCTCGCCGCGGGGTTGTGGTTAGTCATGAAAACATCACCGAGCGCAAATTGATGGAGAATCAGTTAAAAGCCAGTGAGGAGAAGTTCCGTTCGATTATTGAAGCGTCCCCGGTGCCGATGGCGTTGAATGATGAAAAGTTAAACATTACCTTCCTGAATCCGGCATTCATACAAACTTTCGGCTACAACATAGATGACGTCCCCACTCTGGCAGACTGGCTTTCGAAAGCCATTCCTGATCCTGACTATCGCCATTGGTTCGAAGCTACCTGGCAAACATCACTGGAAAAAGCCAAACAGGAACATTCCGACTTTTCGCCTTTAGAGCTGGCTGTTTGCTGTAAGAATGACGGCATTAAAACTGTGTTGGCGAGCGCCGCGGCGATTCACCGCGATTTTGCGGGTGAGCATTTGGTGATCCTGTACGATATTACTCGCCGTAAACAGATTGAAGCCAAACTCAACGCCATTTTTGACGCTTCGGTGGAAGGCATTATCACTTATGGCAAGTTCTGCACCATCGAATCGGCGAATGCCGCCGTAGAAACCATTTTCGGCTATAAAGCGGAAGAGCTGGTTGGTTGCAGTATTTGCAAACTGATACCCTCATACTGTAATTTGCCCAAAACAATGAACATTGCCGGCCAGATTCAGGAAACTGAAGGCCTACATAAAAACGGTTCTGTGGTGCCGCTGGATCTGTCTGTAGCGGAGTATTCAATTAACGATACACGCTATTTTACCGTCATTGTGCGCGATGTAAGCTTACGCAAGCACCGGGAACAGCAGGACAAGGAACATCTGGACGAACTTGCCCATGTCACGCGCCTTGGGCTAATGGGCGAAATGGCGTCCGGCATCGCGCATGAAGTCAACCAGCCTCTGTCCGCGATTTCCAGCTATGCGCAAGTCAGCTTAAACCTTATCAATACCGACAGCCCCGATCTGGTAAAGCTTACCGAGATTCTATGCAAAACCCAGCAGCAGGCTTTACGGGCGGGACGAATCATTCACCGCATGAGGGAGTTCGTCAAATCCCATGCCAAACATCGTGCAAGTGCCGACGTTAATGTATTGATTCACAACGCTGTCGATCTTTGTATGGCTGAAATTAAACAAAACCATATCAAGCTGAAATTTACGCTGGAAAGCAACCTGCCGCCTATTTATGTTGATCAGATACAAATTGAGCAGGTCATCATAAATTTGGTCAGGAACAGTGTTGATGTCTTAAAAAACTTACCCGCAGAACAACAACGGTATCTGTCCATCCAAAGCCGGCTGACGGACAATGACAACATACAGGTCAGGGTGAAGGATAACGGGCCGGGGCTTGATAAAGACCAACAGCAAAAAGTACTGACGCCTTTTTACACCACCAAAGCGGACGGCATGGGCATGGGGCTATCGATCACTCGCTCAATTATCGAAGCCCATGATGGAACGCTGCATTTCAATAGCCAACCCGGAAAAGGCACTTCTTTTTATTTCACTCTGCCACTGCTGGAAAAGCCTGATCAGGATTTACAGGTTAGTCAGGTTACAGCTACCCATTATTGAAAGCGCAACGCTTCGATGGGCTTGAGGTTGGCGGCCTTGCGTGCCGGGTAGAAGCCGAAGAATACGCCGACCGCAACGGCTACGCCGAAAGCGAGCAATACCGAACTGAGCGTTACGACGACCAGCGCGCCATTGAAGCGGCTGAAGAAATAAGCACTGGCGATGCCCAGCACCACACCGATAAGGCTTCCGGCCAACGAGATCATCACCGCTTCAAAAAGAAATTGCAGCAAAATATCGCGTTGTCTCGCGCCTATCGCCATGCGGATGCCGATTTCGCGGGTTCTTTCGGTGACCGAAACCAGCATGATATTCATGATACCGATACCGCCGATCAGCAGCGATACCGACGCAATGGCGCCGAGCATCGTGGCCATCGCCTTGGTGGTGCCGGCAGCGGCTTGCGCGACTGCGGTGAGGTTGCGGACCGTAAAATCGTCTTCTTGCCCTTCGTGGATTCTATGCCTTGTCCTGAGCAATTCGTTGATGCCCTGTTCGGCTCTGTCCATGACTTCGGCTGATTTGGCTTTGACCATGATGAAGCGCACCATGCCAGGGAATTGAGTACCGAACAGTTGGCGCTGAGCGGTAGTAATGGGAATAAACACGGTGTCGTCCTGATCCCGTCCATCCAGGCTTTGGCCTTTCGGCGCCAGAATGCCTATCACCAGAAAAGGGCTGTTTTTCACCCTGACCATTTTGCCGACCGGGTTCTCATCGCCGAAAAGGTTGCGAACCACAGTTTGGCCCATAAGCAGCACCCGGGTTGCCGAACGTACGTCGCTGTCGCCAAAAGCTTCTCCTGAGATGACCGTCCATTCACGCACATCGAGAAAAGCGGGCGTGGTTCCGGACACCAGCGTGCTCCAGTTGCTCGCCGCATAAATCAGTTGGGCAGTATTTGAAAAAGTGGGCGCGACCGAGGCGATTTCAGGTAATTCACTGATGGCTTGTGCATCGTCCAAAGTCAGCGTTGGTACAGTGCCGGAGCCTTGCCGTAATCCTCCCGCCGTTGTTGAGCCCGACAGGACGATAAAAAGATTGCTGCCCATCGAAGCGATGGATTCGTTGACCATCAGTTGCGCGCCCTGCCCGATCGCCAGCATCATGATTACCGCGCCGACACCGAAAACCATGCCCAGCATGGTTAACGAAGTGCGCAGCCGGTTGGCGCGCATCGCCGCCCAGCCTTCTCCCAACAGTGCGCCGATAATCATGGCGCCTGATCGCTTGCGATTTGGCCGTCGACCACGCGAATCAATCGTCTGGCGTGGGCGGCAATATCGGCTTCATGAGTGACCAGAATGATCGTGATGTTATGCTTTTCGTTCAAGACCTGAAATATTTTCATGATATCCTCGCCGGTTTGGGTATCGAGGTTGCCGGTCGGCTCGTCCGCTAAAATCAGTTTGGGGGTCGTGACCAATGCCCTAGCAATGGCCACGCGTTGCTGTTGACCGCCCGACAATTGATTCGGCCTGCGTTCGCCGAATTCAGCCAGGCCGACCCGATCCAGCATGAATAAAGCTTTTTCGCGCCGCTCGGCCTTGCTCTTGCCGGCATAAAGCAACGGCAAGCCGATATTGTCCAAAATCGAGCTTCTCGGCAACAAGTTGAACCCTTGAAAAACAAACCCGATCAGGCGGTTTCTGAGCAAAGCCAGTTCGTCCGCGTTTAAAGCGGCGGTATCCTTGCCCTCCAGATAATAATGGCCACCGGTTGCGGTATCGAGGCAGCCGAGTATGTTCATCAGTGTCGATTTCCCTGAACCGGAATGGCCCATAATCGCGACGAACTCGCCGCGTTCTATATTGAAAGTAACATCCTTGAGCACCGGCATATTTTCCAGATAATATTTGGACAGTCCGCTGACGCTGATCAGAGGACTTTTCATCAAAACGCCCTGACTCGGAAGCCGCCTTGGGCTTGGCCTTGCCCTTTGTTCTCGGGCTTACGCTCGCTTTGGTCTTCAAGAATCACCGCATCACCTTCTTGTAAATTTCCGCCGGTTACTTCCGCATATTTGCCGTCGGCGATACCGGTTTGTACCGGAACCGCTACGGCTTTATTTTTCTCCAGACGATAAACGTGTTTACCGGACATGTCAGCCCCTTCGACAGGGCGGAACTTCAGTGCCGCCAACGGCAGTTTCAATATATCCTTTCTTTCGCCAATGACGATGTTGACGAAGGCGGTCATGCCCGGCAACAGAATTTCTTCCGGGTTATTCACACTAATCACCACATCGTAGGTGACTACATTCTGCAACACTTTGGAATCCAGCCTGATCCGGAAAACATTTCCCTGGAAAACCCGGTCAGGAAAAGCGTCTACAGTGAAGTTTACCGTTTGGTTAAGCCGGATGCCGCCGACATCGGCCTCGGCGACCGACGTGTCGATCTGCATACGCTTCAGGTCTTGGGCGATGGTAAACAAGGTCGGTGTCTGAAAGCTGGCGGCGACGGTTTGCCCTATGTCGACATTGCGTGACACGACAACCCCGGAAACCGGGGATTTGATGATGGTATAGCCCTTGTTGGCTCTATCGCGTTTGAGCTGGCCGAGCGCAGAATTCACTTGCGACTTGGCGGCTTCCCGTGCCTGAACGGCTTGATCGAGATCCGACCTAGCAACATAATCCTGGGCGTACAGCTCTTTGGATCTTGCTTCGTTGGCCTGAGCGAGTTTGAGCGAAGCCTGCGCATTGGCAAGCGCTGCCCGGCTCTGCTCGAGCTGGGCATCAATCAAGGATGGATCGATTTCCGCCAGCACCTGGCCTTGATGCACTCGGTCATTGAAATCGACATTGAGCTTGTTAATCACGCCGGAAATCTGCGTACCGACGTTGACCAGCACCACCGGGTTTAAGGTGCCATTGGCGGAGATCGTCTTGACGATATTGCCTTTAGCTATTTTTTCCGTCCGGTAATTAGGGCTCTTTTGCGCCGCGCTCCAAACATTGAAGTAATAAATACCCGCAGCAATAACAATCAAGCTGAAAACAGCGATTAGCTTATACCGAAAACGCGCCATAAATTTGTTACCTTGACGGGAGAGAAGAAAAATCCAATTGCCCCAGTGCCTGGGCCAGTTGGGCCTTTTGCGTCAGCCAGGTGTATTGGGCCTGTATCAATTGCAGCCTGGCATTGGCGTGACTGGCTTGTGCATTCAACAGATCGATAATATTGCCGGCCCCCGCCTTGTAGCGTCCCATGGCCACCTTTTCGGACTGATCGGCACTGGCCACTAAATCCTCACTGCTTTTAAAACTCTCGTGGGCGGTATTTAAAAGCTGATAAGCCCGCCAGACATCCAGGCTCACCGATTGCTCAAGCTTATCGTAATCGGCTCGCTTAACTTCGAGCTGCTCTTCGGCACTGCGGATTTGGTAGGTGGTGTTGAAGCCGGTGAACAGCGGCAAACTGACCTGCATACCAATCGTCCAGCTTTGCGTATCGCTAGGCAGGCTGGTGTGGCTGTAGCCGTAATTGCTGATCACGGAAATACTCGGCCAATGCCCTGCCTCCGCAGCTTTGACATTCGCTTCGGCCGCTTTAACCGTGGCTTCGGCAGCGGCCAGATCGGGACGCATGGACTTAGCCTCTTCAATCAAACGATGCACCATCGTTTCCTGCTCGGCATCCGGTTTGGGCAAGAACGGAGCGGCAATATCGAACCGGTAGTCGGCTTCGAGCCCCAGCGCATTGGCCAGACTGCCGACAGCAACCTTGGCATCGCCTTCGGCTTTTTGACGGTTGAGCCGGGCCTGTGCGAAAGCGGTTTTTGCCTGTAGCGCATCGGCCAAAGCAGCCGCGCCGACTTCATAGCGTTTTTGGGCCGCGCCCAATGCTTCATTGCCGGCTTGCTCCGAAACCAGCGCTGCTTCTGCTGCGGCTTGAGTCGCAAAAACCTGATAATAGGCCTGAATCGCTGCAAACATCACCGTTTGCAGCGTTGCATCATGCGTCCAGTTCGATGCTTCCAAAGTTCTTTGCGCGCTTTCAAGCTGCGCTTCGCGGCCACCAAAGTTATAAAGAAGATAATTCAGGCTGACAAGCGGTGTAAAACGATTGATCGGCTGTGAAACGCCTACGCTGGTGATGGTGGTTAGCTGTAAGTTGCTGCCGGCGGCGTTCATGCTGCGTGACGCTGAAGTATTCAAGGTCACGGTCGGTAAATAGGCTGATTTGGCGATGCCGACCTGCGCAGCCTGAAAACGGGCATTGGCCCAGGCTTGACGGGTTTGCGGATTGCTGCAAAGCGCTTGGTCGACCACATCCACCAGCGTCCAGGCATGACCGCTATCCTTGTTCATGCGACAGGGATCTTCCGGCGCTGACTGTCTTTTTCCGGGGCTTGGGCTTACTTGCCGGGCCGTGGCCAAAGGATCGTCCAGGATGCCGTCCTGCCCCAGGCAAATGGTAAATGGACATGACAGCAGCCAGCTTGCGAGCAAAGCGCGTATTTTCATGGTTGGCCAGGCTTTAAGTAGGATGCGTGATTACCATAAAACATTGCACCCCAAGGTGTATCGGTCCTATATCGAATCATTTTATCTCCAGCTTAGCCTTGAAAAAGCGTGCAGTGAATATGATCAATGACGTATCAGCGCCATATGATTCTATCAATGTCTGTCCGCTGATGCATAGTACTCGCTGATGATCGGCTCATGGCGGCTTGAGTTTCACACAAAGCTTCGTGCCTTTCGAAAACAACAAGTAGATTTGACGTCAACTAACAAGGTGGAGTAAAAGAAAAAAATATCCTCGTCGCTATACTCTGCTGGGGTGTCAACTTTGATTGGGTCAGTATGCGTGGGGTTTATTAGCAATAATCGACGGCACTCGGCAATAAGCATCGACAGATAAAATCAAATTCATAAGGTTTCTATCCGCAGTTCTATTAAACCGCTGCTGTTTTTGAAAGGAGTAAACAATGAAAACCAACATGGTGCTATCAACATTACTACTGGTGATTTGCAGCTTGTATAGTGGTGTTAATTGGGCGTACCACGGTCATGGTCATACCAGTTTTGGATTTTCTTTCGGTGTGCCGCTTTATTCTTATCCTTATTACCGTGATCCTTTTTATTACCCTTATTATCCGCCGACCGTGATCACAGTACCGGTAACGCCGCCAGTTTACATCCAGCAACCTCCTCCCACCGCCCAGCAATATCCGTCCGGCTATTGGTATTACTGCCGCAACCCTGAAGGCTATTATCCTTATGTCAGGGAATGCCCTAGAGGTTGGCAACAAGTTGAGCCGACACCGCCTTCAAGTCGTTAAGGAGTCAAATATGTCTCGTTTTTCTATAGTTCTTTCGTCTACGGTCATACTGGCAGTCAGCGGTTGCGTCAGCTTGCCTACCGGCCCCAGTGTCATGGTGCTCCCTGGCGACGGCCTGTCTTTTGATCAATTTCGCAACGACGATGCCATCTGCCAACAATACGCTTATGCCCAAATTGGCGGCACAACCGCTCAAAAACAGGCTGAGCGTAGCGGTGTCACTAGCGCTGCAATCGGTACGGCTTTAGGTGCGGCAGCCGGAGCGGCAATCGGCGGAGGGGAAGGAGCCGCCATCGGGGCAGGCACCGGTTTACTGGGCGGCAGCGTCGTCGGTGCCGGTACTGCCGATAGCTCTATGGTTGGAACGCAGGAGCGCTATAACGTAGCTTATATTCAATGCATGTATTCCAAAGGCCATAAGGTTCCGGTATCGGGACAATTCTCTAGCGATTCTTATCGTCAATCCAAACCGTCATCCTCGCCTATTCCACCACCACCGCCCGGCTCACCGCCACCGCCACCGGCGCCTAAAAGATAAGCGCATCATCAGCGTTAACGCCGAGCCAAAAGTCCTCGAACCTTGGCTCGGCGTAGCTGTTCAAGGTTAGCCCAGTCACCAACGCAGTGGTTTGTTGCCTGCCGTCATTCTGGGTTTGGGGTGTACCACGAATGGCCAGCTTATCTATGAATGGCGGTAAACCGGCGTAAGATGGTTTACTAATGTTACGCAGCGGTAGGGTACGCATCGCGTACCTTTTGGGGATTTGATCCAGTTGAAGATGGTACGCGATGCGTACCCTACGGTGCTTGGCCAGCTTATCTTTAAGTAACTGTAAACTGGCGGAAGGCGGTTTTTCAGCCGATGACATAGAACAATGGCTTTATTTTTATGTATGGTAGGCGCCTATAGCTAAATTTAGACCTTCTGAGGCTGAACTGGACTAGAGGCTGATAGGAAGGTAAATTGGCTCAAAATTTACCAATATCAGATAGAGCGGAAACAAATCAAGCCATCCTGCAAAATTTAATGCTCTGTCAATAAAGCAACAGAGCCTTCACTTGACTTAGAGACGACAAGTGAAGGCATTATTTACAAAGCCCAAAGATCATCTTGATCCGCAGTAGCGAAACATTGCAGCAACTTCGCCAAAAGCTGTTTTGGCACTGCTCGGCTTACCGCAATACAATGATTTCGTTATGCTTTATTTAAAAAATAATGCCCATAAACACGCCTCAAACTTGTCCGGCATGTTTATTCGGACTAATTGCTTTTTTTTCATCAGCTGCTCTCTGTGCTTCGTTGCTTGGCCCCGAAGTCTTGCTCGCTTGCAGACCACCGTCGTCCATAGGCGGACGAGGGTCTTTGCCGGCCATCAAATCCTCAATTTGCAGGCGGTCTATGGTTTCCCATTTCACCAATGCATCGGCCATCTTGTGCAGGATATCGATATTTTCCTGCAAGATAGTTTCAGCACGACGATAGTTGCGGTCTATCACTGAGCGTATTTCCTCATCGATAAGCTGCGCAACATTCTCGGATACGGAACTGCCTTGAGCACCCGGATGTCCCATAAACGGCCGGCCGCCTTCTTCACCATACACCAGCGGGCCGAGTTTATCGGACAAGCCCCAACGCGTAACCATGTTACGTGCCAGCTCTGTGGCGCGCTCAATATCATTCGATGCGCCCGTGGTCACCCGGTCTCCCCCGTAAATCATCAATTCCGCAAGCCTGCCACCAAACAAGCTGGCGATCTGGCTTTCCAGTTTGCGTTTGCTGGCGCTGTATTGGTCTCTGTCGGGCAGAAACATGGTGATACCCAAGGCCATGCCTCTAGGCATGATGCTGACTTTATAAACAGCATCATGGTCAGGGGACATTTGCCCGACGATGCAATGCCCGGCTTCATGGTATGCGGTCAGCAGTTTATCCTCTTCGGTCATGATCATGGTATGCCGTTCTGCGCCCATCAGGATTTTATCCTTGGCTTTTTCAAGATCGGTCATGCTGACTTCCTGTTTGTTCGATCGAGCGGCAAACAGCGCGGCTTCATTGACAACATTGGCAAGATCGGCGCCTGAAAAACCGGGGGTTCCTTTGGCAATATATTCCAATTCGACATCGGCAGCTGCCGGCACTTTTTTGATATGCACATTCAGTATTTGCTCGCGGCCGCGCACATCGGGCAAGCCGACATTGACCTGGCGGTCGAAGCGCCCCGGTCTGAGCAATGCCTTGTCCAGTACATCGGCGCGGTTGGTGGCGGCGATGACGATAACGCCTTCATTGCCGTTAAATCCATCCATTTCCACCAGTAACTGATTGAGGGTCTGCTCCCTTTCGTCATTGCCGCCACCCATGCCTGGACCGCCGCGCTGGCGGCCGACCGCATCGATCTCGTCAATAAAGATAATGCAAGGCGCATGTTCTTTAGCCTGGGCAAACATGTCCCTGACTCTCGACGCGCCGACGCCGACAAACATTTCGACAAAGTCCGAACCGGAAATGGTAAAAAACTTTACGCCTGCTTCGCCTGCGATGGCTCTGGCAATCAGAGTTTTACCGGTTCCCGGAGGGCCGACCATTAATATGCCGCGAGGTATTTGTCCGCCCAACTTTTGGAATTTCTGCGGATCGGCCAAAAAATCAACCAGTTCGGCCACGTCTTCTTTGGCTTCTTCACAGCCGGCAACGTCGCGAAAGGTGACGGTCATTTTGTCTTCTTCAAGCATTTTGGCCTTGCTCTTGCCAAAGGCACTGCCGCCCATGCCGCCTTGCACTCTGCGCATGTAAATGAGCAGCACAACGATCATTAACAGCATTGGGAACCAGGAGATGAAGATTCTCATCAGAAATGTTTCCTGCTCGGGAGGGACTGTTCTTATCTGAACGCCCGCACTTAAAAGATCGTCAATTAAATGCCCATCGCCGGGATTAAAGGTCAGGTAGTTTTGCCCGTCGGAAGTTCGAACAGCAAGCTGCTGACCGGCCACTTCCACGCGCTCAACCTGCCCATGCTTTACCTTGCTGATAAAATCGGAATAGGCCAGGGTATCAATTGCCGGTGGCGTAGAGTGGACGCGGTCGTAGATCAAATATCCACCGACAATAACAACGCCAAAAATCAAAATATTAAACAAATATTTTTTCATGTGTATCTCCTGGTTACGACTGCCATGGATGGCGGAAGTGCCGCAGCCGGCGGGAACCCGGTGCGACCTCGTATATTAATGAGCATGAATCATAAAAAGCTCATTAATTGATTACCATAGCTGAGTTTCATTTTATTGAGCGCCTTAACCTGAATCTGTCTAACCCGTTCCCGGGTTAAGTTAAGTTCTGCGCCAATTTCCTGCAATGTCATTTCATTATCGGTATTAACGCCAAAATGGCAACAAATTACCTTTAATTCACGTGGATCAAGGACTTTAATCGCATTGCCGATCCAGTCTTTAAGATCTGATTGCTCTATTTTTTTAAACGGATGAGCAAAAGCCTGCTGTTCTAAAAAATCAATCGGCGCTAATGAACCCTCACCGTCATCCAAGCTTTCCAATGACACTGCCGTTTGAGAAATGCATAAAATAGCACTTATTTGATCGTCAGGTATTTCCAAGTAGTCGGCTAGTTCTTTAATCGAGGGCTCTTTACCTGTTTTTGAGAGCAGTTCACTTTTAGCGCGCAGCACTTTATGAATATTAGCCACCTGTTCGCAAGGCACCCGCACGACCCTTTCGCTTCGAGACAGGGCGCGGGATATAGCCTGCCTGATCCAATAAGCCGCATACGTCGAAAATTGAAACCCCAAACGGTGATCAAATTTGTCGATAGCCTTTAATAAACCGGTTTGACCTTCCTGGACCAGATCATCAAAATCTAAAAAACCGCATTTATACCGATTGGCTATGAATAAAACCAAACCGGAATTTGCCTCTGCTAAAGCTTGCCTTGAGCTTAACCACAGACGTTCGGCCACAATCATATCAGTCACATATTGCTGCATATCAGCACCGGACAAAAAGAGAAATTGTTCATCAAATTGGCTCGCGCGCATAGCGTCCATTATATCAGGCAAATTTAGCTTGCTGCGCCGATTTGATCCTTTCAGCCGTTTAATAATCCAGTCGGAATGACTTTTAACAGTCTGGCTGGCTGACTGATAGCCGCCTTCTCGAGTCGTAAAAACATAAATAATAAACTCAGTCAGCACAAGCAGATCATCAACCGAAAAAGGAAAGACTTGCAGCGCCTCAGTTAAATATCGTTTTTCATCGGTTTCAGCTTCACGTTTAAAACCTCTGCCTGAAAACGACAAACTCGCCAGCAAATAATGGCTCTTGATTTCGGCTAAAGCAATCGTAAGCGCTTCGTCAGCCTGTTCGGACTCGCAAATGCTCGCTTCATGCTTATGAAGCAACCATAACGCAATGACGGGGAATTGTGACAGAACATTAATCAGCCTGGTTTTGCCGGCTTCCAGATCGATTACCAGTTGAAAATTACGATGCTCAGCGCTTTCTTTCGCATCCTTAACGCCATTAGCAATCACCGTTTCCGGCTTTAATAAAGGTTCATTTAAACACATCATAGCCCCCAAATCTTGACAAAACTGTTTTTTAAGGCTTATTAAGTGAAACTACTGCTGAGGAAGATAGTGCTGTTGATAGGATTTGTTTGTTTTATATAATAATCTTCATTTTATTGAAAATAAATATCACTAAAATAAGGGTTTATCAGAGACCGCTCATTCCTCCGCAACACATGGCTTAAACAATATGTTACAGGCCGGTTACCGCTGTCACACTGACCACTTCACGGCTTGAGACTGGCATCATTTTTTAACAGCGTATACTGTTTTCGCCCGGATTTGATGCCTCTTATAGCAGATAAATGAGCTGAATTCAGCGTTGCCTCCTGTGCCTCAACCTAACAATCGAGTGATTTTGTGCTATGATTACTCTCTCGCCGCCTTTTGCACAAGCACATTCTATCTTTGACAAACTTTATTCCAATTTAGAGCGGGTAATGTTTGGGCAACAGCGCACCCTGCACTGGCTGCTGGCGGCGTTCAGTACCGGCGGGCATGTGCTGCTGGAGGATGTTCCGGGAACCGGCAAAACCACGCTGGCTAAAGCGCTTGCGGTTTCCTGCGACGCACAATTTCAGCGCATTCAATTTACGCCTGATTTATTGCCGTCCGACATCATAGGTATCTCGATTTTCGACCCGCACAAGCAAAGTTTTCATTTTGAGCAGGGGCCGGTTTTTTGCCATATCCTGCTGGCGGACGAGATTAACCGCGCATCTCCCAGAACCCAGTCGGCGTTATTGGAAGCCATGGCGGAAAATCAGGTCAGCGTCGAGCGGCAAGTCAGACCGCTGCCCTCGCCTTTTTTTGTACTCGCCACCCAAAACCCGGTTGAGTTTCACGGCACTTATCCGTTGCCGGAAGCGCAGTTGGATCGCTTCGCGATGAAATTCAGTTTGGGCTATGTTTCCAACGCTCAGGAAGTCGCAATCTTAAGCTCACAAGGCAAACAGCATCCCTTGGATAGGTTAAAAACGTGCATTACCCTGGATGAGATGCAATTTTTACAAACCCAAGTTAAGCAAGTGCGCATCAGCGAAGAGCTCAAGCACTACATTGTCGCTATCGTCGCGGCTACCCGTAACAAGGCGGAAATCAAATTGGGCGCAAGTCCCAGAGCCTCGTTAACCTTGATGAAAACAGCACAGGCTTTGGCGCTGCTGGACGGCTTTGAGTTTGTCACTCCGGATGTGATTAAGGAGCTCGCTGTCCCGGTTATTGCGCATCGGCTTAACGTGGACTCACAAAGCAAATTTTCCGGCATTGAAGCGACGGCGTTAATGCAGGAGATAGTCGACAGCCTCCCGATACCGAGCTAAACGATGCAACAAGGGTTCGTGCTCAGACAGTATCGCAGGGTTTATCGCTTCGATAACTGGATGCGGCGGCATTTTACCTTTACCGGTCACCTCGTCATTACCTTCACGATTGCCGCCGCCGTCTTTGGCGTCAACACTCGGCAAAGCGCCACCTATCAGTTGTTCGTATTTTTATTGGTGCTGCTGGTTTTTTCCTTTTTAAACAGCGCGTTTAATGGCCTTAAAGTGGCATTAACTCGCCGCTTGCCGCGTTACGGCATGGTCGGCGAGCCGCTGTGCTACAGCGTCACGCTGACTAATTTAACACCCCGGACATACGATCGTCTGGCGCTATGCGAACAGTTGTCGGAAACCCTGCCCAGCGCAACGCAACTAAGAAGATTTTATCAACTGGAAAAACAGCCGTGGTTCAAACAGGGAGTAAGCTTTCGGCAATGGCTGCGCTATCTGGCATATCGACGCGGCGGCGTAATTGCCGAAACGGCCTTGCCTGAGTTAGCGCAGACGACGCTACAGATAAAAATCAGCTTTACCCCCACCCGGCGCGGCACTATCACCTTTGCCGACAGCTATCTGGCTAAACCGGATTTGCTGGGTTTGTTCAGGCGTTTAATCGTGCTGAAAGCGCCTCAAAGCTGTCTGATACTGCCCAAACATTATCCGATCAAGCCGCTAACACTGCCCGGAAAACGCAAATACCAGGCCGGCGGTGTGGCGCAGGCAAATTCGGTCGGCAATTCCAGCGAGTTCATGTCGCTGCGGGACTATCAACGCGGCGATCCGCTTAACAGCATCCATTGGAAGAGCTTCGCCAAACACGGCAAGCTGATCGTCAGGGAATATCAGGATGAATATTTTGTTCGGCGTGCGTTACTGCTGGACACTTTTGCCGGCGATGCGGCGATTGAGCAATTTGAAGCAGCGGTGTCGGTGGCGGCCTCGCTTGCGGCTATCGAACGGCAACATGAAGCCTTGCTGGATTTAATGTTTGTCGGCTTGCAAACCTATTGTTTTACCGCCGGGCGCGGTGTCGATCAGTTATCGCATTTGCAGGAGGTTCTGGCGGCGGTTCAACCCAGCGAACAAGGCTCATTTGCCCAATTACAGCAGGCCGTGTTAGCCCGAGCCGGATTGTGCAGCAGTTTGGTCTGCGTGCTGATGCATTGGGACCTGGCCCGGCAAGACTTTATCAAGCAATTGTCGGCTCACGGTTTGCCCGTCACGGTATTTTTATTGCACGACGGCTCACTAACCAAACAACAATGCGCAGATAAACCGGAACGTTTTTATCTGCTCGATTATCATCATCTAACCGAACAGCTGGCGGCATTATGAACAAGGATATGCTGTTTTTATGCTTCAGTTTGCTGTCATGGGGATGGTTATCGCAAACCTGGCTGGCGACTTTTGTGTTATTGCTTGCCATCGCTATCGGCAAATACAGTGCGTGGCGTTGGCGGATACGCTCATGCCGGTTTTACCGTTGTGGCGATCTATCCGCGCTGCTGGTGATACTGCTGTTGCTCGATGTGTATATTTTACAGCCCACCGATCGACCCATTTTTGTGCTGCTAAAGTGGCTGCCGGTGGTGTTTGCGCCGACGTTATTTGCGCAATTGTTCAGCAGCGCCCAGACTCTGCCTTTAGCGACTTTACTTTATTCGTTGCGTAAGCCCGGATCAGCCGAAGAATTTGATTCCAAACTACCTTATGCCGCGCTCTATAACAGGGAGTCCGGCGTTATCAGGCTGCTTAGGGAAATTGATTTCATCCTGCCTTATGCGGCCTTGGCGGTATTAAGCGCCGGAGCCGCCAATGTGCAATCGCCTGTTTATTTCATCATTGCAACGACACTGTTTACCGGCATTCTGTGGACAGTTCGGCCCAAACATTCCCCGGTGCCGCTATGGCTATTATGCATCGGCTTGGCTGTTGCGGTGAGCCATTCCGGTTATCAGGGTTTAAAGCGGTTAAGCGCAACATTCGAAGAAGAATCCCTTGAGTGGCTGAGCGGTTGGCAAACCGATTCTTTTAAAGGCCAAACCTCTATCGGTGATATCGGCGAGTTGAAATTATCCGACAAAATCCAATTCCGGGTAAAAGCCGACGGACCGTTACTGCTGCACCAAGCCAGCTACGACATATACTTAGGCCACAACTGGACGGCTTCCGTGAGGCTGCTTACGCCTAAAAATCCGGTATCCGAAAACGGCAAGCTACATAAATTGGAAATCCTGCAACAGCTTGATCATCAATCTGTATTGGCGTTACCGGACGGCACGGCGAAAATAACAGGACTCGATGACGCTGATCTGCAATACACCGAACTGGGCGCGGTAAAAGCGAGCCTGTCGCCAAGGTTTGCTCGCTGTCAGGTTTTTTATACCGGCCAAAGAACCGGTGCGCCAAGCCAATTGGATCTGCAAGTTCCCGAACAGCATCTCGATTGGTTGCAGAAGGTTCACGGTGAATTAAAACTGGAAGGACAACGGCCGGAAGCCATCGCCGAACGCATCAAAACCCATTTTCAGCGCAACTTTTTTTACAGTCTTTATCTAGGTAGTCAAACGGATCCCGATCTGGCCTTAAAAGACTTTATGCTAAAGCGCAAGGCTGGCCATTGCGAATATTTTGCTGTCGCCACTGTATTATTGCTCAGGCAATCGGGAATTCCCGCACGCTTGGCCAATGGCTATTCCGTTAATGAATACGACAGTCGGCAAGGCTTATATATCGTTCGCAGCCGCCACGCCCATGCCTGGGCAACTGCCTATATAGATGGCGTATGGCGAGCTGTCGATTCTACACCGTCGCAATGGCTGGCGATGGAAACAGAGCATGCCAGCCTATGGCAGCCGCTTACCGACTGGTGGTCGAATTGCATGTTTTATTTTAGCCAATGGCAACTTCAACCAAATGCCGGACTGGGACTGCTAGCCTCATTGCTAGCGTTTTTTCTGGCGTGGTGGATATATTCTGCAAGGCAGAAACTAAACAGGAATGTGTCGCTTACAAAGACAGCTGCACTTAAACCTTCTTATCAGGGATTCGACTCGGAGTTTTACCTGATCGAACAATGCTTGCAAAATACCGACCAGGCCCGACGACATAACGAAAGCATTCAGCAATGGGTCGGACGTTTGCAAATACCGGCATTAAACCGGCTTTATAGACTCCATTATCGCCTACGTTTTGATCCTATAGGGCTTTCCGCCGAACAAAGACGACTGTTACAGCAACAAGCAAAGGAGTGGACGGATGATTTCCAAAACAACCCAGCCAGGCATTAACATTCTAGGTTAAGCTGTGTATACCTTAAGCTACATCTTGAACTGACAACTGCAATTTTATGACCTCTATCCCGCTATTGATTACCACCCCGCACCCTTGCAGCTATTTAGAGGGTCAGCAGGCACAATCCGTATATGTTGTTCACTCGTTTGAAATTAATACCGCTATTTATTCGCAACTTAGTGCTTACGGTTTCAGACGTAGCGGTGACGATGTATACAGCCCTCATTGCGCGCAATGTTCGCAGTGCGTTCCGGTACGCCTGCCTGTTGCGCAATTCAAACCCAATCGCCGGCAAAAGCGCTGTTTGCAAAAAAACCGACATACCACAGCTATAATCAAGCCCGCTGCCTTCGAGCAAGCCCATTACGATCTTTATCTGCGCTACCAAAATCAGCGCCATGCCGAGGGTAACATGGCAAGCTCCAGCCCCGATGAGTACATTGGATTTTTGAGTAGCTCATGGTGCAATACTGAATTTATAGAGTTTTCCATTGCCGGCGAACTGGCCGGTGTGGCTGTGGTAGATCGCCTTGATAATGCCCTTTCTGCGGTTTATACCTTCTTTGATCCCAAGTTCTCCGACTATAGCCTCGGCGTTTATGCGGTGCTGTGGCAAATTCAATATGCGCAAGAACTGGGACTGGACTGGCTATACCTTGGATTTTGGATTGCCGACTGCCAAAAAATGAACTATAAAAACCAATATCAACCCCTGCAAGGCTTGATTAACCAGCAGTGGGATTTTTTAAATCTCGACAACTCTATGGAAAACATCAATGGCTAAGTTAAAAAATGAATCTCAGCTGTTAAAAAAAGCGATGGAGGTTGCCGAAAAGTATGCAAAAAACCGCGGCTACTCAGGATTTGCTTCAACGGATTCGGCAAAAGATAAAACTGAATGCCTTTACCGTCTGCTGGTTAATGATCAACTTATCCAGCCGTTGGCGATTGACCAGGAAAACGGAGTGAATATGAAACATAAATTAGTGTTATGGATAGCGCGGCAATTGCCTAAAGATCATCCTCTTTTGAAATAAACGGGCGATTTAAGCAAACCAATCCATATACCAAAGGTAAATCTGATGAATAACAATAAAAAACTACGCTGGGGTATCTTGGGCGCGGCTCGCGTCAATGAACGCTTAATGCCGGCCATCCTGGAAGCGTCAAATGCGGAGCTGGTTGCCATCGCCAGCCGCCGCCTCGGTGCCGCCCAGCAAACACTGGCTCAGCATGGAGCTCAACACCAGCAGGCGCGCTGCTATGACAACCTGGAAGCATTGCTTAATGATCCAGACGTCGATGCCGTGTACCTGCCGCTTTCCAACGATGAACATGCCGAATGGACGCTTCGTGCTATTGAACAAGGCAAGCATGTACTGTGCGAGAAGCCTATGGCGCTGACTGTGGCCGACATAGAAGCCATTCAAGCTGCCGCACTGAGACATAAAGTCACGGTCATGGAAGGCTTCATGTACCGTTTCCATCCGCAACATGCCAGAGTGCGAGAATTGATCCAGTCGGGATTGATCGGCGAAATCAGATCGGTACGGTCCAGCTATTCTTTCATGATGCGGCCTGAGCGTATGTATCGCTTGGCAAAAAACGTTGAAAATGGTGGCGGCGCGATGTGGGACATCGGCTGTTATGCGATTCATTCGGCGCGGATGTTTTTCGATGAGCCTGCTGTCTCGGTAACCGCCATAGCCAAATATATCGAGAGCGGAGCGGATATAGCAACCAGCGGCATTATCGATTTCGGCGATGGAAAGTATGCGCATTTTGACTTCAGTTTTGAACGCGCAAGGCGTTGCGAATATGAAATTATCGGCACAAAGGGCGGCATTAAATGCCATAACGTCTGGAGCATGCCCGGCGATGTGCCGCTGATTTCATGGTGGACGGAAGGCGGCGAACCGAGCGAAGAATGGTTGCCAACGGCTAATCACTTCCGTCTGGAAATCGAGCATTTCAGCGATTGTATATTGAATGGCAAAGCTCCGGCGCTGCCGCTGAGCGATGCCAAAGCCAATTGCCAAATCATCGTCTCCGCTCTGCAGTCTGCGGCTCTTGGGCAACGAATCAAGCTGGGTTAAGCCAATACCTGAGCGCCATATCGACTTTGACTTTTTCACTCATTTCAAGTATCTGGTATTGCGGAACTGGCACAAGATATTTAACCACTAGAAATATTACTTATGGCACTAGATAAGCCATGAGTTTATTGTACGGTAGACATTATCAGATATGCCTGCCAAATATTTTTGCAAAAGGGGGTTAAAATGAAGCTAAAAACTATATTTTTTTTAATCACAACCATTATTTTACAAGGGTGCGTATTAACAAAAATTGCCTCCGTACCCATGCGTTTAGGCGGAGCGGTTGTATCCATAGTGCCTGTGGCTGGCAATACCGCCCATGATGCAATTGATAAAGCCGCTGATACGGTTGATGACATTCCCATTTAAATAACGACAACTGAAAAAGTATGCGGCTTGGCAAAAATAAATTTGCTAGTCCGCATTTTGATGATTTACGTCTTCAAAATTCTTTTCAGAACGGGATTTGCCAACAGCGTCTGACAGGAAAGCAAGCCGATATTCTGGCCTTTAAACGGATAATGATGGTCGACAAACAACAAGGGCAATGCCTCGGAATCCTTATAAGTCACTATGATATAACCGGTCTGATGATGCCTAGCCCAATAGTATAAAGTTTCGATGCTCGACACTTCGGTAATTGCCTTTTTTAGTCGCCCGGCAAATTGATATTGACCGTGATATTTACTGCCGAAATACGCAATATCCACATTTTCATCCATTAATGCAGATATTGCCTGAGCAGCAGGGCGGGTATCGTAGCGCTCGTATTTAACCTCAAAAAAGCCGCCGCAAACAGTTATTAATGCGATAACCGAGGCTATACAAATATATAAAACCGACTCCTGCGCCCCTTTTGCCTTGGTTACACCCAAAATTAACGCGCTGATGACCAGCAGAAATCCCCACGCTTCCGATATTGATGATAATTCGGTGCGCCAATGATAAGTATCATTTAAACGCAGCAACAATATTAATATCGCACCCAGTAATCCGAAAACCGCCATCACAACACTGTGGGCTCGTTCCCAGCGCTCAGGCTCCGTTATTTCATCTACGGCCCGCGCCAATATCAAAGCTACCGCTGGAACTAACGGTAATAAATAATGAATACGCTTGCCGCTGATCAGGGAAAACGCGATAAAAACCGGTAACGCCCAAGCCAAACAAAAACGGATGCTCGGATCCTGATGCGTGAGTTTGCGTAATCCGATCCACAAAGGCTTCCAAAGCAGCCACGGGAACAACAATAAGGGTAAAACTTCTAAATACCACCACCATGGCAACTTATGCGCAAAAGACTCGACCAATCGTCCGCTGGTCTGGCCCAGGAAGATCGCATGTCTATAAGCTTCTCCGCCGGAAATTCCGGCCGGTATGGCCCAACATAATGCGATGACAGCCCCGACTAAAATGGCGCCAACCAGACCCAAATACCAATGTTTCCAGCGAAAACGGGCCGCTTTCAGCCACCAGGGAGCCAATAGCGCGACAGGCAAAATATGCAATAAGATTACTGGGCCTTTGCTAAGAACACCACCACCGATGGCTATTCCTAACAACGTCCAGTATTTTAATGACAAACCCGAATCCACGAGTTTTAGCAAACTATAGATGCCTAATAAAGCAAAAAATGCCAGCATCATATCGAACATGGTCAATGTGCTATAGACCATCCAGAAAAACAATCCCAGCAGCAGCACCGGCGTAAGCGCTTCAATCCGTTTGCGATCACGCCATAAACCACGAGCCACTGCGCTGGATAAAAATAGTATTGCCAGAGAAAAAAGCGGTGTAATCAGACGTAGCGACCAGTCATTGACACCGAACAGCCACCAACTTAACTGCATCAGCCAGAATAACAACGGGGGTTTGTGACTGTAAGTTTCCCCGTTTAAATAGGGGACGAGGAAATCATTTCTAAGCCACATTTCCCATGCCACGGCGGCATAGCGGGTTTCATCGATTGGAAATAGCGGCCGGATATAAAAACTAACGGCAGTTAACAGTCCCCACAAAAGAAAAACCCAAAGTCTGGCAGACAGCAATTGAGACATGAGGGGTTATTCAATGCTTAAGTTCTTACGCTCATGGACTACAAAATACAGATTCCGGAAATAAATAAACAGGCCGGAAAGTTGCCCCACGATAAAAACCGGATCTTGCCGGTATACCGCATAAACCAGCAGGGTCACTCCGCCGCCAATGCTGAAATACCAGAAAGCGATAGGAAATACGCTTTTCTTCTCACGTTCGCTCTTAAGCCACTGCACTATGAATCGAGCCGAGAATAGCGTCTGTCCTATAAAACCTATAATGAGCCAAATAGTTTCTTTATCCACGTTCAACTTCGCTTGCCTCCGAGAGCTTTGCCCGTTTCTTCAACCATATCACGCCTAATATATCGATAATTCCTACCCAAAGCCGATCCAACGTGCCGTACTTCGAATGCCCATGTGTTCTAGATCTGTGATTGACTGGTTCGGATATCACCTGCCCCCCCGCTCTTAGAATCAAAGCGGGCAGAAACCGATGCATATGGTCAAAATACGGCAAGCTCAGGAATTCATCTCTTAAAAACACCTTTAAACCGCAACCGCTATCCGGCGTATTATCGCCCAATAGCCGGGAACGGACGCCATTAGCTACTTTCGATGAAAAAAGCCGCCAGGCGGAATCATGGCGTTTGTTTCTCCATCCGGCTATCATCCATAAATTGCTGATGTTTTCTCTTTGCTGTATCAATGCTTCATATAATCGGGAAATATCGGCTGGATCATTTTGTCCATCGCCATCCAGCGTTGCGATAAAGGGGTATTTTGCAGCCTTTACTCCGGTATAAATAGCAGCGCTTTGTCCGCAGCTTCGCTGATGCCGAATGACTCTCAATAACTTGACATGCTGCAATTCCTGCTTCAAAACTTCAGCTGTACTGTCATTACTGCCATCATCAACATAGATAATTTCGTAGGCTTCGCCTCCACTCATGGTCCTGCCAATCTCTGCAATTAACATGCTAATATTATCGGCTTCATTATAAACAGGAACAATAATCGAGATCTTCACAGCTCTTCCTCCTTTGAGCATCCATAAAAAAGGGCCGCATCCGTAAGAATGCAACCCTTTATTTTCACATGAGTAACAACACGAGCTACTACATGGGAGTAACCGATTAACGTTTTGAGTACTGTGGACGCTTTCTGGCTTTGTGTAAACCCACTTTTTTACGTTCTACAATACGAGAGTCGCGGGTAACAAAACCGGCTTTTCTAAGCGCTGGACGTAGGGCTTCATCGTATACCATTAATGCACGTGTCAGACCGTGACGAATAGCGCCAGCCTGACCTGATGGACCACCGCCTTTAACGATGACATTAATATCGAATTTGCCTTCCATATCAACACAACCTAATGGTTGACGAGAAACCATCTGGTCAGTTTTACGACCGAAATAGTCTTCGATGGCTTTCTTGTTAATAGTGATTTTTCCGGTACCTGTTGTTGCATAAACGCGTGCTATTGCACATTTACGACGACCTGTTCCGTAGTACTGAGCTGCTGCTACCATGATCTACCCGCTTATAATTCTAAAACTTGTGGCTGTTGAGCCTGATGATCGTGTTCAGGACCTGCATAAACTTTCAATTTCTTGAACATTGCACGACCCAGTGGATTGTTAGGTAACATTCCTTTAACTGCTGTAGTAAGAATACGATCAGGGAAAGTTTTTCTTAATTTTCCCAAGGTAACAGTCTTAAGATTACCGATATAACCTGTATGGTGCTGATACAATTTATCATTTTCTTTATTGCCGGTAACGCCTATTTTCTCTGCATTTACTACAATAATGTAATCACCGGTATCAACATGCGGTGTGTATTCTGGTTTATGTTTACCGCGAAGGCGTAGCGCAATTTCAGAAGCAAGACGACCAAGCGTCTTTCCTTCTGCATCGATCACGTACCAATCACGCTTAACTTCTGCTGGCTTTGCACTAAATGTTTTCATCGTTGCTTAGGCTTTCTGTTAAAGGCTCAATATAAAGAGCGAAATTCTACTAAAAATTAACATATTCTTCAAGTTTATTTGTTTTTAGATGAAAGAGCGCAGATTTTGAACTATCCATCTCTTGTTTGAATTATAACTTAATATTCAATGAATGTAACTTGCGATAAAGATGTGTCCGCTCCATGCCCACTGCGGCTGACAATTTTGCAACACTGCCGCCGGTTCTCTCAAAATGATATTCCAGATACGCTTTTTCGAAATGATCCCTGGCTTCTTTTAACGGCAAATTAAAAAATTCAGGCACCGAGTGAGAAGTAACTGTGTCACTAATCACCGAACCCAGCGCCGCCTTCACCTCATCCATTTCTATATCTTCGCCGGCCCCCAGAATCATCAATCGCTGCACCAGATTTTTCAATTCCCGCACGTTGCCGCGCCAGCTGTAATTACGCAAGAAATTTTGTGCCGCCATGGAA
This sequence comes from Methylobacter sp., assembly GCA_036560465.1. GTDB lineage: Bacteria > Pseudomonadota > Gammaproteobacteria > Methylococcales > Methylomonadaceae > Methylobacter_A. Next base: position 88,060 of record DATBRD010000078.1, read on the forward strand.
AATCTTCGAAAAGGCAATCTATCCTGACTGACAAAATAATCAACATAAAAGCTCAGCAATGCCGGCACATCTTCACTATGCTCTCGAAGCGGCTGAATATCGAGCGAAACCTCATTAAGCAGATAATATAAATCCTGTCGAAAACGTCCGACCTTGACTTCCTCATCCAAGGCAATGCGAGTTGACGCCACCACGCGGACATCGACGCGAACCGCCTCGCTACCGCCTACCCGCAGGAAGGAACTAGACTCCAGAGCACCGAGCAACCTTAACTGGGTCTCCTTATCCATGCCGCAAATTTCGCCTAGAAACAATGTTCCTTTATGCGCCCTCTCCAGTAAACCGGGATAAACTTTGCCTGCATCCTCTTTGCCGAAAAACTCCACCGCCGAATTTTCCGGCGATATACTGCCTACCGCCACATCCACAAAGGGGCCGTCCCGATGCGCACTGTTGTTATGCAGATACCGGGCAAACATCTCCTTACCAACGCCAGCCTCACCGACAAACAATACCCTTGCATCATGCTGAGCCAGACGCTTTAATTGATCCTTGAGCCTCGCAACGGTCGCACTCTTGCCGACCGGCTCAATATCGGCGTGCAACTGCTGCTTAAGCCCCGCATTTTCTATTTGCAGACTACTGGCTTCCAAAGCTCTTTCCGCGATCAATAACAATTTGGCCAAAGACAGCGGTTTTTCAAGAAAATCATAAGCCCCCAGCCGGGTTGCCTCAACAGCGGCTTCGACGGAACCGTGCCCCGACATCATAACCACAGGGCAAAGCATGGCCTCTTCCGCAACCCATTCCTTTAATAAGGTAATACCATCCGTATCCGGCATCCAGATATCAAGCAGGATCAAATCGGGAGCTTTAGATTTTTTTAATTCCCTGGCTGCGCCGGCATTCTCGGCTGTAGCGACCTGATAGCCCTCATCCTCAAGAATTTCACAGACCAGCCGGCGAATGTCCGGCTCATCATCGACAACCAATATACGCGGTTTTTGTGCATTCATATTTTTTACGGCATCTCAAAAATTACACGCCGGAAGCTGAATAATGAATCCCGCTCCCACTTTTCGGCTGGTGTCGACCCATATCGCACCGCCATGTTCTTCAATTATTTTTTTGACTATCGCCAAGCCCAAACCTGTACCCTTGGCTTTGGTGGTGACGTAGGGCTCAAAGATTTGTTCAATTTGCTCATCTTTAATGCCCGGTCCATCATCATAAAGTGCTATTTCAATAAAATCGGTGTTGTTCTTTTGCACCCGGCGCAGGCTTATTTCGATTAAGCCCTTGGCATCTATCGCTTCCAACGCGTTCTTTATCAAATTATGCAATACTTGCCTGATACTAACCGGATCACCCTTAATCATCAACAAGCCGGTATCATAATCGGCTTTAAACTTGACGCCCGACCTTAGTGCATAGAGCGCTAACACCTCCTGAACCAGATGAGGCAAATCAATATCAACTGTCTGCTTTTTGGAAGGCTTGGCATACTCCGAGAAATCATCAACCATTTCCTTCATCGCTTCAACCTGCTGCACGATGGTCGTGGTCGAGCGCTGCAACATATCCGCATCACCGGCCGCCAACTTATCGGCCAGCTTGTGCTGCAACCGTTCCGCCGATAATTGTATCGGCGTCAACGGATTCTTGATTTCATGGGCCAGCCGCCTAGCCACTTCCCCCCACGCCGCATTTTTCTGCGCCTGAATCAAGTCGGTCACATCATCAAAAACCACTACCGCCCCGACCCGAAAACCTTCTTGAGAAAACAGCGGCGTACCTCTGCACAATAACTCCTGCCGACCGTTGGGGCCTAAAAAAGCAATCCGCTGCTGCCATATATCGTCGGCTTGCTCCAATAAACGCTGAATGGATTTTAACGGTTCGGCCAGTTCCGCATAGTTCTCGACCAGTTCCAGCAAAGTCCGTCCGACAAACTGATTCACATGAATACGGAAAATCCGGTAAGCCGCCTGATTCGCTGTACGTATTTTGTGCTCCGCATCGAAACTGATCACCCCGGCCGTTAAATTCGCCAGTATCGTCTCCAGATAGGCCCGTTGATTTTCAACTTCAATACCGGCCATTCGGGTTAATTCACTGGCCCTGGCAATACGGTGAGTCATTTCATTAAAGGACTCCACCAGAAAGCCCAAATCATCCTGGGCAATAACCGGCAACTCCTGATCATAGTGTCCGGAAGCGACCGCCTGTGTGCCTTTAACAAGTGCCTTTACCGGAGCGACAATGTTACGAATACTGATGAAAGCCACCCAGATGGCCGCCAGTAAACTCATTAACAACACCAGTGACAAGGCTAAAGAGAAGCTCAACTTTAATGAGTGCCTTAAAAAGTGCATTTCTTGATAACGCACAAAGGCAAATTCTACCGAATCGGCCAAGTCGGCAATTCTTACAGGCACAGGATATAAAGCCTGTAAATATTGCGGTTCCTTGCCCTTAACGGTAACAATAACCCGAATCATTAATTCATCTTCGCGCACCGGCGCTAAGGCGACGAACTCCGCATTCTGCCGCAACTGCAACCAGATATGCTCATCCGGCAGGCTCGGCAAAATGTCGCCGGGATTAATACTGCTTGAGGCAATAATCCTGCCCTGCCGGGAGAACAGCGTCATCTCAGATGCCCCGGATAGTTCGCGCAAATTTTCCAGCTCCAGTGTCGCCAGCGTTTCAGAAGATTCCACCAGCTTCTCGGTCAGTTGCTGGGTTTGCCGCAAATGCCAGCGCATCCTCTGGTCTAATGATGCCTGACTGAGTTCCAGCGCATCTTCCATCGCCCGGTCTATTTCCACATTAAACCAGCTGTCGATACCTTGATGCAGGAACTGCATCGAGAAATAAAACACAATAGCGGCGGGCGCCAAAGCCAGCACCACAAACAGAGAAACCATGCGCGTAGTTAACCTTGATCCTGCCTCGCGTTTTTTCAACTGTCGTGCCAACGAATAAATATTGGCGCCTACCAGCCCCAGCAACACTACCGAGCCCAGCGCATTGACCAGCAACAGCCATGAGTACATTGCACTCAGCTCTGAGGATTCCTGCGTTGCCGAACTCATGAGCTGCAACAACAGCAAAATCAGGCCAAACAGAACCAATATGGACAAGCTGATAGGGGGTTTTATTTTGTCAAAGGCCATAATGTCCAATCGCTGGATAAATACCATTGAGGATTAGTATAAGCAACCGGACGTAGCGGCAGAGGCAGGGCGTCTCGATCTAGCGTTACTTTTATGCCGACAGCGTAGCGTTCTCTTGATGCATCCATTGACTTATCCATCAGATAAAAATCACGTATTGTTGACATTAAATCCAATGCCGATGACAGTGTAGAAAAATTGTACAGCTCGCCGCTGCCCTCATTTCTGACCCGGTACATATTCAGCAACGCATGATACTGAATACGATAACGAATGCCAGTATTGATCAGTGTTTTATTCCAGAAATATTCACGCTGCTGCTGAATCTTGATATGTATATCCCAATACAAAGGCACACCGTTTTGTAACGCCTCCATTGCCCTCGCACTGAGCTGATAATCTATATCCGCAGACACAACATAGCTGTTGCCTTGCAAAGTCATTTCGGCATTTTTTACCTCTACGCCAAACGCATCGGCATAACATAAAACAGGCAGCAGCCATGCAAAAAAACAAGACAGCAATGAATACCAAAACGATGACTTACTGCTTGCTGATGCGCGCATAATAAAACCCGTCCATCGCCGATTCACCGGTAAAAATCTGGCGCCCGCATGCCCCGGCAGCACCCCAGCCGGCATTTATAGGCAGCTCGACAGCATCGCTATGTTCGGCTAGAAAAGTTTTAACTTGTTGCTCATTTTCCTGCTTTAAAATGGAACAGGTTGCGTAGACCATAAGCCCGCCGGGTGCTAACAGCGGCCAGACGGCTTTCAGGATGTTTTTTTGCAAAGCCTGCAACTGCTGAATGTCTTCGGCTCTGCGTAATAATTTAATATCAGGGTGGCGGCGGATAACGCCTAATGCCGAACAGGGCGCATCCAGTAAAATCCGGTCAAACGGCTTGCCTTCCCACCAGTCTGATGGATTGGCGGCATCGCCAACCACCAGCGTGGCTTGCAATTTTAAACGACGGCAATTTTCGCTGACCCGCTGCATTCTGGATTCGTCTATATCGACGGCGACCAGTTCTTTTAGTTGCGGTTGGCTTTCAAGAATATGCGCAGCCTTGCCGCCCGGCGCAGCACATACATCCAGCACGCGATGTCCCGGCTGCACATCCAGCAACCCTGCGGCCAATTGCGCAGCAGTATCTTGAACGGATACCAGTCCGTCGGCGAAGCCGGGCAATATGTCTACCGGCACAGGTTTATCCAATCTAATCGCCGACGGACAAAAGCTGACTGCTTCAGCCTCTATGTCCTGTTCGATTAATAGCTGTAGATAGTGTTCGCGGCTAACTTTCGCCAGATTGACCCGCAGCACCATAGGCGGTTGCAGGTTGTTTTCCAGGAAGATGCTCAAGGCCTGCTCAGGCCAATCCCGCTCAATCTGTTTAATCAGCCAGTCCGGATGACTCAGGGCCGCGACCTGAAATTTATCGGCTTTATGCTCAAGCTCTTCCTGCTCTCGCAGATAGGTTCTGAGCACTGCATTGATCAGTGATTTGGCCCACGGTTTTTTACGTGCAGCCAAAACCGTTTCGGACACCGCGGCATGAGGTTTTACCCGCATGTATTTGAGCTGGTACAAACCCACCAAAGCCAGCGCCTTAACGTCGGCATCTTTCAGCGGCTTATCCAGCAATTGGCTTAAAATATAATCCAGCCTGTGGTATTGCCTGCAAACGCCGTAGCATAAGGCCTGAACGAAAGCCCGGTCTTTTCCTGACTCTACGGCTAAAAATGCATTATCCAAGGCGGCGGTTAAAGACTGCCCGTCCTGCAAAACACGGGACAATACCCGTGCCGCGACTAGTCGTGTATTCAACCGAGTTTTACCCCGTTAACGTCGTGAGCACTCAAAAAAGCCTGAACCGGCATACGCTTTCCACCTGGTAACTGCACTTCCAGCAGCCGTAAAAAGCCTTTACCGGTTGCCACATCCATATGTTTATCGGCACATCGCACTACGCCGGACTCCAGCTGTATGCTTGAATCATCATTGACTTCCACTGCTTGCCAGATACGCAACACATTGCCCTGATAAAGCGTTTGGGCAACCGGCCAGGCATTCAAACCCCTGACTTTCAAGGCGATCTCCATAGCCGGTTTTGTCCAGTCAATAACAGCTTCGCTTTTTTCCAGTTTTTCGGCATACGTTACCAACGCCTCATCCTGCGGCTCGGGATGAATGGCTCCGGCTTCGATTTGCTCCAGCACCTTGGCCAAACCTATGGCACCCAACGCGGCCAATTTGTCATGCAAGTCACTGGCAGTATCGGTCGCACCAATCACGCATTCTTCCTTATGCAGCATGTCGCCCGCATCCAGCTTTCGTACTATCTGCATAATGGTCACGCCGGTTTTTTCATCGCCTGCCATCAACGCACGCTGAATGGGTGCAGCTCCGCGCCAGCGCGGCAATAATGAAGCATGTACATTAATGCAGCCCAATCTGGGCGTATACAGAACGGCTTGGGTTAAGATCATGCCGTAAGCGACCACCACCATCAAGTCGGCATTAAATGCGCTGATCTGCTGCAAATCTTCACTGGTTTTCATGGTAAGCGGCTGAAAAACAGGGATTCCGGCTGCCAAGGCCAGCTCCTTGACCGGACTGGGCTGCAGCTTGCGCCCCCTGCCTGCCGGACGGTCGGGTTGGGTATAAACGGCGCAAACCTCATGCTTCGAATCCAGCAACATCTGTAAACAAGGCACGGCAAATTCAGGCGTTCCGGCAAATATAATCTTCATGATCAGCTCGTTTCCATTTTGTGAATTTTTTCCAATTTCTTCTTAATCCGCTGCCGTTTTAGCGGTGAAATATAATCAACAAACAGTTTTCCGTCCAAATGATCCAGTTCGTGCTGAATACACACGCACAACAAATCCCTGGCGCTCAATTCAAAAGGTTCCCCCTCCTTGTCGAGTGCTTTTACTATAATATGTTCAGCTCTAGTCACCTTTTCAAAGAAGCCGGGCACCGAAAGACAACCTTCTTCTGATTCCTTAACGCCGTCTTTTTCGACGATTTCAGGGTTAATTAAACATAACGGAGTGTCCTTTTCTTCACTGACATCAATGACAACTATCCGCTGATGCACATTAACCTGGGTTGCGGCCAATCCTACACCGTGCGATTCGTACATGGTTTCAAGCATGTCATCGACCAATTTTTTAATTTTATCATCGACCGTTTTCACGATTGCAGCCTTCTTACGCAACCGTTCATCCGGAAACTCGAGAATAGATAGAATACTCAACAAACTCTCCACTATAATATTTGAATACTGGAATTCTATCTGAATTCATCTAAACTTTGAATTCAGATAGTAAAAAAGACCCTACAGGAACCCAACATGGCTTTTCGAACACTCACCGGATTGATAGTTTCTCTGCTTTTCAGCTTAAGCGCATGGGCTGATGAAATACAAATAAATCCGTCCCACCCTGATCAATACACCGTTACTAAAGGTGATACCTTATGGGAAATATCCGGTAAATTTTTAGCGCACCCTTGGCAATGGCCTGAACTGTGGAGCCACAATACTCAAATCAAAAATCCTCACTTGATTTATCCTGGCGATACGCTTTACTTTTCGATGGTAAACGGCAAACCGCAGCTTAGTCTTTCCAGAAGCGATGCACCTCAAGCTCAAACCAAAACCAATGCTCCCTGCGTGCTTAAAGAGGAAGATTATAAACACGGACGTAAAGAATTTGCCGTTTCCGAAGACGGAAAGGTACTGCCTTGCATTCGGGAATCGGAGCTAAAACAGGCTATCAGATTAATCCCTACGGCAAACATAGCAAGCTATTTGACGTCACCCAAAGTAGTAAATGAGAGTGAGCTCAACAACGCGCCTTATGTTGTTGACTTTGCAGGCGAACATCTCATTGTCGGCGTCGGCGATCGTATCTATGTGCGCTCGATAACTGAAACAGACACCCTATCCCACACAATTTACCGTCCGGGAAACGCTTATATCAGTCCGGAAAGCGGAGAAATCCTGGGCTATGAGGCGCAATACATTGCCAAAGCTTCATTGCAACAACCCGGTGACCCGGCAACATTAACCATAACCAAAGCCGACCGTGAAATCCGCATCGGCGACCGAATCATGCCCACTATAGAGGAGGAGCTTGCCTTAAATTATTTCCCTCGCCCGCCTGAAGAAAGCATAAAGGGCAACATTATCAGCGTGCTTGGCGGCGTCTCTCAAATCGGCCAATATAATGTGGTCGTTATCGACAAAGGCGCCGCTGACGGTCTTTTAGCCGGACACGAGCTGGATATTTATAAAGCGGGCAAGATTGTCAGGGATGACTACAGCCCGATTAAAAACGATGCCGTCAGTCTTCCTGATGAAATTGCCGGCACCCTGATGGTTTTCCGCCCGTTTGAGCGAGTCAGTTATGCTCTGGTTATGAGAGCGACTCAGGCCATTCATGTTTTAGACAAAGTTAGAACCCCCTGAACATTACCGCGCAACAAACCGACAACGACATAAAATACTGGCTTGCGCTATTGCGCACGCCAGGCGTTGGCTGCAGAACTTTTCTTCGCTTACTTGAAAGCCATACCCCGGCGCAATTATTTGCTGAATCAGCGTCCGCACTGAGCGCCTTAGGCCTAAAAAGCAATATCGTTAATGCGATCAAGAACCCTGATTGGTCGTTGATTGATTATGACCTGAGCTGGCTGAGCCAAGAAAACAACAGCGCGATCACCCTTAATGATGCAGCCTATCCGCTGCAATTAAAGGAAATCTTCGATCCTCCGCCTATTCTGTTCGTACGCGGTACCCCAGAACTGTTATCACTGCCGCAAATTGCCATCGTCGGCAGTCGCAATCCGTCAACTTCAGGGCTGGAAACCGCCTTTAACTTTGCCAAAACCCTGAGTCACTATGGTTTTGTGATCACCAGCGGACTGGCTTTAGGTATAGACGCGGCCAGCCATCAAGGCGCGTTAAAAGCCCACGGCTATACCATTGCAGTCGCCGGAACCGGGCTGGACCGCGTCTACCCGGCCTACCATAAGAACCTGGCCACTGAAATCGTCAATACCGGCGCGATGATTTCGGAATTTCCGCCCGGCACAACGGCCAAAGCCAACCATTTTCCCAGACGCAACCGCATTATCAGCGGCCTGTGCCAAGGACTTTTGGTAGTCGAAGCCGCTAAACAAAGTGGCTCACTGATTACTGCGCGCATGGCGCTCGAACAAAACCGCGAAGTTTTCGCGATACCTGGCTCCATTCACAACCCGTTGGCTCGCGGATGCAACGCACTAATCCGTGAAGGTGCGAAACTTGTCGAAACCACCCAAGATATTCTTGAGGAACTAAATCAATATAATCAACAGGATGAGAGTTTCGCCCTACTAGCAATGCAATCAACGCTTGACCTGGAGCAGCAAACATTATTGAATCTTGTCATGTTTAGCCCAACTTCTATCGATACTCTGGTTGAAAATGCCAACGAATCCGTCGAAGTTATTTCGTCAATGTTACTGATTCTGGAACTGCAAGGCTATATAGAAGCATCCCCCGGCGGCTGCTACACCCGAATCAAATAAACAACCAAGAGCTTATGAAAGAAAATATTTTTGATGTCCTGATGTACTTATTCGAAAACTATATGGAAGATGAAATTGAAATACTTCCTGACAGCGATATCGTCAAGACAGAATTACTTGAAGCGGGCTTTGAACAAATCGAAGTCAATAAAGCTTTCGACTGGCTGGAATCGCTGAGCCTGCAACGGGCAATCAATGCATCCGTATCGCCTACATTCCGCATTTTTTGCAGCCAGGAAAAGACCAGACTGGACCTTGAATCCCGCAATATGATTATGTTCCTTGAGCATAACGGTATCCTGAGTTCCGCCAACCGGGAGATCGTCATCGACCGGGCCATGGCTCTTGAAAATGAAGAGCTCTCAATGGAAAAGCTAAAGTGGATAGTGTTGATGGTATTGCTCAGCCAGCCTGATGAGGAAGTCGCTTTCTCCAGAATGGAAGATATTGTCTATGATCTTATTCCAACTTATTTGCATTAATTTAAGGCTCAAGATAACAAGGTGAAAAGCTAACAACCGCATATTACACCTTGAACCGCGCTCCTTGACCCTTTACCCCGAACCTTTTTTGAACAAATGAGTAAGCACCTCGTCATTGTAGAATCGCCTGCAAAAGCCAAAACCATAGAAAAATATTTAGGCAAAGACTTTCAAGTTTTAGCCTCTTATGGACACGTCCGCGACCTGATCCCGAAAGAAGGCGCTGTTGACCCGAATAACAACTTCGCAATGAAATACGAAGTTATCGATCGTAATCAAAAACATGTACAGGCTATCAGCAAAGCCCTTAAAACCGCAGACACCTTATATCTGGCGACTGACCCTGATAGAGAAGGGGAAGCTATTTCCTGGCATTTGCTTGAACTGCTGAAAGAAAAGAAATTGCTGAAAGACAAGCCGGTACACAGGGTTGTTTTCCATGAAATCACTAAAAAAGCCGTCACCGAGGCCATAGCCAATCCGGAGCAAGTCGCCATCAATCTGGTCAACGCCCAACAGGCGCGCCGTGCTTTGGATTATCTGGTCGGTTTTAACCTGTCGCCGTTATTATGGAAAAAAATCCGTCGCGGCCTGTCTGCAGGCCGCGTACAAAGCCCCGCCTTGCGGATGATCGTCGAGCGCGAACTGGAGATTGAAGCCTTTAAGTCCCGCGAATACTGGACGATTGATGCCGCCTTGACCGCGCAGGATCAAGTCTTCAAAGCCAAACTGACCCAGTTTGACGGCGAAAAAGTTACGCAATTCAGCATTACCAACGAAGAGCTGGCGGAAACAACCAGACAAACTTTGCTGGATGCCGCTGACGGTCAATTAATGGTCGCCAAGCTGGAAAAGAAACAGCAAAAACGCAACCCTGCCCCGCCGTTCATCACCTCGACACTGCAACAGGAAGCCTCGCGTAAACTGGGTTTTACCACCAAGCGAACCATGATCGTTGCCCAGCAGCTTTATGAGGGCATCGACATAGGTGGTGAAACCGCGGGTCTAATCACCTATATGCGTACCGACTCGGTCAACCTGTCGGTAGACGCCGTCGAAGAAATCCGCGCGCTGATTGCCGAAAACTATGGCGCTGAAAATGTGCCTAAAGAGCCGCGAGTCTTTAAGACCAAGTCGAAAAACGCCCAGGAAGCGCATGAAGCGATACGCCCGACCTATCCAAGATACTTGCCGAGCCAGTTAAAAGAGCATCTGAGCATTGAACAATTCAAACTCTATGAACTGATCTGGAAGCGCACCATCGCCTGTCAGATGATTCATGCCACGCTAAACATGGTCTCCGTCGACTTGACCTGCAGCAACGGCAAGCACGTCTTCAGGGCAACCGGCTCCACGATAGCCCATCCTGGGTTCATGGCCGCCTACCTGGAAGGCAAAGACGACAGCAACGAGAGCGACGACAAGGAAAGCTTTCTGCCGCCGATGGAAGAAGGCCGCCCGGTCCAGCTCAATGACATCAATGCCGCTCAGCATTTCACCGAGCCGCCGCCACGCTACGGCGAAGCCAGCCTGGTAAAATCGCTTGAAGAACACGGTATAGGAAGACCATCGACCTATGCGTCGATTATTTCGACCTTGCAGAACCGCGAATACGTCACGCTGGACAGCAAACGTTTCTACCCGACCGATGTCGGCAGAATTGTTAATAAGTTCTTGACCGAACATTTTACCAAATACGTCGATTACGGTTTTACCGCCAATCTGGAAGACGAGCTGGATGCGGTTTCGCGGGGCGAAAAAGACTGGGTTCCGTTAATGCGCGATTTCTGGACTCCTTTCTCTACCTTGATCCATGAAAAAGAAGAGAGCGTCCAGCGCAAGGATGTCACCCAGGAAGCTATCGATGAAAAATGCCCGGATTGCGGCAGTCCGTTGTCCATCCGTTTAGGCAGGAACGGCCGGTTTATCGGCTGTACCAACTATCCGGGCTGTTCATATACCCGAAACTTGAACGATGACTCGGGTGCTACCGACGAACCCGAAATTGTGGAGGGCCGGGTCTGCCCTAAATGCGAATCGCCTTTAGTGATCAAGACCGGACGCTACGGTAAATTTATAGGTTGCAGCGGCTATCCCAAATGCAAGCATATTGAACCGTTGGAAAAACCGTCGGATACCGGCGTCGAATGTCCGCAATGCAAACAAGGCAATATCCTCAAGCGCAAGTCTCGGAACAGCAAGATATTCTATTCCTGTTCGGAATATCCAAAATGCGATTACGCCTTATGGAATGCGCCTATAAAAGAAAGCTGCCCGGAATGCGCATGGCCTATTTTGACCGTTAAAGAAACCAAACGGCGCGGCGTGGAAAAAGTTTGTCCGCAAAAAGACTGCAAATATGCAACGCCGTATGAAGGCGATCCTGCGGATGTGCAAGGGCCTAAGTAATTCGCGCGACTATTTTCGGCTGGTTCCCAATCTCCAGATTGGAAATCAGCCGGCGAAGCTCTAGCTTGGAGCTTGAAGCTTTCAAAACCAAATCTTCAAGTTTGATTAGCTCAAAAATGCCTTATCACTCCAGTTTCAAAATAAAAAACGCCGCCCGCCATCTCAAAGCCGGCGCAGTCATTGCCTACCCGACCGAAGCTGTCTACGGTCTGGGCTGCGACCCGCTTAACGAAGCTGCGGTCATGACCCTGCTCGACATCAAACAGCGCCCGATAGAAAAAGGCCTGATTCTTATTGCCTCATCCTTGGAGCAACTGCGCCCCTACCTCGCTTTAGACCAAGCCATCATCGAGCGCATAACCCCCACTTGGCCCGGCCCTGTGACTTGGGTTATTCCAGTCCAGCCCTGGGTACCCAAATGGCTGACCGGCGAACATGACTCCCTGGCCGTCAGAGTGACCAACTATCCGATAGCCCGCGATTTATGTGCCCAATTCGGCAGCCCGCTAGTCTCCACCAGCGCCAACCCGACCACCCGGCCGTCCATTAAAGATTCAAGAAAACTGTTAAAAACCTTTGCCGATTCCGATATTTTTATCGTCCACGGCAAAGTCGGCGAACTGGCACAGGAAACCGCTATTTATGATGCGGTGAGCGGGAAGCGGTTGCGTTGAACTAAAGCCAAAAGCAGACGACTGGCGAACAGCCTGCCTTACAGCTATCCAATAACCTCCAAACCGCCCATATAAGGACGCAACGCCTCAGGAATATGAATGCGTCCCTCTGCATCCTGGTAATTTTCCATCACTGCAATCAGGGTTCTGCCCGCCGCCAGACCGGAGCCGTTCAGGGTATGCGCCAACTCGGGTTTGCCGGTTTCCGGGTTGCGCCAGCGCGCTTGCAGGCGGCGCGCCTGAAAGTCTTTGAAGTTGCTGCACGATGATATTTCCCGGTAAGCGCCCTGCCCCGGCAGCCACACTTCCAGGTCGTAAGTTTTGCTTGATGAAAAGCCGGTATCCCCGGCGCACAACAACATCCTGCGATAAGGCAGGTTGAGCTTTTTCAGCACGGCTTCGGCATGGTTGGTCAACTCTTCATGCGCTCTGGGCGAATCTTCAGGCTTGACGATTTGTACGATCTCGACTTTCTCGAATTGGTGCTGACGGATCATGCCTCTTACGTCGCGGCCATAGGCGCCGGCCTCGCTACGGAAACAGGGGCTGTGGCAGACGAATTTAAGCGGCAGGTCTTTGGCCTCGATAATCACGTCCCTGACGATGTTGGTGACCGGCACTTCGGCGGTCGGAATCAGGTATAAGGCAGGATCGTCGCTGGCCTTGAACAGATCGGCTTCAAACTTGGGCAACTGGCCGGTGCCGCGTAAGCTGTCGGCATTGACCAAAAAAGGCACGTAGGTTTCGCTATAGCCGTGCTCGGATGTATGGGTGTCGAGCATCAGCTGGATAATGGCCCGTTGCAAGCGTGCCAGCGGCCCGTTCAATACCACAAATCTTGCGCTGGCGATTTTTGCGCCCAGCTCAAAATCCATACCTATCTTCGCGCCTAAATCGACATGATCTTTGGGTTCGAAATCAAAACTCGGGATTTCGCCCCAGCGGCTGATTTCGAGATTGTCCTCTTCATTCTTGCCGTTCGGCACGCTTTCATCAAGGATATTGGGGATACCTTCCATCAAGGCGGTCATTTTTGCCTGAATGTCGGACAATTCGGTTTCCGCGGCTTTCAGTTCGTCGCCCAAATGCTGAACCTGATCCAACAGCGGCTGCACGTCTTCGCCTTTGGCTTTGGCCATGCCGATGGCTTTTGAGCTGCTGTTGCGTTCATTCTGCAATTCCTGGGTTTTAACCTGGATATCTTTGCGCCGGGCTTCCAGCTCGGAATAATACTCAGGATTAAAATCGAATGAACGTCTGTTTAGCTGTTCCTTAACAAAATCAAGCTCGGTTCTGAATAAGCGGGGATCTAACATGATTGCGTTGTTACCTCATTAAATAAAAATATGTAATTGTTGAATGCAATGTTTGCGCATCATTTCGCCGCGTTGCCGCTGGAGCGGCACGGACTATTCCCATGCAAAAGCATGGAACGATAAATCTATATCTGCCTGCCGACCAGCAAGCCCATCCAAATCACTAAAATACAAACCAGGCTATTGGCGACAAACGTACCCAGCATCAAATTCAGATGGGTATCGAATGAATAGCCGTGCTCTACCAAATACAGCAGCAAATACAAGCCGGACAGAGTTAAAAACACACCTACAGTGATCACTGTCAGTACGACGCGATATTCCACTGATATCGCCACTTTCTGCAATAAAATGGTCGCCAGCATACTGACCAGAAAAGCGAATATCGCATTAATTGTCATCAATGCATAAGGGATGACCCCGCCCGACAACTGAATAATACCGTCCGAATAATAAAACAGGCCTCGGCCGCACAACAGTCCGATCCAGATTGCAACTATACAGGCTGTAACACTGGTGAATATATTCAGTGCTGCTTTGGTTAAATTGCCCTGCTCTATCAGGTAAAAAGTTTCCAACGAAAAGGTGGAGAACGTTGTAAATGCACCGATAAAGCCGATCAAAATGGCCGCCCGGTATTCGAATGTGATGGTGATGCGCTGCTGCATCAGCGATTCGGTCAGCAAGCCGAGCATAAACGAGCCGATCACGTTAACGACTAATGTCCCGTACGGAAACCCGCGCCCCAGCCACTGGTAAATGCCAGACGACACCAGGAACCGAACCACTGCCCCGAACGACCCGCCCAGCGCGACTGCAAATATCTGGTTCATAAGCTAGAACTTAATGAAGTGCTCGCGGTAATAACGCAGCTCTTCAATGGATTCAATAATATCGTCCAGGGCCTGATGCGAGGATTGTTTTTTAAAGCCGTCTTTGATATGAGGCGCCCATCTGGCGGCTAACTCTTTAACGGTTGAAACATCGATATTACGATAGTGGAAGTACGCTTCCAGCTTGGGCATGTAACGGTATAAAAAACGTCTGTCCTGACCGATGCTGTTCCCGCACATCGGCGAAGTGTTTTCCGGCAGCCACTGCTTTAAAAATGCCAGCGTTTGCCGCTCGGCTTCAGCATCATTAATAGTGGAAGCCTTGACGCGCTTAATCAAGCCGGACTGTCCGTGATGGTACTGATTCCAGTCATCCATGGCCGCCAGTGCAGCATCGGACTGATGCACGGCCAGCACCGGACCTTGGGCCAGAATATTCAAATTTTTGTCGGTAACAATCGTAGCAATCTCGATGATCAAATCATTGTCAGGATCGAGTCCTGTCATTTCCAGATCTATCCAGATAAGATGCGATGAGTCCTGCGCCATTTGTCGATTCCATTGTATTGAGGGTGGCGGTTAGTGTAGCATTGGCTAATGTGTACGTCTAACTCTTAAACTTTGAAGAATCCCGCCTATGAATAGCTTTACCATCGTCTTTTTAGTCGCGCTAACTCTTTCTTTTTCAGTCCAGTTTTGGCTGGCTAAACGGCACGCCAATTATGTTGCAAAGCATCGCTCCGCCGTTCCTGAAGCCTTTAAAAATACTGTCTCGCTGGAAGCTCACCAAAAAGCGGCCGACTACACGCTGGAAAAAAGCAGATTGGGCAATATCGACAGCATACTCGGCGTTGCACTACTGTTAATATTGACCCTCGGCGGCGTTATTAATTGGGCTTTCGAATTTTGGGCCGCTACGGTGCAATCGCCTTTAATAGCAGGCTTGGCGGCATTAGCTACTGTCTTTCTGATCATGACTTTGTTAGAGCTTCCCACCAGCGTCTACCAAACATTTGTGATTGAAGAAAAGTACGGCTTCAACAAAAGCACGCCGCAACAATTCATTAAGGATCAACTATTGCAGATGGTTTTGGTTGCCGCTATCGGTATGCCTTTAATCGCTCTGATCCTGTGGGTTATGGACAGCATAGGCTCGTTGTGGTGGTTGTGGGCTTGGGCCATACTGATAAGCTTTTCGCTACTGATGAGCTGGCTTTATCCAACCCTGATCGCGCCGTTATTTAATAAATTCACCCCGATGGAAGAAGGCTCGTTAAAAGACCGTATTCAGGATTTGCTTGTCCGTTGCGGCTTTAGCAGCCAAGGCATATTCATCATGGACGGTTCCAAACGTTCAGGCCACGGCAACGCCTACTTCACCGGCCTTGGCAACAACAAGCGCATCGTGTTTTTCGACACATTGATCAACTCCCTGGACGATGAAGAACTGGAAGCGATACTGGCCCACGAGCTGGGACATTTCAAATGCAAACACACAATCAAGATGCTGGTTGCCAATGCCGTTATGACACTGATCAGTTTTGCGATTTTAGGCTGGCTGATCGACCAGGCATGGTTCTACAACGGACTGGGCGTGGAGCAGCCGTCGCCTGCTGCTGCTTTATTGCTGTTCATGCTGGTATCATCGTCGTTTACCTTTTTTATCCAGCCTATCGTTGCCTACTTTCAACGCAAATTTGAGTTTGAAGCCGATAACTTTGCATCAAACAATGCTAAAGCCGAGAAGTTGATCAGTGCCTTGGTTAAGTTGTTTGAAGAAAACGCCAGCACTTTGACGCCGGACCCACTGTATTCCGCATTTCATTATAGTCATCCGCCTGCGGCTATTCGCATTGCCAATTTAGAATCGCAAATACGCCCTGCTTGATGAGTGAATTAATTGAAGGCCTGGTCATTTCCCATTTAGGCCAGGGCATTGCTGTTGAATATGACGGTAAGATTGTGCTTTGCCAAACCCTGCGGCGACTTGAAACCGTCGCAGTGGGCGACAAGGTTTTATGGACGCAATCCTCGCCCGACCAGGGACGCATAGAAAAAATCCTCCCCCGCCGTTCGCTGTTGATGCGCCCGTCCAGAAGCGGCAAAACGCGCCCTGTCGCCGCCAATATCGACACAGTGTTTGTCGTCTTTGCTGTCGAGCCTTATTGCGATTTTTTGCTGATAGACCAGTATCTGGCTATTTGCGAGAACCGCAATATAGATGCGGCGTTAGTGCTGAATAAAACCGACCTGACGCAATCGGCCGTTATTGAACAAGAACTGCTGGATTATACCAACCTGGGCTATCAGCTATATAGGGTCAGCGCTACGGCGGCATCAGGACTGGACGAGCTGAAGCGGGCCTTAAAAGGCCAGGTCAGTATTTTGGCGGGACAATCCGGCGTCGGTAAATCATCATTAACCAATGCCATCATTCCGGATAAAGATCTCAAAACCAACACCATCTCGGAGACCACTAAACACGGTCGGCACACTACCACCGCAGCGACGCTTTATCATATGGAGCAAGGCGGCGATTTAATCGACAGCCCCGGGGTCGCCATATTCGGACTGGCGGGCCTATCCGAACAACAGCTGGCTTACGGTTATCGTGAGTTCCAGCCGTTGATTGATCAATGCAAGTTTAAGGACTGCCGCCATCTGGTTGATAAAGGCTGTGCAGTGCGAGCAGCGGTGGAAAACGGCGAAATTTCAATGACACGGTATCAGCGGTTTTTAAAACTCAGGGAAAAAATGCCGACGTCTTAGCCTGAATAGTAATTTGTAAAATTATTATGCGTTAAGAACTTGTTGCAGCTCACCCTTAAAAGATTATCTGTGGCAAAAAAAGCCATATCTACTTATAATACGCGGTTAAATTCAGTCTTTTCGGTAACCTTTTAAGTACAGATAAAGCCATTTTTTATGGGGACTGTATGGACAAGCGAACTAATCAAACACGAGAACTATGGAACAACACAATCTTACCCTAGGCATTCCCGGCTTTAACTACCCCGATTTATATGACTCTGCACGTCTGAAAGATTTGCTGGATGTGTTTGATGCTTCGGTTGAACGCCATGATTCAGTGCTGCACAATGAATTCAAGGCTTACCGCGAGAACCAAGGCGCAGGATTATCGGCAGAGGCTGTTTCCGATCTTTTGGTGCGCATGGGGCCTTATGTCGGCCAGTTTGTCGCCAAGCTGTTCAATGTTAACGACCAGCATCAAGCGCAAGGCGCAAGAATCAAGGATGAGCTCGACACCATTTTTACCTATAAAAATGAAGTGGTGGAAAAATTAGGTTTCGTCTTTAAAGGCCAGGATACTAGCGACTGGGCTATTCCTTCTATCCTGAATCGTTTTGACCTGCTGATTGATGCAGGCTTCCCCGAAGCCAACCAAGATAATGACCCCGAACACCGCGTAGCAAGAGTCGGCGCAGCCATCGGCCTGCTGTCCAGTCATTACAAGCTGATCACCAAAGGCAAAGACAGCGATTACGAAAATGCCGATTTGGTCGCCGAGGCCATTCGCGCCAAACTTGCCGCGCATCAGGAAGCAGCAACCGAATTTAACGACATCATCAGCCAGCAAGACCCGGCCGAATTCGTCGCCGCCCTGATGGACATCGTGCAGCGCTGGAGCTTTGTCGCCCAACAAGATAACGACGTAGTCGCAAACTGGTTAAGCTTCAAATTCCCGAAAAAACGTGATTTCGACCATTTGGTTGAGCACGAACTAGTCGATCGCGGCGAGTTTAAGGCATGGATGGGCGAACAGGAACACCGCCGCCGCCGGGACGGTTTCAAACTGACCGACCCGCGCTTTAATCAGCGTCAGGCGTTATCTGAAATCAATCATTGCATCTATTGCCACGAGCGCGACACCGACTCCTGCTCCAAGGGCATGCGCAACAAAAAAACCGAGACCTTCAAAACCGACCCATTGGGCGTAACTACTATCGGCTGCCCGCTGGATGAAAAAATCTCGGAAATGAATTTCGTTAAACGTCAAGGCGACAATATTGGCGCGTTAGCGATAGTGATCATCGACAACCCGATGTGCCCAGGCACCGGACACCGTATCTGCAACGAGTGCATGAAGGGTTGTATCTATCAAAAAACCGATCCGGTCGATATTCCGCAAATTGAAACCAATGTTCTGACCGATGTGCTGTTCATGCCCTACGGCTTTGAAATCTACAGCTTGCTGACCCGCTGGAACCCATTAAACGTCAAGCGCCCGTATATGCTGCCTTACAACGGCAAAAACGCGCTGGTGGTCGGCCTCGGCCCCGCCGGTTATACGATGAGCCATTACTTGTTAAATGAAGGTTTCGGCGTTGCTGGCATCGACGGCTTAAAGCTTGAACCACTGCCGATAGAACTGACCGGCGATAGCGAACATCTGCCTGCTCCGATTGTAAACTTCCAAGACCTTTACGAAGAGCTGGACAAACGCATCCTGGCCGGTTTCGGCGGCGTTGCCGAATACGGCATTACCGTGCGTTGGGACAAGAACTTCCTGAAAGTCATTTACCTGACCTTGCAACGGCGCGCAGCATTCCGCGCATACGGCGGCGTGCGCTTTGGCGGCACGATCACCATTGAAGATGCGTGGAGCATGGGCTTCGACCATATCTGTATCGCTTCGGGCGCAGGCAAGCCGACTATTATCGACATGAAGAACAACCTGATGCGCGGCATACGCAAAGCGTCGGATTTCCTGATGGCCTTGCAATTAACCGGGGCCGCGAAGGACTCTTCTCTGGCAAACCTGCAGGTCCGTTTGCCTGCCGGCGTCATCGGCGGCGGCTTGACCGCTATGGATACCGCAACCGAATTGATGGCGTATTATCCGGTACAGGTCGAAAAAATCCTGCATCGTTATGAGACTCTGGTTAACGTGTACGGCGAGCAAACCATACGCGGTCGTTATGACCAGGAAGAAACCATAATCCTTGATGAATTCCTGGCGCACGGCAAAGCCATCGTCGCCGAACGCCAACGCGCCGAAGCGGAAGGCGAACTGCCTGATTTTCAACCGCTGGTAGATGCCTGGGGCGGCGTCACGCTGTTTTATCGTAAAGGCATCAACGATGCGCCTGCTTATCGCCAAAACCACGAAGAAATCGCCAAAGCACTGGAAGAAGGCATTGCTTTGGCCGAAGGCATGAGCCCGCTCGGCGCAGAAGCCGATGAATACGGCCATTTAAACGCGGTAGAGTTTGAAAAACTGGTGCTGGAAGAAGGCCGCTGGCTTAGCTCAGGGCAAAACGTCAAGGTGCCGCTACGCAGCTTATACGTTGCGGCAGGCACTTCGCCGAACACCATTTACCAAAGCGAATACCCTGATACGTTTGTGATGGACAAATGGTTCTTCCAACGCTATCAGCCGGAATGGAGCAACGATTCCGTTGAACTGGTACCGATGAACGATGAAGCCCTGCCTAAACTCGGCAAACCCGCGCCGCTGACCTCTTATCAAAAAGACGGCAAATTCATTAGTTTCTACGGCGATAACCATCCTGTTTACGCCGGCAACGTGGTTAAAGCCATGGCCAGCGCCAAAAACGGTTACCCGCACGTGGTCAAACTGTTTGAAAAAGAACTGGCTCAATTAAATCCTGCGCAGCAAGCGGAACGCGATTCAGCCTTAAAAGCCTTGTTTGCCCGTTTGGACGACGCGTTTAAAGCCACTATCGTAGCCATTAACCGCTTGACTCCGACCATTATCGAAGTTGTGGTCAGAGCGCCGATGGCAGCGGAAAAGTTCCAGCCCGGACAGTTTTACCGCGTACAAAACTACGAAGCTTTCGCCCCTGTCGTCGAAGGCACGGTACTGGCCGCCGAAGGCTTGGCTTTGACTGGCGCGGAAGTCGATAAGGAAAAAGGCACAGTTTCACTGATTGCTTTGGAAATGGGCTCATCCTCGCGTCTGTGCGCCACCTGGAAAGTCGGCGATCCGCTAGTGTTGATGGGCGTAACCGGTACACCGACCGATATCCCAACCGGCGAGACCGTCTTGTTACTCGGTGGCGGCTTGGGTAACGCAGTATTGTTCTCCATCGGCAAGGCGTTAAGAGCGGCCGGCAACAAGGTGATTTATTTTGCCGGTTATAAATATGCGCAAGACCGGTTTAAAGTCGAAGACGTTGAAGCAGCCGCCGACATCATCGTCTGGTCGGTTGACAAAGGCGAAGGTGTCACCCCCATTACCCCGACTCGTCCGCAAGACAAGACCTTTGTCGGCAATATTCTGGAATGTATGCTGGCTTACGCCAACGGCGAGCTTGGCGAACAACCCATTTCGCTGGCGGATGTCGACCACCTGATCGTGATCGGCTCGGATCGCATGATGGCCGCAGTAAAAAGCGCCCGCTTCGACGTATTAAAGCCTTATTTAAGCAAGGCGCATCACGCCATCGGCTCCATCAACTCGCCGATGCAGTGCATGATGAAAGGTATCTGCGCCCAGTGCTTGTGCAAACATGTCGATGCAGAGACCGGCAAGGAAGTGTTCGTGTACTCCTGCTACAACCAGGATCAGGATTTGGACAAGGTTGACTTCCCGCACCTGAATGCAAGATTGCGGCAAAATACCGTGCAGGAAAAGCTGTCTAACCTCTGGCTGGATTATTTGCTGGAGAAACAGCGGCAAAACTAGAGGTTACCCACACCTTAAAGCTGAACGGGACATAACACCCCATGCGCCAACTTATTGATTGTTGCAATTGAGTTAGCGCATAGGGGTGATTTTGAAATATGCCGGTGGTCAGCAGAATATTGCTTTAACTGTTATGAATGTTGAGCTTCGCTCAGCGAATCATGCCAGCCATCCAATAAAGCCAATTCGACCGACGCTTCCTGTGCTCAGGACAGACGTTATCCAAGCCCTTCTGTTTAGTAGCGGCAAAGCTCTAAAAAAGGCCTAAA
Organism: Methylobacter sp.; assembly: GCA_036560465.1. Classification (GTDB taxonomy): domain Bacteria; phylum Pseudomonadota; class Gammaproteobacteria; order Methylococcales; family Methylomonadaceae; genus Methylobacter_A. The sequence continues at coordinate 109,475 of DATBRD010000078.1, forward strand.
GCGGCACTCAAATACCCACTCTCGCCCAGACAAACAGAGCCATATCCTGATACGCCAGTTACCATGCGCAGGACAATTCTCATACGCTTAAAACAGCTTCTTGTGCTCAGCCTTTCAATCGAGCAAGCCCATTACAAATATTATCCCTCGCTCCCATTCAATGCCGCTTACTGCGCGGAGTCGTCCAATCTTCACATGAGAAATTAACTATACAAAATTAGTTCAGCCCATCATCAACACTTAAAAATTGCCACATAACGTGGAATAATAGCCGACATCGCGCTGCTTACAGGAATGCGTGAGCAGGAACGGAAGCTGCGCCTAAAGCGCCTACTTCTGGTATCCTCTATTAACCTTAAACTGATGAATTAAACTCTATGGCGCAATACATATATTCAATGAACCGGGTCGGCAAGATTGTCCCGCCCAAGAAATATATCCTTAAGGACATCTCACTGTCTTTTTTCCCCGGCGCAAAAATCGGCGTACTGGGTTTAAACGGCTCGGGTAAATCGACGCTGCTGAGAATCATGGCCGGCATCGACAAGGAAATTGAAGGCGAAGCCATCCCGCTCAAAGGCATCAAAATCGGCTATCTGCCGCAAGAACCGCAACTCGATCCCAATAAAACTGTACGCGGCAATGTCGAGGAAGCGGTTGCGGAAATCAAGGAAACCTTGTCAAAACTCGACGCCGTCTATGCCGCTTACGCGCTACCCGATGCGGATTTCGACAAACTGGCCGCCGAACAAGCGTTCCTTGAAGACTTCATCAACGCTTGCGACGGCCACAACCTGGACCGCAAGCTGGAAGTCGCCGCCGATGCGTTGCGGCTGCCGGACTGGGATGCGGATGTCACCAAGCTGTCAGGCGGTGAAAAGCGCCGCGTGGCGTTATGCCGGTTGTTACTGTCCAACCCCGACATGCTGTTGCTGGATGAGCCAACCAACCATTTGGACGCGGAATCGGTCGCCTGGTTGGAACGGTTCCTGCATGATTATCCCGGCACTGTGGTCGCGGTGACCCATGATCGTTACTTTCTGGACAATGTGGCCGGCTGGATTCTGGAACTGGACAGAGGCTCCGGTATCCCGTGGGAAGGCAATTACTCCAGCTGGTTAGAGCAAAAGAGCAACCGCTTATTGCAGGAAGAAAAACAGGAATCTTCCCGCCAAAAAGCAATGAAAGAGGAGTTGGAATGGGTACGCTCCAGCCCTAAAGGCCGCCATGCCAAAAGCAAGGCTCGCTTGGCGCGCTTTGAAGAGTTGTCGTCGACCGATGTGCAAAAACGTAACGAGACCCAGGAAATTTATATTCCGCCCGGACCTCGTTTGGGCGACGTGGTGATTGAGGCCGACAACATCAGCAAGGCTTTCGGTGACAAGCTGTTATTCAACGGTTTGAGTTTTAAACTGCCGCCCGGCGGCATCGTCGGCATTATCGGCCCGAACGGTGCGGGTAAAACCACGCTGTTCCGCATGATGGCCGGTGTCGACAAGCCCGATTCGGGTACCCTAACACTGGGGCAAACCGTTCAACTCGCCTATGTTGATCAGTTGCGCGATGATCTGGACCCAAAGAAAACCGTGTTCGATGAAATTTCCGATGGGCTGGATTTGATTACCGTTGGCAAATATGAAACGCCATCACGGGCTTATGTCGGCCGCTTTAACTTTAAAGGCGCAGACCAGGGAAAACGTATCGGCGATCTTTCCGGCGGCGAGCGCAACCGCGTGCATTTAGCTAAGCTACTTAAAACCGGCGGCAACGTGCTGTTGCTCGATGAGCCGACCAACGATCTGGACGTTGAAACCTTGCGGGCCTTGGAAGAAGCGCTGCTCGCCTTCCCCGGATGCGCGGTGGTTATTTCGCATGACCGCTGGTTCCTTGATCGGATCGCCACGCACATGCTGGCCTTTGAAGGCGACAGTAACGTGGTCTGGTTTGAGGGCAACTATGAAGATTACGAAGCCGACCGCCATCGCCGCTTGGGCAGTGATGCGGATAACCCGCATCGCTTGAAGTATAAAAAACTGGCTGACTAATCCACGAAAGGCACAAAAAACACGAAATAAATCGGTACTCAATGCCGTCTTCGTAAGCTTCAAGACCTTCCAGGTTTTAAAAACCTGGAAGGTCTAAGACCTACCCCGCAAACACCACATCAAACCGCTTCATCAATCCGGCTATGTCTTTCCGGTAAAACTCCTGCACCGGCAGGCACAAATCGCCCGGCTTTAAGCCGCGTTCCTGTAGCGATTCCACTTCGGTATAGATATCGTTAACATCGTAGATTTCCAGCGCCTTAAAAATAGCGGCGGTAGCTTTCATGCCTGCGGCCTCGGGCTGCTGCCCGTTTTTGAGCTGAAACACGCCATCGTCCAGCAACAAGATGCTGACGTGCTGGTCGAACGCGGCGGTGGTCAGAATAATATCCAGCATTTCCTGAACCTGGGCGCCGCTGTGCGGCGGCTTGCGAAGAACAAATAAATAACGTTTCATACCTTCACCCGAAAACGATAAAGCGGTCGGCTTCCAATGTAGCCTCGACCAGCTGCCCCAGACCGGAAATGCGAAAGCCCTCGGCCAGATCGTTATCCTGCTTGCCCTGCCGCTTGGCCTCATCAGAACATAACAAACCTCGCCGCTGGGCAGCGGAAATACACACTACCAAGTCAATCTGATGCTGTCTTGCCAGTTCGCTCCATTGCGCGGTGAACTGGAGTTCGTCATCCGGCGGTGTCGCGTACTTGAACGCATGATAAATGCCGTCTTGATAAAAAAATACCCGGAATACTTCATGTCCCTGCGCCAAGGCGGCCTTGATGAATTGATATGCGGTATAACCGGCATCGGACTGGTAGGGGCTTGCGTTAACTTGAATCGCAAATTTCATTGGGCTGTATGCTTCAAAACTTAGTCTTGCCTAATCTCATTAAAATACAGCGTCGCACCGATCACCGCAGCCGGGGCAACTACAATATTCAGCACCGGAATAGTCAGTCCCAACACCGCCAATCCGCCAAAACTTAACGCGCCTAGCCTTACGCTTTTGACCAGCTCTTTTTGCTCGGAAAACAACACACCCTGGTTTTCCAGCGGATAGGCTAGATATTCCAGCGCCATGCCCCAGGCTCCGAACAAGGCCCATAAAAAAGGCGCAACGACATTGATGCCGGGAATGATCGACAATATCAGCAACGGCAAGGCGCGAGTCGCCAGATAGCCCATGCGCTTCGATTCGGCAACAAGGACTTTAGCCAAAGGCTGTTCAGCCGTTGCAAAGGTCTGGCCTTTTACCATCGCCAGCGTTTTTGCGGATAACTTGCCGTAAAATGGCGCGGCCAATATATTGGCCAATAAGGTAAAGGTAAAAAATCCAACGATAAAAAAGCTGATAAAAAACAGCGGCCATAATATCCAGCTCAGCCAATGCAACCAACCGGGAATAAACTGATCGATCAAGTCTGAAATATAAAAATAACCCAGGGTTAACGCGGCGCTGTACAACACCACATTGATTAACATGGGGATGATGATGAATTTACGCAATTCCGGACTGCTCAATAGATTCAGACCCTTGAATAAAAAGCTGACGGCCAATACCGGATTGTTGCCTTTTTTATTAAATTGCATTTTTAAAACCTCTCACACCTTGTTCGGAAGGATTTAATATTACGCCGCGTTCGGTCACAATCGCTGAAATCAATGCCGCCGGGGTCACGTCAAATACCGGGTTCCAGGCGCTGATCAAAGAACCTTCTTTGCTATAACAAGCGGGCAATAATTCGTTCTGGTTGCGTTGCTCAATCTCTATCTTGTCGCCATTTTCGATAGTCCAGTCTATCGTCGAAGTCGGCGCGGCGACCATCAACTTGACGCCATGCTGTTTGGCTAACACGGCCAGGGAATAGGTGCCGATTTTGTTTGCGGCATCGCCGTTGGCGGCAATGCGGTCTGCGCCGACCACAATCCAGTCGATGGCGCCGGATTTCATTAGCCATGCCGCAGCCGAATCGGCAATCAGTGTCGCTGGGATGCCGTCTTGCGCCAACTCCCAAACCGTCAGCCGCGCACCTTGCAGCCAGGGCCGGGTTTCGCCCGCATAAACGTTGAGTCGCTGTCTTTGATAAGCACTGCGGATAACGCCCAGCGCCGTACCGTAGCCGCCTGTCGCCAAGGCACCTGCATTGCAATGCGTCATTACACCCTTGGCACCGACCAGAATATCGGCGCCAAATTCGCCCATTTTATGGTTGGCCGCTATATCGTCGGCATGGATTTTTTCCGCACAAGCCAGAATCTCCGCCAGCGGGTTATCGAGTTGCTTGGCCAATACGGCTTTCATCTGGTCCAGTGCCCAAAATAAATTGACCGCTGTGGGCCTGGACTTTGCCAGCATCTCTATGTCGGCGGCCACTTTCTTCCGCCACTGATTGGACTGGGCATATTGCTTGCGAACCGACAGCACCACACCGTAAGCTGCGGCGATGCCGATAGCCGGTGCGCCGCGAACGCGCATGCTGGCAATGGCTTCGGTTACACCTTCGGCATCCTTGTATTCGTCATAAACGATTTTTTCCGGCAATTGTCGCTGATCCAGCACTTTTAAAGTATCGCCTGTCCATTGCAAGGCTTGTACAGTCAATTTGTTTTGCATAGTCATTTTTATCAAAAACCAATGGTAAAAAGTTATAATTTGGCAACCCAATACAGGAATATCTTATGACAGTTGTCGATACCCTCATCCACGCTCGCTGGATTATACCCGTTGAACCGGAATCCGTAACCTATGAACACCATACACTGGTTATCAACAGCGGCCGTATCATTGATCTGCTGCCCACCGAGCTTGCCAAGCAAAAATATCAGGGTACCACTACCGAAAATCTGGACAATCATGCCGTTTTGCCAGGCCTGATCAACAGCCACACCCATGCCGCGATGACCTTAATGCGCGGCATTGCCGATGACTTACCGCTGATGGATTGGCTGCAAAATCATATCTGGCCACTGGAACAAAAATGGATGACCGAAGCGTTTGTCAAAGACGGCACCGATTTGGCGATAGCCGAAATGATTCTGGGCGGTACGACTTGCTTCAATGACATGTATTTTTTCCCGGAAATTACCGCGGCACAAGCGATACACCACGGCATCCGCGCCAGTGTCGGACTGATCGTCATCGATTTCCCGACAGTCTGGGCCGAAAATAGCGACGCTTATATCGAAAAAGGCCTGGCGCTGCATGATCAACTGCGCCATCACCCGTTGATCTCCACACCGTTTGCACCGCATGCGCCGTACACGGTATCGGACGAGCCGCTGCAAAAAATCAAGACTTTTACCGACGAGCTGGAATTGCCGATCCACATGCATGTCCACGAAACGTTGCACGAAGTCGAGCTGGCGCAGGAAAAAACCGGACAGAGCCCCCTGCAACGGCTGCATGACCTCGGCCTGATCGATCCGTCCTTCATCGCGGTGCACATGACCCAGCTCACCGATGATGAAATCGCCCTGTTCGCGGAATCCGGCGCGCATATCGTGCATTGTCCCGAATCCAATTTAAAGCTAGCCAGCGGCTTTAGCCCAATCGCCAAATGCATCGCCGCCGGCATCAATGTGGCGTTGGGCACCGACGGCGCGGCCAGCAACAACGACCTGGATATGTTCGGCGAAATGCGCACCGCAGCATTGCTCGGCAAGGCCGTTGCCGGCGACGCCAGCGCCATTCCGGCCATGACCGCGCTACGCATGGCAACTATCAACGGGGCCAAGGCCTTGGGCCTGGACCATGAAATCGGCTCGTTAAGCATCGGCAAAGCCGCTGACGTGATTGCTATTGATTTATCGCATCTGGAAACCCAACCGTTATATTGCCCGGTTTCACAGATTGTTTATGCCGCAAGCCGTCAGCAAGTCACCGATGTCTGGGTGGCCGGCAAGCGCTTGTTAAAGCAGCGTCATCTGACCACGGTTAATATTGATGAGTTGAAAATAAAAATCGCCGAATGGCAGGAGCGGTTATCGAGTTGATTGACACCTTGTTCCCACGCGCGGATTGAGAGACTTGAGTTTGCCGGGCAACATCTTTCGTGCCCGGCATTTTTGCGTTTGAGGCAACGACGGACGCAGAAACCCAAATCCGTCGCCATATTTAGACCTATGAATGCCGGGCATAAACAACAAGCCTGGCCTACGCAACTTCTTAGCCAACGTAAAACATTTCGAACAGGGCAATCCGCCCTCGTCCAGCTTTGACGATTAAACCAATTTAGAGAACTACCTTATTATGGTTACAAACCTTATTATTTTTTTCTTATATTTGATTGCAGTTATTTATTTCGCAGGTTTTGTTCTCATCAAAAGCCCGTCTGAGGTAAGGATCAAAGAGGTCTACATGTATTCAGGAACACTCGCCCTGATAGGAGTCATTAGCGAGGTGGCTATCAATAGCTTCTGTAGAGCAACTTTCCAATCGCCTCTTTGGGTATATCTAGTGACACCCGTACATAATGGCGATACCTCGATGTTTGCGTTTTTCCAGTGGGCACTCTATGGTTACCATCTTTATTTTGTTAAGAAAAAGATTCACTACCTTAACCTTAAACACGAAGCCTATATTTTTGTTTTAGTGCTCTCTGTTGAGGCCTTATTGCTTGAAATATTCGTAAATATTTCAAGCAGCTATTTCCTTGACACGTTCATATTTTATTATGTCCCTGAAGATATGGGACATATGACCTCTATCTATGTATTTCCTGTTTATCTTTTGGGTGGCGCCATACTGAATGAAACCTTTAAAAGATTTTTGAGAGACCCCCTGTTTTTCGGCAACCTGAGCTTTTCTATTGCTTTTATTTTTGTGTTTTTAGCATAATATTTCTACACCTTATTGAACCAGGCATCCGGTGCCCAAAGCTGTGTCGCAAGATCATGGATGATAAACAAATAGCCGACGCCTTTTTCCTGCCGCAAGGTTTCCAGCAACTAAATAATCTGCGCCTGACCGACACACCCAGAGCATGACAAGAGCCACTTTAGGCCAATAAGCCAGTCTGTGCCGCAGTAACTTAACGTATTGCGGCATATCTCGGCCTTATCAATTCCACTTCATAACCGACACAGATGATATGGAATTCTTTGGCGAACCTTCAATTACTTTGTCGCTGTAAGCGAGATAGACCAAGACATTACGTTTCTTGTCATAGAAACGCACCACTTGCAGCGTCTTAAAAATCAGCGACAGGTTTTCTTTAAACACCGTACCGCCATTTTTCAATTTATCCAGTTTGCTTGTGTCAATGGCGCCTACTTGCAAACATGAAATCGATGCATCTGACGGGTCCTCAGCCAAGCCTACTGCGCCTTTCATTCCGCCTGTTTTGGCCCGCGCTATATGACAGGTAACGCCGGGAATATCAGGATCATCGAAAGCTTCAACCACAATTTTATGGTTAGCTCCCAGCAGTTTAAATACTGTGCTGACATCACCGATTTCTTCGGCTGATGCGGTAAAAGTTAGCGCGCCGAAAACCATAGTCGCCGCAAGCAAGATTTGTTTTTTCATAAGTTAATCCACAAAATTAAAAAGTAATACTGTCTTTACTGCCCGGATACAGTGCATAGGACGTTCCCTATGTTCTCAATGTTCCATCTTCAAAACCGGCACAGCCGCCAGCAGCTTTTTGGTATAAGCCTGTTTCGGCTGGGTCAATACCTCTACCACACTGCCCTGCTCGATGATCTTGCCCCGGTACATCACCGCCACGTCATCGGCTATTTCCGCAACCACGGCAAGATCGTGGGTGATGAACAAATAGCTGACGCCTTTTTCCTGCTGCAAAGATTTAAGCAACTGGATGATCTGTGCCTGTACCGACACATCCAGCGCGCTGGTCGGTTCATCGCAGATGATCAGCTTGGGATCGACCGCCAGTGCTCGAGCTATGCAGATGCGCTGGCGCTGGCCGCCGGAAAATTCATGCGGATAACGCAGTGCCGAGTCTTCTGGCAAATCGACCTGCTGCAACAGCTCCCGGACTCTGGTCTTGCGCTGATCGGGATTGACTTCGGGATGCAAGGCCCTGATGCCTTCGGCGATAATATCGCCGACCAGCATGCGCGGGTTCATCGATGAAAACGGGTCCTGAAACACGATCTGGATATTGGCGCGCTGCCTTCGTAATGCTTCGCCGGTTAATGCATTCAATTCGACACCGTTGATGACGACTCGCCCGCTGCCGGGTATCAGGTTCAGCAAGCTCTTGCCCAAGGTGGTTTTACCGCAGCCGGATTCGCCGACCAGAGCCAGCGTTTTGCCTTGCTGGATGTCGAAACTGACGCCATCGACGGCCCGTACAAAATCGACGATCCGCTTGAAGATGCCTTTCCGAATCGGGTAATAACAATAAAAATCGCTGACCCGTAGCAGCGGCGGTTTTTCCTTGGCAGTGTGCGTCAAGCAGCTTTGCATCAATGGCAAGGCATTCAGCAGCTTGCGGGTGTAAGGGTGTTTGGGCTGGCTGAAAAATTCGGCGGTCGCGCCGGTTTCGACGATTTTGCCTCGTTGCATGACTGCAACCCGATCGGCCATCGTCGACACCAGCGCCAGGTCATGACTGATCAGCCATAGTGCCATGCCGGTTTGTTGTTGGATATTTTTCAGCAAAGCCAGAATTTGCGCCTGTATCGTTACATCCAACGACGTAGTCGGTTCATCAGCGATTAACAAATCCGGCTTGCCGGCCAAGGCAATGGCGATCATTACCCGTTGCCGCTGGCCGCCGGAAAGCTGATGCGGATAGTCTTTAATGCGCTGCTGCCGGTCGGGGATTTCAACCTGCTGCAATAATTCCAGCACCCGTTGTTTAAGCGCTTCCCTTGGCAAGTCAAAATGCAGCTTAATGACTTCCTCGATCTGGCTACCAATGGTCATCACCGGGTTCAATGAAGACATCGGGTCCTGGAAAATAAAGCCGATGCGTCGGCCGCGAATTTTGCACAGCTCAAATTCCGAGTGGTTCAGTAAATTATCGCCCTGCAGATCGATCGCGTCAGCGTTAAGCCTTGCATTGTTCGGCAACAACCTGAGTACCGACAAGGCAGTCATCGATTTGCCGGAACCCGACTCTCCGACCAACGCAAAAGTTTCACCTGCGTGAATGTCAAAACTGATGTCATCGACCACCGTCTGCCGGTGGTTAAAGGTGACGCTAAGATGCCGGACGGCTAGTATCGGATTATTCATTGCCGCTCCGTCTCGGATCAAACGCATTCTGCACCACGTCGGCAAACAGATTGGCTGCCAGCACCAGCGCGAACATAAACACAAAGGCGGCCGACAGCGACCACCACACGATAGGCTCACGCGCCATTTCCAGCCGCGCGCCGTTGATCATATTGCCCCAGCTGTAGCTGGTCGGATCGACCCCGATGTTGATATACGACAACACTGCTTCGGCCAGCACCAGCGAACTGAAATCCAGCACCACGGAGATTAGCACGATGTGCATCACGTTAGGCAGGATGTGGCGCACTAAAATCGTACCCTGCTTGACGCCCAAGGCCTGGGCGGCCTGGACGTATTCCATTTCCCGAAGTTTCAGGGTTTCCGCCCGGAGCAATCGGCACAGACCTGTCCAGCTGGTCACGCCGAGTATCATGCACAGGAATAGTAAACGCATATCGGCCCTGACGATGACGCTGGTAAAGGCGGCCTCGTGGTTGGCCATGTACACCTGCACCATCAGGATCGAAGCGGCGATCAGCAATACGCTGGGGATGGAATTGAGCGTGGTGTAGATGTATTGAATGACGTCATCCACCCAGCCGCGAAAAAAGCCGGCCAGAATACCGAAGATGATCGCCATCGGCAACATGATTAACGTGGTTAATGTGCCGATAACCAGACCGGTGCGGATACTTTTTACGGCTTGGTAAAAAACGTCCTCACCGACTTTATCGGTGCCGAACACGTGATAATAAGCGGACAGGTGGATCAGGGCGGTGGCTAGTGGCACGATGATAAACAGGACAACCCAGACAGCTTTGGCGCTTGGGTTAAATTGTTCCCCATGTCTTGCCTCTGGAACCACTTGACCTTGTGCAACCAATTCAGGGCGAACGATAAAGTTAAGTCGTTCGAAGTGAGTTTGCCGAACCAAATACCACAACAACATAAACGCCCCCGTCAGTCCTAGTCCTTGCACAAGGCCGTAAGCGGTTTTTTGCAAGATATCGGGGATTTTTTCCGTCTCAGGATTATTTAAATGCTTACCGCCGAACTCCAGGCGTGGATAACCCCACTGCATGGAACCATCGGCCATCGTCATCATTTCTTTGCTGTACAAGGTGGTTGCAAAAGGCGCGGAATAGGTTTTTTCGCCATGCTCCCGCAGCGGCGTCGCCCAATCGTCCAGCAAGCTGATGATCTCGTTTTTTTTGTCGTCGGCAGGCTTGAAATGCACGGAATCGAGCAAGCCGATCAGCACAAAAAACAGCAACACTACCAGCGACACCATGCCGATTTTGCTGCGGCCTATTTGTTGCAGCGGGCGCTGGATATGCTCCTTGCCGCGCAGGTACAAGCCCAGCGCCAAGATCACTGCAATCAGCAAGTAGATCAGCGCGTCTGTCCATAACACCACCATTACGATAACCTCACACGCGGATCAACCAGTGTGTAGGAAATATCGGTCAACAACAGACCGATCACGTATAACACCGAACCCAGAAAGACCATCGCCCGAACAATAGCGAAATCCTGCATGTTGATCGCATCTATCGTATAGTTGCCTAAGCCGGGAATGCTGAAAAACGATTCCATGATCAAGCTACCCATGAATAATAGCGGCAGCACGACGACGACGCCGGTTAAAATCGGAATCATCGCATTCGGCAGCACATGCTGAAACAAGGTTTGTGTTTCTGACAGGCCCTTGGCTCTCGCCGTGCGCACATAATCTTTTTCGACTTCTTCCAAAAACAGGGTTCGGTACCAGCGAACGCCTGAGCCTATGCCGGAAAATACGCCTATCAGCACCGGCAGGATCAGGAATTTAAGTGCCGCCAAGCCATCGTCATAGCCGGAAATGGGCACTAGCCTTAGTACTTTGCCGATAAAAAACTGCCCGCCGATGATATAAAACAGCGAGGAAATCGACATCAAAATCACGCACAACACGATTCCTCCATGTTCCAGATAGCTATTGCGAAACAATACCATCATTAAGGCAAAACAAATGTTTACCAGCAGGCCGATCAATAATGTAGGCAACGCCACGGCCAGACTGGGCCAGGCGCGCTCTTTAATGTCCGCACCGATGTTCCTGCCGCTGTCGGATACGCCGAAACGAAACAAAAACAGGCCGACCGATTTTTGATAGAAAATGGTGTCGGTTACTTTTTTTGTGCCTTCTCTATCGCTATTCCAAAGCAACGGCATGTCGTAGCCATGCTGTTGTTTCCAGTTGGCGATGGATTGTCCGGTCACGTGCTTTTGCCCCAGCTGCATGCGCGCCATGTCGTCCGGACTGTTGACGACAAAAAACAGCACGAACGTTAAGATATTGACGCCCATCAACAAAGGCAAACTATACAAAAGCCGCCGGATAATATATTGAGTCATAGCTTGGTTCCCCTGAAACGGCGACGGTAGGCATTAACCGCCGGAATCAACATCAGCACAAACATCCCACCAACCAATGCCAACGGCCAAAATATTGGGCTGTTCCATTGCTGCCTTTTTTCGGCTCGATCGGCAGTATCGATACGGGTATATTTAAGCCGGTTATTCGCCATCAAATTGGGCTTAAGATTTTTGTACCAACCGTGAAACAGTAAAAAATCCTTTGGATGAAAGCCGAACACCCAAGGCGCATCGCGGCGCACTATTTCCTGCATTTGCTGAATAATCCGGTAGCGCGGCTCGCCGTTATCCATGTTGCGCATTTGCTCGAATAACCGGTCGAATTCGGGGTTCTGGTAATTCGAGGCATTCTCGCCACCGCGCTGCACTTTAGAGTTTGGGCCGTACAGCAGGAAAAAGAAGTTCTCAGGATCGGGGTAATCGGCATTCCAGCCCCATACAAATATCTGGGCATTGCCGGTGCGCATCTTTTCCTGAAACCGATTATAGTCAGTGGCGCGAATCACCAGTTTTATGCCCAGCTTTTCAAATTGCTTGCGATACCAGTTCATCCTGGGGCGGTCGTCAACACTAGCGCCCGTGGTGTCGAAATATAAAATCAGGGCTTCTTTGGTCTTGGGATCTATGCCGCCTGCATAACCGGCTTCGGCCATCAGTTGTCGAGCGGCATCGATTTTTTTACGCTGCGTCTTGCCGTTCAGCCACTCGTAAACATAAGGATTAATACCGGCTTTATCATCAACGCCATAGATACCGGGCGGCAAAACCCCTTGCGCCGCGACGCCGCGCCCATTCATAAAAATGGATATAAACTCTTCATAATCGACTGCGATAGAGATAGCCTGCCGGAGCTTTCTAGCCTGCTCGGTCGCACCGCCGACGGTGGCATCCAGCATATTAAAGCCCATATAAAAACTGGAGGTCGTCACTGAAGTTTGCAACTGAATGCCTTTTTCCAGCAAGGACGAAGTCAGCGCCACGCCACCGCTGCCGGTAAATTGTATAGCCTGATCGAAGCTGTCCGAGGAGATGCCCGACGCATCATAATAGCCTTGCAGAAACTTGGTCCAATAGGGGATGGTTTCTTTTTCCAGCATAAACACCACTTTGTCGATAAACGGCAGCGGTTTTCCGGCATCGGCCAGGAGGCCTTTTTGCTGGTCTTCTGACTCGCCTTCGGTTGGGTAGGTTTCAACATGAAATAATGGATTCTTCAGCAGGATCATACGCCGGTTCGGATTATTCTCAGCCATCAGGTAAGGCCCGGTGCCTAATGGAAACCAGTCTAGCGTAATGTTTTTGTCGGCAAGCCCCGACTGATCATAAAACGCATCCGCTTCCCACGGCATCGGCGAGAAGAACGGCATGGCCAGCCAGTAGATAAACTGCGGGTATTTGCCTTTAATGCGAATGCGGTATTGATAGCGGCTCAGTGATGTTGCACCCTCTATCGGTAGATCTCTAACCGCCGTCTTGGGTTTATCTTTGACCTGCTTGGAAAAATCGTCGAAGCCGACAATATAATTCTTCATGATTTCAGCAATCGGCGACTGGATTTTAGGATGTGCCAAACGCTTGATCTGATAAACATAGTCTTCAGCGGTGAGTTCGCGCGAACCGGTAGTTGTAAAATCATTCAGCGACGTTGCAGCCTCGATTTTGGCTTTATCTAACTGGTGATATTCATAAAAGCCCTGGATATTTTTAGCCAGCGCGGGATGTGGCTGGAAGCGAATGCCGGACTGGATTTCAATCACATAGTCGGTAAATGCGATGTCGCTGTCACTTACCCCCTGGCCCAGTTTTTCGCTTTTCTGGTTCAGGTAAATCACTTCGGGCATACGGATGGCGGTTAGCGGCACGACTTGGTAAGGCCTTTTCAAGTAATGATATTGAAACGGCGGCTCGTAAATCTGCGAGATAAAGGCATATTCATTGGAACTGTAAGCAACAGCCGGATCCATATGCTTGGGCCGTTCTGAAAACGACTCATACAGGATCGCCTGTTCTTGCTCATCGTCCGGATAAGGATTGTTGAGCTGTCCTGAGGCCCAGGCCGCACACGAGTACGAGGCGGCCCAAAATATGACCGACAACATCATAACTAATACACGAGCTTTGCAGGTATGCATCTTCATAGACAAAAGACTGGACATCAATAAAAGGGTCATAGATACTTGAAACTCTATTGTAACAACAAAAACATTGGGAGATGATAATGGGTTTTATGCAAGGCAAACGAGTCTTGATTGTAGGTTTAGCCAGTAACCGTTCTATTGCATGGGGAATTGCTCAAGCCATGCATCGCGAGGGAGCTGAATTAGCCTTTACCTTTCAAAATGAAAAGCTGCAAAGTCGCGTCGAAGAAATGGCTGGTCAATGTGATTCCAACATTACCATTGAGTGCGATGTCAGCATTGATGCGCATATCGACAATGTATTTAACAAACTGGGCGAACACTGGGACGGCTTGGATTGTATCGTGCATTCGGTTGCCTACGCGCCTCGTGACGCGCTGAATGGTGATTATGTTGACGTCACCACTCGCGAAAACTTTCAGATTGCCCATGATATCAGCTCCTACAGCTTTACCGCTCTGGCGAAAGCCGGACGCGCGATGATGCAAGGCCGCAACGGTTCTCTTTTGACTCTGTCTTATTTAGGCGCCGACAGGGCGATTCCTAACTACAATGTCATGGGGGTGGCTAAAGCCAGCTTGGAAGCCAATGTCCGCTATATGGCTGTAGCGTTAGGTGCCGAAGGTACGCGCGTTAATGCGATCTCGGCAGGCCCTATCAGAACGCTCGCCGCATCGGGTATTAATGATTTTAAAGCCATGCTCAGCAAAGCGGCCGATACTGCACCGTTAAGAAGAAACGTAAGCATTGAAGAAGTCGGCAATGCGGCGGCTTTTATGTGTTCGGATCTGGCTTCGGGTATTACCGGCGAAATCACTTTTGTCGATTGCGGCTATAACATTGCCGGTCTAGCGGCATCTTAACGCAAAAGTAGCGACACAAAAAAAGGGAGCTTAAAGCTCCCTTTTTTATTTCCAGCTAAGTAGCTTTTTACTTAGGCGCTCTTACCTCTACGTCAGCATCAGCCTGTAAACTGTTTATCAATGCATTGAATTCAGTTTGACCAAACGCTTTGGCAATATTTTTAGTCGCCAATTCCATTTGTTTCTTGTCATCCTCAGACATTACGCCTTCTGTTACTTTTGACAAGCTCACGACCACTTGCTCGCCAGCAGGTAATTCGGCGGTAAAGATGGTCGGCTTGCCGCCAACAGGCTTAGCCGCCTTGAAAATCGCTTCACTCAACGGAAGCGGCACATCTTGCTTGCTGCGTGTTAATCCAGCCACCTTCTTAACTTGTAGCTTATTTTCAGCCGCAACAGCTTGGATGGACTCTCCTTCCTGCAATCGGGCCTTGATCTGCTTGGCTTTTTCAACAGCCTGTTGCTTGGCCTTATCAGCCAGTAAAACACTAACTATATCCGCCTTAACATCTTTTAGATCGCGTGCAGCAGCTGGTTTATGCTCCGACAGCCGTAAAACAATCAGACGATCGGTTCCCAATTCTATTGGCGCACTATTGTTACCTTTCAAAACTTCTTCAGTAAAAGCAGCATTACGAATTTTTTCTTCCGCAGCAATACCTTCGCCTTTATCTTTGGTAAACAAGGCTGTTTTCTTAACGGTAAGGCCCAAAGCGTCCGCTGCCGTTTTCAGGTTATCAGGGTTTTCATAACTCATTTCGGTTAGTCTTTCCCCTGCCTCATAAAATGCATTTTCCGCCTGAGCTTTTTGATAAGCCTTGGTTACTTCATTTTTAACTGATTCGAACGGTTTGACTTCGCCCGTCACTAACTCGGTCACTTTAATCAAATGGTAACCAAATGCCGATTTAACAGGATTTGATACTTCACCCAGCTTTAAAGAGCTCGCCGCATCTTCAAACGACTTTTCCATGACACCCGCATTAAACAAGCCTAAATCTCCACCTGTCTTAGCGGTTAACTTGTCGTCGGAAACTTCCGCCGCTAAAGTGGCAAAGTCTTTATTTGCCAGTTCTTGTTTTGCTTTTAGAGCTTTTTCCAGCGCGGCTTTTTCGTCGGTCTTGTCGTTAATTGCAAACAGGATATGACTGATTCTTCTTCGCTCTGGGGTGGTGTATTGATCTTTTTGCTCTTCATAGAAAGCTTTCAGCTTGTCGTCGGTTACCGTAATAGTCTTGGCTATATCTTCAAGTGATAACTCTACGTACTCTACCGAAACCTGTTCGGGTATTTGAAACAAATCCTGATGCTGCTGGTAGTAAGCCTCTATTTCTTGCTCTGAGGGCTGTTCCGTCAACTTCTGTACAGCAACCGTGACATAATCCACGTCGCGCTGTTGATTCTGGATTTTGAAAAAGCTTTCCACGTCATATTTGGTTGCAAAACTGCTATCTATAATGCTGCGCTGAAACTGCTCCATAATGAGAGCATTCTTGATCCTGTTTACAAATTCAGCCGACGATATTTTTTGTGAATTAAGCATTGCTTTGTAACGCTTATCATCAAACTTACCATCTACCTGAAAATAGGGCAGAGATTTTATAAATTCACGCGCGGCATCATCTGTTGTGGTAAGTCCCTGAGCACGTACATACTGCAACAAAACTTCATCCTTTATCAGCTTTTCCAGTGCTTGCGCTTTCAAGCTTTGTTCGTCAAACGTCATTCCCTGGAGCTGCTGGCTATATTGCTCATAAGCCCTGTTAACATCGCGCTGAAAAAAATCCTTATCGCCTACGGAAGCGACGGGCGCTTCTTCTCCAGTATCCAAGTAATTCTGTATGCCCCATAATGCAAAAGGTACACAGATCACTATCAGAATACCCCATGCGAAAGCACCTTGTGCTCTTTCTCTTATCTTTGTCAGCATATGATCTATCCTAAAGAAACAACATAATTTTAATCAAAAAAAAAGCCCCGAACCAATCGATCCGGGGCTTTTTTGATTTTGGCGGAGTGGACGGGGCTCGAACCCGCGACCACCGGCGTGACAGGCCGGTATTCTAACCAACTGAACTACCACTCCAAAGTCTGGTGGGTGCTGAGGGGTTCGAACCCCCGACCCTCGCCTTGTAAGGGCGATGCTCTCCCAGCTGAGCTAAGCACCCGACTAAAGAAATACTAGTTTACAGCATCTTTTAAAGATTTACCAGCTTTAAATGAAGGAATTTTTGCAGACTTAATTGTAATCTCAGCCCCAGTCTGTGGATTACGTCCTTTACGCTCAGCTCTTTCTTTTACGGCATAGGTTCCAAATCCAACTAAAGCAACCGAATCACCACCGCTCAATGCTTTTGTGACCGCGCTAATAAAACCATCCAATGCACGACCCGCGTCCACTTTAGTTAATTCAGCAGATTCTGCTATAGCATCAATAAGTTCCGATTTATTCATTATTCCCCCTTAGGAAATCATTTTTTAAAGTTATATTGTAGAAAACCAGCGTGATAATTCTTGCGTCCCATCGTCAACAACACAAGAAACGCCTGTATTTATAACAACTGCCCTTACGCAGTGTCAAGCAATAACCACCCTCCAAGCCATGATTTTTGCGGTTTTTGCCAACTTTCCCGACGAATCCACAAATTAATTAATGGCAATTAATGAGCAGTTAAACCTGGAACCACACCTTTGACCGCGTCGACCTCTCCTTTCCCTTGCTCTTCAGCTTCCGTTTTCTTAAAAGGGATGGGCTTATATTGCAACGCGACTTCCAGCACTTCATCTATCCAATGGACGGGTTTTATCTCCAGGTTTTGCTTGATATTTTCAGGTATATCAGCCAAATCTTTTTCATTCTCGGCAGGAATTAAAACTGTTGTTATGCCTCCACGATGTGCTGCCAAAAGCTTTTCTTTTAAGCCTCCGATAGGCAATACCTGACCCCGCAGTGTAATTTCTCCTGTCATGGCGACAGAAGCTCGAACAGGTATCTTGGTCAGGGCTGAGATAATTGCAGTGCACATCCCTATACCAGCACTTGGACCATCTTTTGGAGTCGCACCTTCGGGCACATGTATATGTATATCATTCTTCTGAAACAGCTCACTATCAATACCAAAGATTTTCGACCGGCTTCTGACTACCGTCATCGCGGCTTCAATTGATTCTTTCATCACATCGCCGAGCTTACCTGTTGCAGAATGCTTCCCTTTTCCAGGAATTACTGCCGTCTCTATGGTTAACAGTTCACCCCCTACTTCTGTCCAAGCCAAACCGGTAACCTGACCAATCTGATCTTCCTCTTCTGCAAGGCCGTAATGGAAACGCTTAACTCCCAGATACTTGTCCAAGCTTTCAGAATCAACCACGACTTTGGTTTTCTTCGTTTTTAATAACAAATCCTTGACCACTTTACGGCAAATCTTAGAAATTTCCCGCTCAAGACTCCGTACGCCTGCTTCTCGAGAGTAATACCGAATCATATCCCTAACGGCTGCTTCCGTGATCTGAATCTCCTCTTCCTTAAGACCATTATTTTTAACTTGCTTGGGAATCAAATACCGCATTGCAATGTTGATTTTTTCATCTTCCGTATAGCCGGCGATCCGTATGACCTCCATTCTGTCCAGCAATGCCGCAGGAATATTCATGGTATTGGCCGTCGCTACAAACATCACATCAGACAAGTCAAAATCCACTTCCAGATAATGATCCGAAAAAGTATGGTTCTGCTCGGGGTCCAGCACTTCCAATAAAGCAGACGCCGGGTCTCCACGAAAATCAGCCGCCATCTTATCGATTTCATCGAGCAAGAACATCGGATTTCGCGTTTTAACCTTGGACAAATTCTGTAAGATCTTACCTGGCATAGAACCTATATAAGTCCGACGATGACCACGAATTTCGGCCTCGTCACGTACGCCACCCAAGGCCATACGCACATATTTTCGATTAGTTGCCCTCGCAATGGACTCGCCCAAAGAGGTTTTTCCTACACCTGGAGGACCTACCAAGCACAAAATCGGCCCTTTGAGCTGCTGAACCCGCTGCTGAACAGCAAGGTATTCAAGGATACGTTCTTTAACCTTCTCTAAACCATAATGCTCAGCCTCTAAAACCTGCTCAGCAATTTTTAAATCATGCCTGACTTTGGTTTTTTTCTTCCAAGGCACATTGACCATCCAGTCAATATAATTGCGCACCACAGTTGCCTCGGC
This sequence comes from Methylobacter sp., assembly GCA_036560465.1. GTDB lineage: Bacteria > Pseudomonadota > Gammaproteobacteria > Methylococcales > Methylomonadaceae > Methylobacter_A. The sequence continues at coordinate 128,349 of DATBRD010000078.1, forward strand.
TGACATAGGTGACATCTGCCTAAGCTTATTAAGCTCTGCATCTGCTTTTGCCTTGGCTTCTTTAGTCATGCCTGCGCTTTCAATTTTCTTCGCCAGTTCCTCAACTTCATTGGGCACATCATCCATATCTCCCAGTTCTTTTTGAATCGCCTTCATCTGCTCGTTCAGATAGTATTCCCTTTGATTTTTCTCCATTTGCTGCTTAACGCGCACCCGAATTTTTTTCTCCATCTCCAGAAGGTCAACCTCTCCTTCCATTAATGCCATTAAATTCTCAAGACGCTTTTCAACATCTGCCGCTTCAAGAATAGCCTGCTTTTCATTGATTTTTAAAGTCATATGAGCGGCCATAGTATCGGCAAGCCGGCTGGGGTCATCAATGCCGGACAACGAATTCAAGACTTCTGGAGGGATCTTATTATTCAACTTAACATATTGATCAAACGAGCCAATTACTGTGCGCTGTAATACATCCCGCTCCTGCTCAGTTAGCTTAAAAATACTATTAACTTCTGTTACCGCAGCAGAGAAGTAACCTTCAGTTTCTTTATACTGCAACACTTTGCTGCGCTGGACTCCTTCAACCAGAACCTTGACTGTTCCATCAGGCAATTTCAGCATCTGCAGTATATTAGCCAGAGTACCAACCTCATAAAGATCGGCAATATCCGGCTCATCAACTTCCGCTTCTTTTTGCGCGACCAACAAAATCTGCTTATTGTCTTTCATCGCGGCATCTAATGCGTCAATTGACCTTTCCCGACCTACAAACAAGGGAATTACCATATGCGGGTAAACCACGACATCTCTAAGCGGCAACACCGGAACCAGTGCATTTATTTGTTGTAACTCTGTCATTTTGTGCGTTTCCATAAATGGCACCTTCTAACTATTCTTGAAAAAGAAGATTATTGGGACGTTAATTAAAATAGCAAGGATGCCAGCTCAAAATAGCACCTCCAGCACAAAAAAAAGGGAGCTTTAAAAATAAAAGCTCCCTTTTTCACTATCCACTAATAAATTTTAAACTTTAAGATTCAGCGGAAGCCTTTTTCTTTTCGGTTTCATACACCAAAATAGGCTCTGCCTCACCTAAAATAACACTGCCATCAACAACAACCTTGCTAATATTATCCGCAGACGGCAACTCATACATGGTATTAAGCAGGACATTTTCAACAATCGTCCTTAGCCCTCTGGCGCCTGTTTTTCTTTCCATGGCTTTATGAGCAATCGCAGTTAGAGAATCTTCCCGGAATTCCAGCTCAGCGCCCTCCATCTCAAATAAATGCTTATATTGCTTGACTAGCGCATTTTTAGGCTCGGTTAATATTTGCACCAGCGCTTTTTCATCCAGCTCTTCTAATGTAGCAACAACCGGAAGACGACCGACAAACTCAGGAATTAAACCGTATTTAATCAGATCCTCGGCCTCGACTTCGGCAAAAAGTTGTCCAATATTTTTAGATTCGTCTTTGGTCTTTATGTCAGCCGAGAACCCTATGCCACCCTTTTCAGAACGATTTTTAATAACCCGATCCAAACCGGCAAAAGCACCGCCGACTATAAACAGGATATTAGCCGTATTAACTTGCAAAAATTCCTGCTGAGGATGCTTGCGTCCACCTTGAGGAGGAACCGAAGCTATAGTTCCCTCAATCAATTTTAATAAAGCCTGCTGAACACCTTCACCTGAAACGTCACGGGTAATTGACGGATTATCGGATTTTCTGGAAATCTTATCGATTTCATCGATATAAACAATACCTGTTTCAGCTTTCTCTACATCATAATCACATTTTTGTAGAATTTTCTGGATAATATTTTCTACATCTTCACCCACATAACCCGCTTCTGTCAGCGTAGTTGCATCGGCGATAGTAAAAGGTACATCCAGTAAACGAGCCAAGGTCTCAGCCAATAAAGTCTTCCCTGACCCAGTGGGTCCGATCAACAATATATTGCTCTTGGCTAATTCAACCGTATCTTTTTTGGACTTGCTGCGCAGGCGTTTATAGTGATTATAAACAGCCACCGCCAAAATCTTTTTCGCATTTTCCTGCCCGATAACATAGTTATCAAGCTCTTCTTTTATCTCTTTCGGCTTGGGTAGTTCACCGCCGCCAAAAGAAGAAAAATCATCCTGTAATTCATCTTTTATAATGTCATTACAAAGATCTACGCATTCATCACAGACATAAACTGATGGTCCTGCAATAAGCTTTCTGACCTCATGCTGGCTTTTACCGCAAAAAGAACAATAAAGCAGCTTATCGTCATCTTTACTGTTTTTGTCATTACTCATAAATTGGACTCCCACAAACATCCAGAGATGATGTTTTTACTTTCGATTGAGCAAAGAATATATCGAAATACACAAAAATACCAACCGTTATTTATTAACAACAGTTGTTCTATTCGACAAAACTTGATCAATTAAACCATAACTAACAGCATCGTTTGCACTTAAGAAATTATCCCTGTCTGTATCTTGCTGAACCTTTTCTATCGGCTGACCGGTATGATCGGAAAGGATTTTATTCAACTTTTCCCTGATTGACAGAATTTCTCTGGCATGAATATCAATGTCAGAAGCCTGTCCCTGGAAACCGCCTAATGGCTGATGAATCATCATTCTTGAGTGCGGCAAACAATAACGCTTGCCTTTGGCTCCGCCAGTCAGCAGCAAAGCCCCCATACTGGCAGCTTGGCCAATACACATGGTACTGACATCAGGCTTAATAAACTGCATAGTGTCATAAATTGACATGCCTGCCGTTACTGAGCCGCCGGGTGAATTGATATATAAATGAATATCCTTATCAGGATTTTCCGACTCCAAAAAAAGCAACTGAGCGACAACCAGATTAGCCATGTAATCTTCAACCTGACCAACCAGAAAAATTACCCTTTCCTTTAATAATCTTGAGTAAATGTCGAATGAACGCTCGCCTCGAGCCGTTTGCTCAATAACAATAGGAACCAGACCACCTGCTGCTTCCGGGGCCATCATTTGATTTCTTAAATACTGGTTATACATTCAAACCCCTTACCGTTGCTTGCTCATCACATCGTTAAAATTTACTGTTTCATCAGATACCTTTGCTCTTGCAACCAGCCATTCGATAGTCTGATCTTCCAAAACCATCTGCTGCACATCATTCAAGCGGCTTTCATCTGCATAATACCAATTGACCACATCTTCAGGACGCTCATAGCTTTTCGCCATATCTTCAATAGTAGAACGTACTTTATTGCTGTCTATTTTTATCTCATTTTTGTGAATGATTTCACCCAAAATCAAACCTAAGGCTACTCGTCGTTTAGCCTGCTCTTCAAAGGCATCTCTTGGCAGTTTCAGATCTTCCAGTTTCATTTTCTGTCTTTTAGCCGTTTCGATGTACGGCTTCATCATATTTTCGATTTCTTGGTCGACCAGTGTATTGGGAACAGTAATCTGAATCTTTTCATATAAAGCATCCATTACTGCGTTTTTCAACTTACCGCGTAATGCCTGCTCAAGCTCTCTTTCCATATTATTTTTAATATCTGCACGGAAAGAATCCACGGACCCATCTTCAACACCATACGCTTTAATAAAAGCCTCATCAATTTCAGGCAGCACAGGCTCTCCAACAGTAACAACTTCAACTTCAAATACAGCGGCTTTACCAGCCAACTTTTCACTGCCATATTCTTCTGGGAAAGACACTTCAAAGGTTTTATTATCGCCCGCTTTGAGGCCGATCAGATTCTCTTCAAAACCAGGAATCATTTGTTTCGCACCAATTTCAACCTGATAATTTTCTACTTTTCCATCGGTAAAATTCTCGCCTTCGGAGGCTCCTGAAAAACTGATCGTCACGCGATCATGTTCTCGGGATTCACGCTCAGCAATGGCCCAAGTTTTCTTTTGTGCCCTTAGTTTTTCAATCATATCGTTGACATCGGCATCTTGAACAGTAGCCACAGGGCGCGACACTTCAATTTGCTCAACACCTTCCAACGATATTTCAGGGTAGACTTCAAACTCAGCGGTATATTTAAAACCTTCGGCTTCATCTGCTGGATGAATATGCGGATGACCGGCAGGTCTTAGATCCTGATCCTGCAACGCTTCGAAATAAGTAGACTGAATCAGATCCCCGGTAATTTCACCTCGCACTCTATCGCCATACATTTTTTCAACTACATGCTGAGGCACTTTACCTGGCCGAAAACCATCGATTTTTACTGAGCGCGCTAACGACTTTAAACGTGCCGCCATTTTTTCCTGAACAACCTCTTCAGGCACGCTAACAGTCATTTTTCTGCTTAATTCTGATGTCTTTTCGACAGAAACTTGCATTTCTTTACCTCAACTAAATTTAAATAAGAATTTGTAGAATACCGGTAAACGGCTCAAAGAACTGAAGAGTTAATGATGACCCACTAACTCTTAATTATGAATTGGGTGGTGCGAATGGAGAGACTCGAACTCTCACAGGGCAACCTACTGGAACCTAAATCCAGCGCGTCTACCAATTTCGCCACATTCGCACTTTAAATGAACTTGCAATTATAGCCGTAATTAAAAGATCATAACAAGCTATAAATTTAAAAGTCACAGTATATAATCGTCTATTATTTAAAAATGCCGTGTTATTTGCGCTTCTATCTTAAAATCATAATTCAATCTTTGCATATCATCTGTATCAATGTAGTATTAATTCGACGCCAATTCAATGTATAAAAGGGGCACACAATGAACATCACGCCAACTGCCAGCGCAGTTAATCTAATTAATACCGCTCAACATAAATCAGCGGATGCCGCCCAAGTAATTTCTAGATTGCCCATACAAAAAGATGAAGTCGGTAGCTCAGAATTCAAATCTAGTGACATCATCAAACCAGTACTCAGTCTGAAAGAAGCTGAAATTGAAACTTCTGCCGCTGTTAAATTGCTTAAAGCTGACAAGGAAACGATTGGATCTCTATTGGATATCATGGGTTAGCACACCGCTCACCCAGATACTAAAACTTCAAAACCCAATCGTCTGATTTCATCAGCAAATGCATTAAGCTCTTCCACTGGCAATTTCTTTAATTGCTCCGATTCCGGCTGATAGGAAGGTCTTGCAATTGTATACAGCATCACCTCCTTCAGCATACAACCCTTTGCTTTGATATTCCTCAACAGACAAAGGTAGGCGTTTTTTTCTTCCTGAGTCCAACCTTGTTTATCGTAATCCAGCAAACAGGTTTGCAATTTTGTCGGGCAAAGCTTTGCACAAAGCAGCAGATTCTCTACGCTTGCCTTAATACTCTGCCCTGCATTATTGATTAAAGCCCTTCCCTGTTCCGTAGCACTATCCAGCTTAAACCATACTTCTCCGCCATATTCCTTTAATATTTTCAGACCATTCTGAACGTCAGGCCGATGCACCAAACTGCCGTTGGTAATCAACACAAAATTACTCTGCGGCAGCACTCCGGCTTCTGCCGCCACTTTGCCAATCAAAGCCACTGCCTTATCAAAATCTCTTAAACTGGTCGGTTCGCCATTACCGGAAATAGCAATATCCTTAATAACCCGCTTGTCTTCATCAACCTGAAAGCGTCGGTAGAAATCACCATTCAACACATCATCAAGAAAAAACCTCAGCTCATCTTCCAGTAACTGAAAATCCAAGTCCGGCGCGGCGCCGACCTTTAAATCAGGCACTTGGCAATAAATGCAACGCCAATTACAGGCATTATTGGTATTAAAATTGATGCCGATAGACAAACCGCCTGCTCGCCTTGAAAGTACAGGATATACGTATCTTAGTCCGGCAATATCGCGACTATGATTAGTTGTTGTTAATGTTGTTACCATGACAATACTTGAATGCAACCCTCAATAAACAGGCTAGTGGATCTTAGCGGGCCAACAAAAAAGCCCCAGTTTTTATGCTGAGGCTTTCGTTTACCCTTAACCTAAATTATAGAATCAGCTTATTTTAACTAAAATTTCGCCACGCCCCATTTCCGACATATCGCCGGCATAGCGTTGCACCCGGCTAAAGGCCGCCGAGCTATCTGAAAATGTGGAATTGAGCTTTTTAAATGATGCAAACAATATCGGTAAAAATGCCAAAGTATGCGCACCGCAATCATTAAATCTTGCCGACGCTTGCGGTTGGTTCCATAACAATAACGTACCCCGGCGCATTGCAAAGCCCAAATGCCTGCCGGTATGGCCCATTACCGCTATAGTGCCCGCTGTCATTCTGGAGCCACAATAATCACCGGCATTACCCTCGATCAGGATATTGCCACGACGCATATGATCGCCGGCGCGCTCACCAACACTGCCTTTGACCAGAATGGTTCCGCCCTTCATGCCCATTTTGTTGCCCGGCAAGGCTGCTCCCAAAAAGTCACCGGCATTACCGTTAATAATCAGCTTACCTTTTTTCATTTCACAGGCCGCATAAAGACCGACATCACCCGACACCTCAATCTCACCGGATTTCATGCCCAAACCCAGATAAGCGCCCGCATCACCTTCAACGGTTATGCGTCCGCCATCCAGCTCCTTACCGATAAAATCAAGCTTATCAAAACTGCTCTTTATCACGATGTTTTGTGCGTCGGAACCGGTAATATCGAACAGCTCATCCACGCGGATTTTGCGCTTGCCGTTCTGCAGAGTCAGCGCAGCAATCTCAGCAGGCTGCATTTCAGCCAGCTTTTGGCAAACCAGCGGCGACATATCCACGCGCTGATCCGGTTTGTGTGTCAGCGTAAAGGTTAAAGCACTCATGCCATAATCTCCTGTAAGTGAAAGTGGAACGGTCCCAACTTGCCACCGTAATTACCCGCACTAATGCGCTTGATGCCATTCGCAGCACCTAAATCACAGACTGCCTGGATACCGACGCGCATGGCTTTATCAATATCTTCTTTGGTTAAACCGTCAATTACGATTTCCATGACCGACTCAATTTCCGGCGACAGATCGGTTTTGGTCATACCCTTTAAGGTTGGACAGAAGGCGTCATTGGTTGATGCGCCTAAAGCTGCATATTTTGAACCGACCTTGGAACCGGAACGTACTACGCCGCCGGGGAAAGGCATGATCACATTGGGTATCTTGCGCATTTCTTCAATCGCCGCCTCACAGGCTGCCAACGCTTGCGGCTGAGACTTGGCTAATACCAGAAAGTTGCCGCCGCCGACCGCATCGACTTGTCCAGTAGTGGCTTCGGCTAAAAACTCGCCATCCATGACCGGAATGCGCCAGTAACGCTTACCGTCGATCAATTTACCCACCTGAAAGCCGTCGCCAAAATAACGCAGATTCTTTCCTAATGCTATACGAGTACCGCCATCAATGCCTGCAAACAAGGCTGAGGTCGGCGATGTTAATACGCACTGCCCGGCCCGCGTTTCAAGCTGCTTGGCCAAACCTTTGCCGCCCATCGCAAAAATCATGATAGACACGCCAGGACGTCCGTCCGGGGTTTCGGAAGGATCAAGAACTCGCTCAATCCCAGCCTCACAACCGCAGGCAATCACCGAAGTGGCAAAGCCCGTCATTGCTTGAGCTGAAATCATCGCCCATTTCTCATTTTGTGCGGTGATGATCGCGCGAGTAGCCTTCATTGGAAAGGCCTCGGCAAAGGTTGCGTCTATTGCTACGCCATTAATGATCATGCCACATCTCCTTTAAGCGGATGCACAGTCAAACTGCCGCGTCCGTCCTCTGTTATCTCATCATCACTGATTTTAAAGTTGTTAAGTTTCATGGTCAGGAACCGATCAAAATATTTCTGCAAATCCTTTTCTACAGACGAGTCATAATCCGGCTTAACCACATGGGTCGTGCCCCACTTGGTGTGAACAACCTTGCCGTCGACAACAACCAACTCACCGTCTTTAAACACATAATCCGGTTTTTCGAACATAAGCTGTCTATCGGCATTATCGGTATAGACGGTAATATCCGCCCAGTTACCGGCGCTCAAGCCGCCGCGATCCTGCAAGCCGATTAATCTGGCCGCACCGGCGCGAGTCATAATCGCAATTTCCTGCAAACTGTATTCGCGCTCAATTGATGCTAACGTCGTCATTTTTTGCGCTTCAGAATGTATCGTCGCCAGCGTATCGTTACGGAAACTTCTATCCATCAGCAAGCGTATCAAATGCGGATAGCTGGTAAATGGCGCGCCATTGGGATGATCCGTAGTCAGGAAAATGCGCCACGGATCATCAACCAGCAAGAAGGTTTCCAGGCCGATCGCCCATTGCAGCGCATTGACGAAGTTCTGGTCCTTATACTTGAACGGCACAATACCGCAACCCGCGTCACATTCGATATCCATGGTCACCCATTTATTTGGGCTGGCATGCTTACGATTGGCATGTTGACGCATGTTGTCGCCTGACGCAGTGACGGTTTGGCCAAACAGAATTTGTCCCACATCGATCGTGATATTTTTGTTTTTGTTGACGGCTTCGGCAATCTGCGCGGCGCCGGACGAAAATTTAAAATCACCTTCTGTACCGTAACTATGAAACTGAATATGCGTCAAATGCATCGGCAAGCCGCCTATGCCCTGAATGGTATTCAGCGTGGTATCCATATTGCCGGGCACGCCCAGATTACAGCCATGCACATGCAACGGGTGGGTAATGCCCAGTTCTTTCACTGCTGTCGCCAATGCACGCAGAATATCGCGCGGGGTCACACCGTAATGGCTATTCTGCTCATCCAGGTCCAGCTTGCGCTGGTTAAATTTAAACGCACTAATGCCACCGGGATTAACGACTTTAACGCCAATCGCTTTAGCAGCCTGCATGGTGAAAGCAACATAATCATTAATGGCTTTTTGATCTTTTTTGGCGGTCAACATGCGCAGCAAATAATCATCGCTGCCCATCAACACATAACCGCCCTTATCCAGAATCGGAATATCGGCCATTTCCATATGCGCCTGACGTGCATTGATCGGCAACACCGCAGGTTCAAAACCGGCGGTATAGCCCATTTCCGCATAACGATAGCCGGTCACAAAGGTGCTGGGCATCGCATGTCCACAGCCGGAACGGGTAATATCGGTGCGAGCGACAGGGTCGGCACGATGATCTTCCGGCAATAAGGTTCTGGCGATATTGCCTTTGCCGCCGCCAATATGCGTATGCATATCGATTGCGCCGGACATCACCACTTTGCCTGTTAGATCGTATTCTTTATCAACTTTAAAATCGCCAATGGGCTTGTTGACGATGCGCCCGTCCTGAATGTAAATATCCTGTTTCGCGCCATCAATCCCGCTTGCAGGATCATAGACAGCTCCACCTGTTAACTTTATCAACATACTATTTTTCCGAATTACATGGATGTAATGAATGCAGAGATGCAAAAAGCATATTTCTGCCTACAAAGCTTGTTCAATGGCATTGAGTACGTCGGCCGTACTGGGCAGGCCGGAATCGCGTAGTTTCTTCAACCGAATCGCAACCACATTATCCATACGATAAGCGTGGCCGGCATGGTCAATGCCCGGCGTACCGGCAGGAATAAACACATCAGGCTCTTTGGCAAACGTCATTCCGGAACGACCCACCACAATGGTAGGCAAATCTGTTGCGGGTGGCACGGCCTTAGCATTAAATGCCTGCACCCAAACCAACGCGTCAGCTTCGCCGTTGTTTAACAGGAAATTGGCATCATTCAAATAAGGATCGTATTCTGGAAAGCCGCTGGAAAAACGGGTGCGCGCCGGATAACCGGTAGTCCAGCCGCAAACCTGGTTAGCCGTCTGATCGCCTTCCTTACCGCCTAACGGCAATCCGGAGCTACGGGTATTCTGGTTATTAATATCCTTAACCATTTCAGAAAGCGTTTGCACCGTCAGCTCAGCCTGGCTATAAGCCAACGCGCCAGCCGCCCAGGTTACAACACTGTAGCTTGCCGCCTTTAACTTGTCGGCAATAGCCTGCAAATCGGCAATCGCAATACCGCCAACCGAATCAACGCGAATCGGGTTGCCTTTAACCAGGGCCCTTAATACCGCGACAACATCCGGTAAATCTTCATTGGCACATTCAAAAACCGATGCTTTTTGACCGCTTGGTGATGTAGAGGCGTTACCGGAAGGCGCTTTGCCCAAATAAATAACCTCACGTTTGCCGGTATCATCCAGAAACATGGATTCTTCATTCCATAGATAACGCTCAAAAAAGCGCGGTGAGAAGCTTTCAAGATCGATACCGACCACCAGTAATAAATCACAACGATTTTTTACTTCCGCCAGCGTTGTATTCATCCAGCCGGAGTCTTGTAAGGCCAAGAAATTATTCCGTGCACCGGTAAAATTCATGTTATCGACCACTGCACCGCTACGGTCGGCCAAGGCCAGCAACGCCCGCATGCCGTTGACATCGGTTGCGCAGCCGCCGATAACCGGTTGGTTAGTATTTTTTAACAGCGCCGCCGCCTTTGCCACCGCCACATCCAAGCTGACATCCTTTCCATCAACTCTTGGACTGGTATCGGTGATAGCCTGTTCAAAAGCGGGCGTATTAACCGCACAGCCGTTTTTAATCACCTTCAGCGATACGCCGTCAACCTGAATGGTCAGGTCATCCGTGCCGATGCCGCAAAAAGGGCTAGGTACTTCAGTTATCTCAGCCATGGAGCTGTCCTATTGTTAATCACTAAATGGCCGTTATTGTGACAGATGACCTCTATTCGTACAACCTTGGGTATATTGCTAGAACAAGTGTCCATCTATGACTTTAAGAAGGTGCATGTCTTCCCGATTTCACAGGCCACGACTAAGAGAGCAATCTCTAACCCCAAGGTGAACATGAAAACCAAGAAAGAATAATCAATGGGCAGCAGCGCTTACGCGTACTGTAATTGAGCAAAAGTTGCACGCCAAGATGAGCGTTGATTAAGTGATTTTATTTCGATTTATTTCAGATAACAGCTCAAGCTGTATCTCTTGAATCTGCACTAACCGTTCCCATTGATGGGAGAGCAGATGGTCAATTTTCTCATGGAGATGGCGTATTTCCAGCTCCGCCTTCAGGTTAACCTGGTAGTCATGTTGCGAACGAATCCGGTCTTTCGCTTCCTGGCGATTTTGACTCATCATAATTATCGGCGCTTGAATTGCAGCAATACAGGAAAGCACCAGATTTAGCAGGATAAAAGGGTACGGATCAGCCGGTTTTCCCCAAAGCATCAGGGTATTCACCGCAATCCAAGCCAACAAAAAAACAAAGAAAATAATTAAAAATCTCCAACTCCCCCCAAAACTGGCGATCCTGTCTGCCAAACGCTCACCAAAGGTCCAAACCTGCTCAAATTCCATTTCTATATTTTTAGAAAGCAGTTCATGCTCACTAAGACTATCAAGCACCTCTTTCTCGAGCGATGAGAGTTCTCCATTCTCTGTTTCAAGCAATGAATGGACATATTGGCTCCGGTATCGCCCTATATCCGATAAGCAAATAAAACTATCGGAAGACCAATCCGGAATGTCCGTGCGTATCTGGCTCGCAATCGATTCACGGACAACCTCTCCGGAAAGCAATTCTTTATAGGGGAACGTTTTTCCACAGACTGCACAACTAGCTTTTCGATGTTTTTGATATGTCATCACAATCTCCAAATCATGCAGCGTGCATAAGCACTTTCATATTTACTGATATCTGCTCAACCGATGTGACCAAATATAATCCGCCGACTGGTAATACGCCATATTTTCCATCACCAACGAAGCGGCTGCATTCATACCGAGCGGTATATGCGCGCCTAAAGGATCATCAACCACATCAACTTTTTGTTGGGGCGATAGATAAACCAGTTTATTATTTTTAAACAAGCCCAGTTTCTGGTAGTTACTGATTAATGCTCTACCCTGCTCTTTGGGCATCCGCATAATATCCTGACCGTAAAACTGGCTTTCATAGCTGGCGTTTAAAAAACCAAGCACGGTCGGGGCGACATCAATCTGGCTGGACAGGACGTCGATTCTTTTTGCTGGCACATGTTTGGGCGAGTAGATAAACAACGGAATATGGTATTTGTCGACTGGCAATTCGGTTTTGCGTGCGCTACCGGCGCAGTGGTCTGCAACCATCACGAACACGGTGTTATCGAACCACGGTTTGGTTTTGGCCTGCTCGATAAACTGATGTATCGCATAATCGGTATATTTAACCGCGCCTTCTCGGCTGCCTGAGGGAAGATCAATCTTGCCGTCGGGATAGGTGTAAGGACGATGATTGCTGGTAGTCATGATCTGAAAGAAGAACGGCTTGTTGTTCTGAAAATCCTGGTCGGCTTCTTTTAAAGTACGGTTAAAAATGATGTCGTCCGACACACCCCAGGCATTGGTAAAGGTTATTTCCTCCGGAGTAAAATCGGTCTGGTCAACAATGCGGTAACCGTTACCGGAATAAAACGCGTTCATATTGTCGAAATAACCCCGGCCGCCGTATAAGAACGCGGTGTCGTAACCTTTCTGTTGCAAGACTCTGCCAAAACTGAATAAGTTGCCGTTATCAGGCCGCTTGACAATGGCTTGGCCGGGCGTAGGCGGAATGGATAAAGTTAACGATTCAAGGCCTCTGATGGTTCGGGTGCCGGTCGCATAGAAATTGGTAAACAATAAACCTTCTTTAAACCATTGGTCCATGTACGGCGTGATGTTCTCTTTATTGCCGAAGGTTGCCAGGAAATCGGCACTTAAGCTCTCGACGGTAATTAACACGATATTCAGGCGTTTTTCTTCGCCCGCCGGTTTAACCATGTGTTTGATGTTATATAAATTCCCGGCTGCATCCTCGGCACCCAGTTGTTTTTTGATGACACTCGATAACTGCTGATCATCGCCTACCTTGTAAAAATGCCGGTAATCCAGTTCATTGTTTCTAAATGCCGAAAAAAATTGATAAGGGCCGTTGGCAGCCAATTCATTCAGATAGGTATTGGCTGAGAACTGGTACCATGTCGACCCTACGCTGGCGTAGCTTATGATCGGCAGCAACAGCAAGGCTGCGGTTATTTTCAGCCGGGACGGGAACGATTCACTGGCAGTAAATGTACGTGCCAGCGTTTTCCTTACCAGCAAGAAGCAAAGCACGGTAATCACTAAAATGCCCGACAGTAGCCAGCCCAAAGGATAGGATTCAATGATATTGCTAACCACCTCATGAGTATAAATCAGGTAATCAACAGCAATAAAATTAAAGCGGACCCCGAATTCATCCCAGAAAGTCCATTCCGATAACTCGATAAAAAACAGGCCGTATAAACAGGCAATAAATACACCGAAGCTGATGATCTTATGAATTTTGCTTTGATAAATCCGGTTGGGCAGCACCAGTAAATACAGAACGAACGGAATTAATAAATAACTAAAAAAAGCCAGGTCATGAATCAATCCGATAACAAAAGCCAGCGCTATCTGGTAAACGGGTGAATCGATATCGGCCATCTGCTTGATCAGCAAGGCTACGCGGAGAAAAGCAAAAGTGCCTAAATTAATCAACAAAAACAGCAACACAATAGTGAACCGCGACCTTGAAAACAATACGTTTACACCCATTTAAGCTGCTTCCTGAAAAATAAAATAAATAACAATAATGATGAAAACCAGCACACCGCCAGCGCAAATACATCATGAGTAAAAAAATGCGCCCCGCGCGCTTGCTGAGTTGCGCCGAACACGAAACCTAACACCAAACCTAAATACAGGCCGTACAACTTATATTCGGGCTTAACCGCCATCAGGAAAAAATACAGGCTGATGAAAGCAAAACCTGACCCTGCATGAGCTGCCGGGAAACAGTGGCCTATTTTCAAATCGCTGGGAGCGTCATCGAATAAACGCACATAGGGCTTATTGCCGCCAAACAAGGTTAAATCCCACGGGCAATAAATATGCGTGCTGCTTTTCAACAGCGCGATGATAATGGGCCCGCTGATACTGGCAACCAGTAAAAAAATCAGTTCGCGACGATAGCGGTGAAAAGCTGAATTTGATCTGAGCGATGCCGATAGACAGATCAACATAACTGCGGCACTTAGGTAGACAATATATTGCCCGCCAGTATGCAGAATAGTTTCAGCCAGCAGGCTTTCCTTATAAATCCACTGATGAAGCTCCGGATCGTAAAAATGCCGACTGATCCATAAGTCCAGCCGGGTAAATTCCAGGCCTGAAAACAAAATTAAACACATTAAAGGCATTGCAAAATGGGATTTGATAAATTGATCAAATCCCAGCTTGATTTGAGTCGGCAAACGGGTTTCCTTCATTGATGAGAGTTATCAAACACTATAAGCTGCACAAGGTGGGCAAAAAATTCGCTTGCTTAACTCAAAGTGATTCGCGGAAAAGAATAGGACCATCAAAGACATGAAAAAAAGCAATCCAAGAAATTGTATTATTAATTTTTCGCATCCTCTCTGGACGATTCCTTCAGCAGGTCCACTACTGGAAAACACCTTGTTATTTTACATTTTAACACTAACTCCATTTAATTGCTCAGGGCTAAAGTCATCAACACTGATGGCCGCAAACCGGGCCTTTTCGGCGGCCGCTATCAGCTCGGCCTCTTTATTGCTGATAACGGCCTTGCTTACCGCTGCATCCAGCACATCAAGGATCGCACCTTTGGGCAGCTTTTTTTGCTTTTGCGCGGCATGAATCTTCTGTTCCGCCGGCATTGCGGCAAGCACGGCCTGGAAGGCGACTTCAATTTTGCCGGTGGCGTCGTCAGGCTTATGATTAATATAAATACCGTGAGTTAAGCGATCCCGGGACGAGGAGTTTTTCATCAGCAGCGCTGCAGTCTTGTGAATCAAATAGTCGGCAGGCGGCGAGTAAGGCTTGCCGGTGGGAAAAAGCGCAAACCTTAACAGATAAGTGATATTTCGCATCGGCAATGCATGAAAAATAGCCAGCAGCGATTGCTGGGCGCGATGCAGGGTTTGCTGGCAAGCCCAATGCAGCAACGGCAAGTCGTCTTGAGGCCGCCCTTGATCCTCGAAGTTTTTAAGCACACACGAACACAAATAAAGATTGCTCAGTACATCGGCAAAGCGTCCGGAAATCCTCTCCTTCCGTTTAAGCGAACCACCCATCGTCAACAAAGCAAAATCTGCGATAAGCGCAAAACCGGCGCTGAGTCTGGCAATCTGCCGATAATAACGACGGGTATTGTGATCGCCCGGCACACGGACAAAATAGGAGTTGCTTAATCCCAACCAAAAACCGGCCGCCAGATTGTGCAGTATCGAACCGATATGCTCAAACAGAACTTCATCAAACTGTTCCAAGGCCAATTCGTAATTTTCCAAGCCCAAGGCCGCCATTTCCCGCTGAATATAAGGATGGCAACGCACCGCGCCCTGGCCGAAAATCATCATAGTGCGGGTCAGTATATTGGCGCCCTCGACGGTAATGCTGACAGGAATCACTTGGTAGATCCTGCCAAGATAGTTTTTAGGCCCCAGACAAATACCGGAACCGCCTTGTATGTCCATCGCGTCGTTAATGACGCGCCGCATTCTTTCGGTAAGCTCGTACTTAATGATCGCGGAAATGACCGACGGTTTCTGCCCGTCATCCAGCGCGGCGGCAGTTACTTTACGCGCGGCATCGATAATATAAGTTTCACCGGCTATGCGCGACAGTGGCTCTTCAATGCCTTCAAACTCGCCGATCGGCACATTGAATTGCTTGCGGATAAAAGCATATGCGCCGGTATTGCGGCTAGCCATTTTGGCCGCGCCGGTACTGAGCGCAGGCAAAGACACAGCCCTGCCGGTAGCCAAACATTGCATCAACATTTTCCAGCCGTTACCGACCTGCTCGACGCCGCCGATGATCCAATCCATCGGGATAAACACGTCTTTGCCCCAGTTCGGACCATTCTGGAACGCAGAATTCAGCGGAAAATGGCGGTTACCGATAGACAAGCCTGGGGTATTCGTGGGAATCAGCGCAACGGTAATGCCGACGTTTTCCTTGTCGCCGATCAGGTGTTCCGGATCGTAAAGCTTGAATGCCAGCCCCAGCACCGTGGCAACAGGGCCTAAGGTAATGTAGCGTTTTTCCCAATTGAGCCGTATGCCCAGCACCTTGTCCTTGCCTTCGAATGTTCCGTAACAAACGATGCCGGTATCGGGCATTGCCCCGGCATCGCTGCCTGCATGGGGACCGGTTAATGCAAACGCGGGTATTTCCTCGCCTGTGGCCAGACGCGGCAGATAATGATTTTTCTGTTGTTCAGTGCCGTATTCCAGTAGTAATTTGGCCGGCCCCAGAGAATTAGGCACCATGACTGTAACGGCTGCGGTGCTGCTGCGGCTGGAAATTTTCATCACCACCTCGGAATGCGCGTACTCTCCGAACTCCAGACCACCGTAGCGCTTGGGGATAATCATGCCGCAGAATTTATTGCGCTTGATATAGTCCCAGACTTCTACAGGCAGATCAAAACGATTATGGGTAATGTCCCAGTCATCCAGCATACTGCATAATGTTTCTACCGGGCCGTCGAGAAAAGCCCGCTCTTCCTCGCTCAGTTTCGGGCTGGGTAGATCCAGCAATACGTTCCAATCAGGATGACCGGAAAACAGCTCTGCATCCCACCAGGTATTGCCAGCTTCCAATGCGTCGCGTTCGGTTTGCGACATTTGCGGCAGCGTCCGTTTCATGGCCTTGAAAATCATGACGCTGAATAATCCTTGGCGTATAGCAGGAACGTTGAGCGTAATAAAAACGGCGCTGAACATAACCCAGAGCAGGAGCATAAAATAACTAGCCCCCTGCACCAGCGAATAAAGCACCAGCCATCCAAACACAACCAATGTAGACCGGCGCAAAGGTGCCCTGATATAAGCCAGAGTACCGATGACAATGAGTAATGCGATTAACCAGCTCATGGGATATTCCTTAAGTTAATTGCGTAACGGCTTTCCCGTTTTTAAAAGGTGATCCAGCCTGGCCAGAGTGCCGGGCTGCCGGACCAAATGCAAAAATGCGCTCAATTCCAGATTTAACAAATCGTCTTCGGTCAGCGTCCCAGTGATGTCGCACTGGCCGCCGCTGAGCACATCTGCCAGTTGCTGTGAGATTTCCAGGTCATAGTCGGTTATTTTTCCTGCCAATTTTAAATTGCCGACGGCAACTTCCATCGCTGCTTTGGCGCTGGCGCCGGGCAAGCGATATTCGGCGGGTTTAGGCGGCGTATAATCTTTCGCCAGTGACAACGCTTTAGCTTTGGCATCCGCCAATAAGCGGTCTTTATTCATGGTAATGCCGTCGGTCGTGGACAAAAACAGCATCTCCTTGGCTTCCGCCGCCGATTTGGAGACCTTGGCCATACCGATCGTTTCAAAAGCCTGGGCAATCGCCGGCATCGGACCGCCGGGGCGCCGTGCAAACTCCAGCCAGCGGCGCAAGTATTCCTTGCAACCGCCCCAGCCCGGCACCAGGCCTACACCCACTTCCACCAAGCCGATATAAAGCTCTGCATGAGCCTGTATCGCATCACAATGCAGCAGCACCTCGCAGCCACCGCCCAAAGCCAAACCGGAAGGCGCGCCGACCACCGGAAACGGTGCATATTTCACGGCCTGATAGGTCTGTTGCCCCAGCTTGATCAATCGCTCTACCGCAGGCCAGTCCTGGTTGTGGATCGCCTGCATCAGTAAGGTTAAGTTAGCCCCAGCTGAGAAATTGTCGGCATCGTTATGGATGACCAATGCGGAAAAACCGGTTTTGACTTTTTCAAGACTTTGCCGAACCATCGCCAAACTATCCATATCCAGCGTATTCATTTTGCTGTGAAATTCCAGGCAGGCAACGCCGTCGCCAATGTCCCACAGACTGGCCGACGGGTTTTCCAACAGCGCCGGGGCCTGCAATTTAATATCGGACAGCAGCAGGACGCCGTCCGTCCGGCGGACAGGCTGGTAATTGCCGGTTAAATCGAGGTACAAACGTTTACCGGAATCGATCTTGTACAGACTCTGACGCTCCCCCAGCACTAACGGAACCGCGCGGCTTTCTGCATGCAACCGGCCAACGAACCAACCTACGCCGACCCGTTCCAGCAATTCAAACGGACCGTATTTCCAGTTATAGCCAAGCCGCATGGCGGTATCGACAGACACGATGTCATCGGAAATCTCGGGAATCAGGCTGGCACTGTAAACCAGGGTATTGGACAACACTTGCCAGGCAAAACGGTTAATAATGTTGTCGCTGGCTAAAAAGACCCTCAGCTCATCCTGGGTTTTGGGCAAATCCGGCAAGGCGAATTTTTCGCTGGGGTGATAGTCGCCGGTTTGTAAATTGATAGACTCCTTGACGCGCTTCCCGCTGCTTTCATTCAAGCGGTAAAAACCGCCCTTCCCTTTTCTGCCGATATAGCCATCGGCTATCATGCGCTGAATCAACGGCGGCAGCGTGTTAACTTGATGAAACGCGTCATCCTTGGGCAAAGCCATTTTCATGCCGTCCAGGATATGCGGAATCAGATCAAGCCCGACCAAGTCCAGCAGACCGAATATGCCGGTTTTGGGGATGCCGAACGGCGCGGACATGACCGCGTCAGCCTGTTCGACAGTCAAACCAAGCTTGATCGCTTCCAGCAAACCGCATTGCAGCCAGTAAATGCCGATACGGTTGCCGATGAACCCCGGCGTATCCTTGCAGATAACGCTGTCTTTACCCAGATGGGTGTCGGCAAAACGGCTGACGGCATCAACCAGCTCCGGCCGGGTCTTGTCTCCGGAAACCAGCTCCAACAGACGCATATAGCGGGGCGGATTAAAAAAATGGGTGATCATGAAGCGCTGTTTGAAGCTGTCCTGCATGTTGCGGGTTAACAGTTTCAAAGGCAGTGTCGAGGTGTTCGATGAAATCAGGGTATCGGGCCGGCAAACCTGCTCCAATTTTTGATACAGAGATTGTTTGACGCCTAAGTCCTCAAGCACCGCTTCAAGCACCCAATCGGCATCTTTCAGCCATTCAAGATGGTCTTCAACATTACCCGGAGCCACCAAACGGGCATTATTTTTATGCATGAATGCCGCAGGTTCGGCTTTGAGTAATTTGGCAATCGCGGCTTCGGCAATGCTGTTTCGGTTTTTGGCATCTTTAGGAACAATATCCAGCAAATAGACGGGAATACCGGCGTTGGCAATATGGGCGGCAATGCTTGCGCCCATAACGCCTGCGCCAATCACCGCAACTTTTTTGATGCCGCTTGTGTTGGCGTCCATTAGATAGCCTCCAGAATAGTGGCTATGCCTTGGCCACCGCCGATGCATTGAGTCGCCAAGGCAAATTTCTTGTTTTCCCGTTTCAGCAAGCTGGCGGCTTTGCCGGTTATCCTGGCGCCTGACGCGCCCAACGGATGCCCCAAAGCAATCGCGCCGCCATCCAGATTCAATTTTTCCAGTGGAATCGGCAATTCCTTTAAGACAGCTAAAGACTGCGCCGCAAAAGCCTCGTTCAGTTCGACTATATCGATGTCCTCCAATCGCATACCGGCTCTCTTCAAGGCTTTGCGGCTCGCACTGACCGGACCTATACCCATGATTTCGGGCGCACAACCGGATACTGCAATAGACTTGATACGGGCGAGCTTTTCCAAACCGTGCGCATCTGCATATTTCTCGCTACATACCAGCACGGCGGCAGCGCCATCGGTTAGCGGTGAAGAACTTCCGGCAGTCACACTGCCGTTTTTAAGAAAAGCCGGCTGCAACTCGGATAATGCTTGAAGGGAAGTGTCCGCCCTGATGCAGCCGTCGTATTCAACGATTTCGCCGTCAGCCCGTTTGATCGGAATAATCTCCGTGGCGAATAAGCCGTTCTGCCGGGACGCTCCGGCTTTTTGGTGGCTGGCGAAGGCAAAAGCGTCCTGAGACGGCCGGTCGATGTGATATTGCAGGGCCAGATTTTCCGCCGTTTCGCCCATGCTGATATAAGCCTGGGGATAGTTTTTATAAAGACTCGGATTGGGCAAGTAATTAAAACCGCCCATCGGCACCCGGCTCATCGATTCAATACCGGCGCAGATAAATACCTCTCCGGCATTCATTTGAATTGCGCCTGCCGCGTTATGTATCGCCTGCATTGAGGAGCCGCAGAAGCGGTTAATGGTAGTGCCGGCTATGGTAACAGGCAGCTCGGCAAGCTGAACGACCAAACGCGCCAGATTCATCCCCTGTTCGCCTTCCGGGAAGGCGCAGCCTAGAATCAAATCTTCAATATCCTCCGGAACGACCCCAGTATCGTTGACCAAGGCTCTAACGACCTGGGCGACAAGATCATCCGGCCGCACTTTAGCTAATTGGCCTTTTTGCGCCGGAGTGAAGGGCGACCTGCAATATCCTGCGATAACGACATTTTTCATTTTACTGTCCTCATGTTTGTTGTTTCCACGCGATGCGTGGGAACGAGGAATACTAATGTTTTGTATCTTCGTGTCCTTCGAGCCCTCGTGGCGAATTAAAAATGTTAAGCGGGGCATTTTCATCATGTACGACGCTTAACTCATTTAAAAAATCATCAATGACACTCCAGGTATTGCCGATATTTTCCATTAAAATACCGTGGCGATGGGATTCTATGACCTGGATTTTCTTATGCGCAGAACCCAGTTTGTCCATAATGATCGGTGCGCCTTTGGG
Source organism: Methylobacter sp. (assembly GCA_036560465.1). GTDB lineage: Bacteria > Pseudomonadota > Gammaproteobacteria > Methylococcales > Methylomonadaceae > Methylobacter_A. Next base: position 149,049 of record DATBRD010000078.1, read on the forward strand.
CGAGACGATCGGATCCTCATCACCATACAGAATCAATGTAGGCAAGGCGACCTTCGGCAGTAGTTCATCAAATTGCGACATTAATCGTCTCAGTTCATAAAGCGCCCTGACCGGGGTATTGCGATAGTTAACGGCAGGGTGCTCCGGTTCATTATCAATAAAAGGCTTGATACCTTCAAAAGCCGAGACCCACTCAACCAGCGTGTTGGTGCCATGCAGCAGCGGAACCAACATAAAAGCAGGATTGACAAATTTTAATGGCACTGAAACGGCGACAACACCAATCATTTCGGGATAGTGTTCGGTAGCCAGTTTTAGCGCCAACGCTCCCCCGGTGGAAAAGCCAATGACAAAAATACGCGAGCAATGCACCTTGAGTATATCGAACCCTCGCTGCACACAGCCGTACCAATCTTCCCAACTCTGTTCACGCAATGCATAGGGCGACGTACCGTGGCCTTTTAGCCGAATACCCAATACCGTGTAACCTTGTGAGACCAGATATTCACCATAAGCTCTTAATTCAGCGGGACTGGCAAGCAAACCGTGAACCAGCAAAACGCCGAAGCCATTGGCAAATTCCGGCTGAATGAAAAAAGGCGAAGGGTCGGCAATGGCGACTTCCTCATAACTGATATCATCAAACATCATTTTGGAGTACGTCTGCTTTTCCCATGCCAGAGTGCGGCATTCATCTTCAAAATGCCAGGCGGCCAATTTGTCTTTATCGGCGTTAGTGCATTCGCTGATCGCATTAATCAGGGTCTCGAGAACGGAATGCTGCGGCGCGGCTTCGTTGCAGTAAACGACAATCGGGTTTTCCAGACGGATGTTATCAAAGTCCGACTCGGCGCGGAGTTTGGGCAAAAAATGGTAGTTGTTTTCATCTTCCTTGATTAGTCCGGCCTCTTTTGCCGCACTCATAAAAAAATCGAAACGTGTGTTGGTGGCTTTAAACAGATCGCTGTAATCGTCGGGATTGAGCAAGCTTCGATGTAGATGAATCACAGTGTTGTTTTGCAGGTGCTTAATGGCGATATACAAAATGCCGTAGAACTTGTCTTTTTCGATATGTGTCTGCCCCTGGTCAACGTAATGCATGATCAGCGTTGCCGCTATGTGGCTTAAATTGATAGTGACATTGGTATAAATGACTTCCATGTATCGATCACGGGAATGTTCGGCACTTTTTATAAAATATGCTCTTAATAAACGTTGTCTCCAGTTTTTAGGCCTGAAATTCAGCGTAAAGACATCGTCTATCGTGTCAATTTCCTTGACGAACTTGCCTATCAGATAACGGGTTCGCCAATCCCAAACCCAACAAGGGTCGACTGGATCTCCCATACGGATATCCATGTCGGTATTCTTCAGCATAATATTGCCTTCAATCAGCAACTCCTCGGACTGACGCAGGCTCAGGCCGCTAGAAAACAGCTCAACGCTTTTAAACAACAGGTTTTCGGAGGAACGAATCGGATAAAAAGTAATATTGGCAGGTACCATCAGCGTTGGCTTATTCGCTACCGCTATCAGCTGATCAATGCTGTCTATATACAAAGCGTCCTTCCATTGCTGAAGCTGTGCAACATTGTTTCTACGATGGGCGCGCCGGATAGCCGCTTTAAAGATTTCTACACCTTGTGCTAAAACCGCAGGCCCCGTATGCAGCTTGCGTCGGTTGCCGGTCACCCGAGAGTAAATACTGTAATGGCCGCGTTTGTCGATAACCCGGCGGTCTTTTACCATACCGCCTTCAGGAAAAATAATGACTTTGCGGCCGCGCAAAATCTGCGCGGCCAGCAATGGAAACAGGCGACCATGATCATGGGGAAAAACGCCGACATGCCTCAAATACCGCGATAGCACATTGTCTTCTCTAAAGAATTCCCCGGAAGCAATTGCGCAACTGTAAGCCCCGGTTTGCTCGTAAATAAGAAATTGCGGAATGAAGGTTTCAAACCGGGAGAAATGATTGAATAAAAAGATGTCGCCTTCCAATAACTGTGGGTCGGCGTGCAGATCAAGCTTAACTCTCAGCATGTTTTTAACTGCATTAATCAACTTGACCGATCTATTGTAGAGCTTGGTATCTATATCCGGCCAGTTATCGGGGTACAGTGTTTTATTCATATTACCTTCTTGATCTAAAGGTAGACGTCTAGGAAACCACCATTGTCTAATTCCACATTTTCAATATAACTTGCTGTAAAAGCAATTGGGGTAATTGCATAGTCATCAGCCTGAGATTCCGGCCAATTCGATAATAACTCTAACCTGGGATAGAAGATATTGTTTCTAGCATCCTACAGTTAAAAACCCAAGACCACTGAGCTTTCGCGCCAGCTCATACTTTAGATTGCCCTTATGCTGACGATAGCCCAATCCGGAACTGGCTGCTGGTCATTCAAAACGATCGGGTTTCACCCGCCCTTACATTTATGGGCATAAGTCCCTTAATAATCAATGGTAAATACTTCAATACACGGAAATTATTACCTGTTCAATAGCCCCACAATCAATCCTAACGGCTCGTGATCTGGCATAAACCGGTAAGGATTAACCATCATCTTCATCTGTTAAATGACTCAAATATAAGCAGCAGACGCTGAACAATAGCGTTTATACTCCGCTTCTTTAGCACATTTGCTCGGCATTACTTACAATAGTTTTTCTGCTGCGGGATATTTTATTCAGGTTATATAGATAGGGCTTTATGGCATTTAACGAAGATAAACTTCACTCGGAAAAGCCACCCTTTATTACTTCAAGGAGAGATTTTCATGCTTAATGATATTTCAAATAGAAAATCATCATTTAATAAATATCAAAAAATAAAGAATTTCGGTCCAGGTAATAATCAATTAAGTAAAAAGGATATTAGTTACATTGTTCATGGCGCATGTTTTTTGGCCTCCGGAGGCGGCGGACCTATCGGGTTAGCCCTGATTTTTATGGACAAGATGCTTAACGATGCCGATGTTATGTGTTATGTAAATCCTGATAACCTTGAGGCAAATAAGAACGTAGCTTTTGTGGCGGGTTTAGGTTCACCCGATAAAATATTTGAGGGTTTCGGACAAACGGTTTCGTTAAATGCTTTCCTGGAAATGGATAATTATTTAATGCAATCCGGCCAAGAACCGTTAGGCTATTTGATGCCCGCCGAAATGGGAGCAATGAATACTTTAATCCCTTTTATAATTTCAGCACGAAAAGGGATCGCGGTAATCAATGGCGATCCCTGCGGCAGGGCAATGCCGGAGTTAAGCATGACACTTTTCAACATCAACAAGTTGACTCTAAACCCTGTTATTTTAACTTCGGACACAGACGAATCAGGCCATTATCAAAAAATAATTGTCCAGGTAAAAGATGCGGATGAAGCGGAAAGCCAGGCACGGCAGTTCGCCAGGTCAAATAACAGCACAGCTGGCTTGGCCTGTTATCCGATGCAGGGCGCCGATTTAAATTGTTCAATGTCATCTGACGAAAACCAGGTCAAATTTAATCAATGGACAGTCGGTTTTGCATGGAACTTGGGGCGCAATATTGTTGAGTCAAAAAATTATAATGAATTCATAAAATTACTGGACAGCTTCCCTTTAACCAACCATACCTTATTTGAAGGCATAATCAGTAATAAAGAAGAACGAAAAATAAGCGGTTTTGACGCCGGAAAGATTACCGTATCAAATGGAGATGAAACGCTTTTTATCTATTATAAAAATGAAAGCCTGTTGGCATGGAATGTAACAAGAAAATGCTATGTTGCCATGGGACCTGATTCAATAAACTTTCTCGCCAGAAAAGACTCTCAACCATTGTCAAATGCTGACATAAACAGCGACTCTGAAAAAAATCCTAAAAACATACCGTTAGGAACGGCGATTGGTATTATCGGACTCGGCGCCTCTGAAAAATTGCAAAACACTATCCTTGTGAACTTGTTTTTATCTAATATTCAAGAAACCTTGGCGGCATTTCCTGAAGATCATGTACCTGTTCCCAAGAAATATATTCCGCTGTCGGATTTAATGTCGCATCGTAACGGATAGAGAAATTTGCATTGTTATACAGCCGCCGCACAGCGTGCAGTATGCGCTGAACACCGTGACTTGCGCACAATACGAACATCTTTACAAGGATGCGCCATGCCACAGCGCGTCAATGGCTATCTTTTTGTGAAATCACAAAATCTAACATATAGATTGCGCCGACCATATGGTAACTTATTCGGCAGTCAGGATCGCCCTGCTTGGCTATGTTTTTAATGGTGGGCAAGCTGGTGCTCATCCGTAGTGAGCGATGAGTTTTTTAACTTTTTTCAAAAAAGAGATAAAAATGAACAAGATGTTTTGGTAAAACCTAACCCATAAGGTGGATTCGCCGATCAGGTAATCCACCTTTTTACGTTATGATCGTCCCCTAATTAAAATTTCAGACTTACATGTCCAAAAAACGCCCTCCCAGCCATTTGGAAATCGCCGATAAAATTCAAGCTGGTGGGAGCGGGGTCGTAATAGCGTTTATCAAATAAGTTGTAGACATTAAAACTGACGTCAACTTTCTGCCCGAACATATTTTTCCCCAGCAATCCCACATCGAATAAGGCGTATCCGGGCACACTGTTGCGCGTATCACCTAAATTTCGTGATGTATTGTCTTTGATAAGAATATGAGCAAAACTGCTCCAGCTATTATCGAAAGCCCAATTGGCTATCAAATTGGTACGATGCCGCGGTACCTCCGCTAACTGCCGACTAAGCTGAACGCTATGCTGCAAAACATAATTAGCGCTGATATAGGAGCCTTTCAGGTTGCCGTCAAAGTCATACTTCGCCTCCAACTCAACACCCTCCGCGACAAGACTGCCGTTATTGTCATAACGCGAAGCCGCTCCCTGAACAGAAATAGGTGAAATCATTTGACTAATTGCGGAATGATAATAGATAGCCTGAGTAGTCAAGCCTGCCACAGGGTGAGCAACAATGCCGGTTTCAAAGGTTTTAACCTCCTCTGGTTTAAGCGTTGGATTGCCTAGTAACACAGGATTGTTGACAAGACCGAGTTCACCGAAGGCAGGCGCTCTATAAGCGGTACCGTAAGAAAACTTCAGTGAATAGTTTTTAATAAACTCCCAATTAAATCCCATCCTGGGATTGAATGTACCGCCAAAGTCGCTGTATCGGTCATAACGGGCTCCCAAGGTCAATCGTAAATTTTTTAATGGATCCCAAACATCTTCAACATAAACACCCCAGCGTCTACGTATTCTTTCTTCACTGGAAGACAGTGTCGGTATCAAATGCGCCGGATCGAAACCTAGCTCATCAATAATATTATCCTGCTGCTCTTTGACATAAGAAAATCCGCTAATTACGGTTTGGGCATCGCTGATATGGTAATTGGCTTGAATTTCACCACCGGTGCGCGTGTCCTGAAGACCGGTACGAATAAACTGGGTCGGCGCGGTTTGCCATACATTGTCATAGTTAAAAAGATCATGGAATATCTGGGTATCTACCGTCAAATTATCTTGAATTTTCCAAGTTCGACTTAAGCGTAGAAAATAATTGTTATAGTCTTGTTGGGTCCTGTCATCACTAAGAACAGATGCCGCTCCAAAAAATGTACCTGCTTTTTTATTGATATAGCGCCCGTCCAATTTAAAATCCTGATAACCCAGCTGCCATTCCAAGTCGTAACGGCCTTCAGTGAGCTGGCTTCTGCCGGGCGCCGAAGAATTAAGACCTTGTACGCTAGAACTATCAGCCGGAATTGGCGAATTAATCCCATTGGTATCGGTAAAATTAAAATGCAACGCGGCTTCCGCGCTATTGTCGAACTGTTTGCCCCACGATGCCCGGTATTGCTGAGCATCGAAACTACCCCAACCGGCTGAGGTTTGCACTCCATTCAAATCCTTGGCGTTTTGCGTAATGATGTTGATGACGGCAAGGAAGGCATTAGCGCCGTATAAAGCCGAACCTGGGCCGCGCACGACTTCTACGCGCTTGATCGTATCCACCGGCAAATCGTCGTAGACCCAAGTACTGCCGGCATTTTGCAAGTTATGGTCCAGCGGATGACCATTCAACATAATCTGCACTTTTTCAGAAGCCAATGTTTTAATACCGCGAACCTCAATTTCACGCCAACCAAACTGGGTTTGAGTAATGCCGATCCCCGGCACCAACCGCAACACATCCAATAAATTGCGTGCGCCGATATGCGCAATATCGTCTTGGGTAATGACGGTAGTTGTGGCGACAGTCTTGTCCACAGGCTCCTCCATTTTCGAGGCCGTGACCACAACTTGTCTTTCTGCGGCAAGATAGGCCAATTCCTTTTCCAGATCGTCATTCGGTGCTGCCGCGTCTGCAAAAGCGACTGAATTCAAGATTAATGCGCCAATCAGTGGCGTGCTTACATATTTAATCATTTATGACACTCCACGATTTTATTAACCGAGTCCAGAGCATCTTGATTAAAACCGAGCTGCAATGCGTCGAGAGCGCATTTGTTTAAAGTAACTGTTGAGCCTGCAGGACTTTGCACCGTCCCCTCCGGCACTTTATCCTTATCCATCATCAGGGCTAAATTTGCCGATTGCCGCCCAATCGTCGCAAGGTCAGCAGAAATCGCCATGACCGCGCCCTGCTCTATATACACATCACTGTAAGCGTAGACGGGTTTCTTTTGTTGCTGCGCCGATTGAAAAATTTGCTGCACTGAGGCTTTACTGCTTAAAACAACCGGATCGGAAATAATCCAGAACAACTCTATTTTGGGCAGTAATCCATTGAGCGCATTGCTGATCTCTTGCGCATCATTAATGGGCTGATTAACGACATTAATGCCTAAGGCTAAAGCATCTTTTTTAATGGTTTCTACATATTCGCGGCTAAATTTGTCATTGTAGAGTAAGCCAATGTTTTTAATCGCTGGAAAGAAGTAGCGTAGCAATGATATTTCTTGCGCAGGCGACAATTCGTTGGCTACACCATAAGTTCCTTCGCCAATATCCAATCTTCGCCAATTAATGGCGGCTGAAAATAATAATTTCCTGTTATCAGCATGATTACGCGCTAACGAATAAGCTTTGGTTCCTATGCAATAAATAAGCTCAGGATTTTCTTGCTGGATAAGCTGTTTCAGCTTCACTTCGACATCGACGTGGCTATTTAAATTAAACTCAATCCATTGATAGGCGTTTTGCTGTAAAACTTTTTTAAATTCTATAGAGATTGTTTCATATCGAAAAACGCTATTATCACTATTAATAATTAATATCTTATTTGATTGGGCAAAGCCTGCGCTAGCCAGAAAGACAGTTAATAGAATTAATACCCTACAAAAATTTATTATTTTCATAGTTAATTCCAGTCTTGAGAAAATGCGTGGCGATTATTGAAGCGTTTCACTGCAGCGCCCTCCAGCCATCTATGCCCAGTAACTTTAAATTTTCTTCGCCGGCATCCTCCGACATTTTGCGTAGCACCTCTAGCAGTGACGCTTCTTGCTGCTCCGGTTTTTTCAATGTTGCCGCAACCAATAAATAATCCTTTTCACTAAAGCCTAGCCCATGTAATTCTCTAAATTGATTTGGATTAATCATAGCCAGCTTATCCAAGCTGCTTTCTGCGGAAATGGCGGCTGTTGCCATTCCAAAACTCACCGCCATAATCGCATCAATGTCTTTAGGTACGATGAGTATTTTGATGTCTTTAAGCAGTGGTTCCTGCTCTTTGCCGAGTATTTGCTTCAATACGCTCTGAATGTATTCTTCGCTTCCTGCGCCGGCAACCACGGTATTCTTAAGCATACTGACATTGGCAATGTCTTTTTTCGTGCTTAATACCTTCCTTTGCATGGTGTTGCCCTTTGACGTGCCGACCAAGGCAATTTTCAATGGCACATTTTTTTGCTGTAAGGCCTTTAAATGCCAACTTGATAATAAATAAATATCGCCTTTCTTTTCATGGACTACCGCTTCAAACTTTTCTTTATTATCAAAAGGCTGAAAATAATAACCACCATGATTCACCAAATACATATCAAAAGCTGTTTTTAGCGTGGCAAAATTATTGATATTTGTTTCCGGATTATAAAAATAGATAACCGACCCTGTATTGGAATGGGCAGACCAATAACTTCCGGTAATAAATAGAAAACAGATAAAAGAGGCAGGCAAGACGCGTTTCATTTTTAGTATCTTCCGTTAGAACCGCACGTTAATACTAAAAAAGAGCCTTTTGAGGTAATCATTTAAAGTTATTTAATTATAAGAAGCCGAAATAATAGCCGTTAAAGAAAAATAAATCATCGCAAAATATATTGGCCTCTTAAGTAACTCTCTTCCAATAGGCCATTGCCACAACTGCCTAGGATATTCAAAACAGTGAACTGGATCATTTATTACTTAATATTTTGTGACACACATCTCAAATTCGTAATTTAATTTGACTTCATCCCAGCCCAGCGTTTTTGCAGCAAGCTCGGCAAGATAACGCAATTCGGACCGAGCCATTTTTGCCAAGATTAACAACGGGATTCGTCGCCTGAGCAGGTCGTCCAAATGTACGACCATTTCATTACCGGCGCAAAACACCAGATCGGCAAAGATTAACGGGAGCGTGGGCGTTATCCGCTGTGCCAACGAGGCATCCTGCCCTATCAATTCAAACACCATCGGCACACGTTCTGCGTGTCTACGTATCAGCCATGTTGCACTTTCATTGTCTATGCCCAGTGTCACGGCTTTGACTAAAGTCTCATCTGCCCACTGCCGATAATCCTGAGCGGCTAACCATGGAAACGGCCTGGCATTAGTTTTACAAGATTCATTGACGCCCAGATTCTCGCAAAGCCTGTTAACGATTTGCGCCGCATCCTCCCTGGCCGAAGTAATTTTGCCGCCGACCGAAGTCAGCAGTCCGTTATCCGCGACTTTCAGCTCCCAATCACGACTGACATCCGATGGCGTTGCTTTTGAGCTGTGCTTTAAAACGCGCAGCCCGGCGAAGCGGCCAATAACATCGGCCTCCGTCCAACTGACATTCAGCACACGATTGGCTTCGGCCAGCAGATAATCGACCTCATCCGTCTCGACGCAAACCTGGTCGATATCGCCGACGTAATCGATATCAGTGGTGCCCAGCAGCGTCATTCCGTACCACGGAATAACGAAAAACACCCTCCCGTCCGATTCAGCGGTCAGCAACAAAGCTTCTTCGTCCAGCATTTTGGGCAGGATCAAATGTATGCCCTTAGTTAATCGGCATCCGCTTTCAGGCGTCCATTGGCCTATTGCATTAACGACTTGCCGGGCGTAGACAGTTGCTGTTTTATCGTCAACCTTGTTTTGAACTGTAGCGCCGCAAACTTGCCCCAGGTCTTCAATAAAGCCGGTCACTTTGCAGTAATTCACGCATACCGCTCCGGCCGATAATGCGCCATCAACTAATTCCAAAACCAAACGGGCATCATCGGTCTGTGCGTCAGCATAAGTAAACCCGCCGGTTAATAAGGCCGGATTGAGATAGGGAAACCGTTCCGCAAACGCGGCCTGACAGAAATGGCGGTGAGTCTGGCCCGAACCCAGCGTTCCGGCCAGGAAGTCATAAAGCATCAACCCAAGTTTCAGGCGGATGCTGTTTAGCCGACCGCCCTTAAAAACCGGAGTGCCAAAACGCAACGGCCAGACGCGGTGCGGTGCGGCTTTTTTCAACATCTCGCGTTCGCGCAGGGCTTTTTTTACCAGCTTGAAATCCAGCGATTCCAGATAGCGCAGGCCGCCGTGTATCAGTTTGGTAGAAGCGGACGAAGTTCCCGAGGCCCAGTCCCCCTGATCGACGATGGCGACTTTCAGGCCACGCAAAGCAGCGTCATATGCCGTCCACGCGCCGTAAATGCCGCCGCCGCAAACCAGCACATCAAAATGCCGATCAGCCAGTTGCGCAAAGTCCCGCTTCATGAATCGCGCATCCTCAATGCCAGCTGCGGGTAATCGGTAATCAGGATATTGACCCTCAGATCCAGCGCCTTTTGAATCTCCTCAACACTGTTACAGGTATAAACTACAGCGCTTTTTCCCTGTCCCCGCAAAAGCTTGGCAATGGACAGGTTATGAATGTCGATGGGCAAGCAAAAGCCGGCAAGAAAACTGTAATTTTCCAGGGCCTGCTCAATGTCGGCCTGAGTGTGATGGTCGGACAGCAGATAATAAAGAGAAAAATCCGGCGCAAGTTTATGGGCAAAAATCAGACCGGGCAGACTGAATGAGGAAATAAACACGCCGTCGGCAGCCGATGTGCCAATGATCGTCAGCATTTGCAATATCTTGCTTTCCAGCCGCAGCGGCGATTCCCCGTCGCGGCTTTTAAGCTCAATATCCAGACCGCAACGTCCCCGATAAGTATCGATGAATTCCTTAAGGCTCAATGCGCCTTCCCGCGGCGCATCGGGTGAGCAGTAACTTGCAAAGTTCATTTGCTCAAGCTGCACGAAATTAAAATCGTCGATGCATTTTCCATGATGACCCAGTTTATCCAGCTCCCAGTCATGCCAAAGCACCGGCACTCCATCCAGGCTCAACTGCACATCCGTTTCAATGCCGTCAATCGGATATTGCAGTGCTTTATTGAAGGCGGCTCGGGTGTTTTCACCGATCACGGCTCCAGCCTCCTTATTCCCGCCTCGGTGGGCAAAGATCAGACATGTGCTCTGGTCGCTCATTGGGCTATATCCTCATTAACTTGGCTTGATAGTTCACAAGGTACTCGATGAGTGCTTTTTTGGCTATTGAAACTGAGCTCTTATAACGTAATGTCAGAGCTAATGCCCCGCGAAATCAAACCAGCCCTTCTTCCTTCATCGCTTTTTGTACTGCGGGTCGCGCAGAAATTTTAGCGGCATAGTTCGCCAATACCGGCCAACGTGAAATATCGACATTCACATAAGCTCCCCAGCGCAGGGTAACAAACAAATAAGCATCGGCCACGGTAAAATAATCGCCAAGTAAAAATGCCCGGTTTGAAAGATGCTCTGCGGCGGTTTCCAGACGCGAAGTCAGCAATTTAGTGGCCAGTTGTTTAGCCTCTTCAGGCATAGCAGGATTAAACAAAGACCCAAATACTTTATGAATCTCGGTTGAAATAAAATTCAGCCATTGCTGCAACTGGTAACGCTCGAATGTACCCGCCGCTGGTACTAATTTTTTATCCGGCGCCTGATCGGCAAGATACTGAACGATAGCGGGACCTTCCGTTAGTTTTTTGCCATCGTCAAACATCAGCACCGGCACGTAGCCATTAGGGTTTATCAGCCGGAAATCCTCCCCTGCGCTGGTGCGCTTGCTTTGCAAATCAACTTCAACCAGTTCAACAGGCAATTCCGCTTCACAAGCTATGATATGGGGCGACAACGAACATGCGCCTTTACTGTAATAGAGTTTCATGGCTTTATCCTCTGAGCTGAATTAATAAACAAGGCCGATCAGTCTTTGACCGCTTCAATTTGAAGCACGGTGTTGACTGCGTCAGCAAGAACCGGCGCATACTTGCCTACGCCAAAATTGGATCGCCGGATAGTTGTGGCTGCATTGGCGCCACAGGTGTTTTTCATGGCGATCCTATTCACTCCGCAATCTACCACCGAATACACTGGCTTGGTAATACCATACAAGCTTAAATTATCATCAATGATAATAAGTTAGTCGTAATTAAAGCTTGTTCCGATGAAAATGCAGTCGATGAATGGCGCGGGCATGCATTGCTTGGCTGAATATTCAGGTAATGCAAAACGCGTCAGGGTGACTCAGCGCAGACCGATAAAAACTTAAAAGTTACCAGCGCCAGTTGTGATCCCGGATAGGTTGCGTTGCATTTACGGCATGCGACAGGCATTTTATAACGTGATTTCCATCAAATGACGCAGCAGTCTCTCACTGTAATCAAGCTGAATACCGTCAGTTCGTTGACGAATGATTAAAGCTTACTTTCAATCCAGTTGTAGCTTTTGGACTCAAATAAATAATTTCACCTATTTACTTTCGATTCGACACCATGTAATTTAGCACAGCTCTTCCTTAGCCCCATCAACACTACTATGGAAAGAAATAAATGCGTAAATTCATTTTAAAGTCTGCCAAATTTTTCTCTATTTTATGGTTGTTTAGTATTGCTATTACAGCTCATGCGCAACTGCCAGAAATAACCGACGCAAGCAATGTACAAAGCTGCCGTTTCCTGGAACGGATTGAGGGTTCATCAGGTTATGGAAAAAATACAAATTGGAACGCTATAGCCAAAGATGTCGCGTTGAGCCAAGCTGAAAAACTGGGCGCAAGCCATATTGTTTGGGAACGATTTGACACTATCGGCGGCTTTAACGGGATTGCAATCGCCAATGCTTATCAGTGTAAATTATAAAGCGTATAAGGTTTACTGCTTTGAGAACAGACAGATACGCGCCATCTTTATCCGTGGAGTCGGTGCGCACGAATAGTTGCCTCACGCGCACCGACTCTTGCGCTACATGCCAAACGGTTGAACGTCGCCCGACTTTCGCAGCATTTTATTCACTTCGTCAAGATGCAGCTCCTCGTCTACGATCATGTCTCGCGCATACTCCTCCAGTAGCACGGAAGTGCCCTCCGCCACTTTGAGTAAATCAAAATAGGCGACTATCGCAGCTTTCTCGTGTTCCAGGCTCTCTCTTAGAATATCGCCAATATCATGCTTAGCTGTTTCCAATAAAGGCCCGATCTTAAGCGAAGGATGCCCTCCCAACAAGGTCACCAGCTCGCCCGCTTTATGGGCATGGACAAGGCCCTCGTCGGCATTGCTTTTAAGCCAGGAAACGATAGGAATGCGGTTGTAGCCGTAAACCATAAGCGAGTAATGCGTATAGCGAACAACCCCCGCCAGTTCAAGCTCCATAATTTTGTTAAGAATTTCTACAGCTCGTTGCTTTTCTTGATCGTTCATGTCGTGTCTCCTTTTGATTATAAGAAAGTGTTACCTAAGCAACACCTCATTCGAATATTCATCAAAATTCTGAAAACGATGCCCGTCACGGCCGCTTTAGTCGATATTATCGAAACAAGGATTTTTCTCAAGTGAATTGATGAAGAAATGACCCATTGCCTGAGCCAAAGCACCTGCTTAAACAGGTGGTTTACCCAGCTTGTTTTTAAACGCATAATTTGTGCTCGCAATAAATCTATCAGGGGAATTTCCAATGAACTATGCAAATATGCTGGCAGTGGCGTTCGCAGAAGCGCAGGCCGGTTTTGACGAAGGCGGCGTACCGGTCGGCGCGGCGCTATTCGACGCTCACGGCAATCTGCTCGGACGCGGCCGCAATCGCCGGGTGCAGGATAACGACCCGTCCGTGCACGGCGAAACCGACGCCTTCCGTAAAGCCGGCCGTCAAACCAACTATCGCGATAAAATCCTGGTCACGACGTTGGCGCCCTGCTGGTACTGCTCGGGCCTGATCCGGCAGTTCAATATCGGCACGCTAGTGGTTGGCGAATCGGTCAACTTCGAAGGCCATCTGGATTGGCTCAAAGAGGCTGGGGTTAAGGTCATAGAAATGAACGATCTCGATTGCATTGAGCTGATGCGGCGCTTTATAGAGCAATCGCCGCAAATCTGGTTTGAAGACATCGGAGAGTGCGACTGCGTCTGAGGTACAGTCATGCTGCCAGCTTAAAATGCTTAGCGCATATGTCCGTCTAAATTTGCGCAGAGCCAATCTAACGATATGACCCATGCCTGTTTTTCAGTTATAATCCCCCACTTTTTATTGCCTAAGAGCGTTAATCCGTGTCCAGCATAAACAACGACTTATCTACTTTTCAGGGACTCATCCTGGCCTTACAGAAATACTGGTCAGATCAAGGCTGTATTTTATTGCAGCCGTTGGATCAAGAAGTTGGCGCCGGGACGTTTCATCCCGCCACATTTTTACGCGCCATAGGCCCCGAACCTTGGAACACTGCCTACGTGCAGCCGTCGCGCAGACCGACCGACGGCCGTTTTGGCGAAAACCCCAACCGTTTGCAGCATTACTACCAGTTTCAGGTGGTGTTAAAACCGTCGCCGGACAATATCCAGGAACTGTATCTGGGCTCGTTGCGCCATTTGGGCCTGGACCTGCTGGAACACGACGTACGCTTCGTCGAAGATAACTGGGAATCGCCGACACTGGGCGCCTGGGGCTTGGGCTGGGAAGTCTGGCTGAACGGCATGGAAGTGACCCAATTCACCTATTTTCAACAAGTGGGCGGGCTGGAATGCCGGCCGATCACCGGCGAAATCACTTACGGTCTGGAGCGCATCGCGATGTACTTGCAGGGCGTTAAAAGCGTTTACGACCTGGTCTGGACTAAAGGACCGTTCGGCACCGTCACCTACGGCGACGTATTCCATCAAAATGAAGTGGAGATGTCCGCCTACAACTTTGAGCATGCCAACGTCGAGTTCATGTTCCAGTGCTTCGAGACGTACGAACGGGAATGCACCAAACTGATCGAATTGAATCTGCCACTGCCGGCCTATGAAATGGTGCTGAAAGCCTCGCATGCGTTCAACCTGCTGGATGCGCGCCACGCCATCTCAGTTACCGAGCGCCAACGTTATTTGTTAAGGGTCAGGAACTTGGCCAAATCCGTAGCCGAAGTTTATTACCAACGCCGGGAATCGCTGGGCTTCCCGATGTTAACCGAGCAGGGAGCATAACATGAGCACAAACCAACATTTATTATTCGAGCTGGGTTCGGAAGAACTGCCGCCAAAGAACTTGCTGAAACTCAGCAACGCCTTGTTAAACAACATTATCCAGGGACTTAATGCCGCCGAGTTAACCTTCACCGGCAGCAAGGCTTACGCCACCCCCCGGCGTCTGGCCGTTTTTATCGAAAACCTGGCCAGCGCACAGCCCGATAAAATCGTGGAAAAACGCGGCCCGGCAGTACAGGCGGCGTTTGCGCCCGACGGCACGCCCAGCAAAGCGGCCCTGGGGTTTGCGGTCAGCTGCGGCACCAGTTTCGAACAACTGGAACGCCTGAAAACCGACAAGGGCGAATGGCTCAGCTATACCCAATCCGTCAAAGGTCAAGCGACTAAAAACCTGATCCCCGACATTATCCGCCAAAGCATCGCCGGACTGCCGATTGCCAAGCGCATGCGCTGGGGCAGTTTCACGACTGAATTCGTCAGGCCCGTGCATTGGGCGGTCTTGCTGTACGGCGACAGCATCATTGACACGGAAATTCTGGGCCTGAAAACCGGCGCGGCGACCCAAGGGCACCGCTTTCACGCACCGCAAAAAATCACCCTGACCAAGCCGGAAGACTATGCGGAGACTTTGTTCAAACAAGGCCGGGTCATTGCCGACTTCGAACAAAGAAAAGCCATTATTCGCGAAGCCGCGCAAAAAGCTGCCGCCGCAGTGAACGGCATTGCGCATATCGAAGACGATTTGCTAGAAGAGATTGCCGCGTTAAACGAATGGCCGGTACCCATCACCGGGACGTTCGATCCGCGCTATCTGGAACTGCCGCCGGAAGTGTTGATCACTACTATGCAAACCAACCAGAAATACTTCCCGGTTAAAAATGCCGACGGCGGTTTGCTGGCGTATTTCATTACCTTCAGCAATATTGAAAGCACCAAACCCAAATCCATCCAGCAAGGCAATGAGCGTGTGGTCACTCCGCGTCTTTCCGATGCCGAATTTTTCTGGAATCAGGATCGCAAAAAGACTCTGGCAGATCGCGTCGACAGCCTGTCCAGCGTTATTTTTCAGGAAAGCCTGGGCACGGTTTTCGAAAAAACCAAACGGGTTCAGAATCTCGCCAGATTTATTGCCGGACACTTGAACGCCAATGTTGAATTGGCTGAACGCGCTGCGTTATTAGCCAAGACCGACCTGATGACCGAAATGGTCGGCGAATTCGGCAACCTGCAAGGCATTATGGGCCGCTATTATGCGCAAGCCGACAACGAACCGGCAGAAGTCGCGCTGGCGATTGAGGAACAGTATTTCCCTAAACAATCCGGCAGCCCTACCCCCAGCAGCACAACGGGGCAGATTCTGGCTATCGCGGAAAAAATGGACACCTTGGTCGGCATCTTTGCGGTCGGCTTAATCCCAACCGGCGACAAAGACCCTTATGCGTTACGGCGTGCCGCTTTAGGCATCCTTCGAACCATCATTGAGAACAAACTCAACATTAATATTATTGAGTTAGTGGAATTTGCCGGCGCCCAGATTAAAACGGCGTCCGATCAATCGGCAACCTCCGGCCGGGTCATTGATTTTATCTTCGACCGTCTGAAAGGCTATTGCCTCGATCAAGGCTACACTGCCGATGAATTCGATGCCGTAATCACCGTTAACCCCGCCGAACCGCTGGATTTCATGCAGCGTTTACAGGCCGTTAAAGCTTTCAGGCAACTGCCCGAAGCCGAAAGCCTTGCAGCAGCGAACAAACGCATCCGCAATATCCTGAAAAAATCGGACACTCAACCGGCCGCCAGCGTCGGGGCATTGGTTGAAGCGCAAGAAAAGCAGTTATTGCAAGCCGCACTGCAATCCGAAGGCGATATTAAGCCGCTGCTGGCGCAGCGCGATTACCAGGCTACACTGAACCGTTTGGCAGGCTTGCGCAATGATGTCGATGCGTTTTTTGATCATGTCATGGTGATGACCGACGATCTTGATTTGCGCGCCAACCGGCTGGCCCTGCTCAATCTGTTGTCTGAACAGTTTTTAACCTGCGCCGATATTTCCAAGTTGCAGTCTTAAATGAAACATCCATCGTCGTCACGCGCCAGCGGGAATGCTCTATAAGCCATGCCCGAAAATCGTTACGTGTTGCTGGATCGTGATGGCGTTATCAACCACGATTCGGATGAATTCATAAAGTCCCCGGAACAATGGCTGCCGATCGAAGGCAGCCTTGAAGCCATTGCCCTGTTCACTGCGCATGGCTACAAAGTCGTTGTGATCACCAACCAGTCCGGCTTGGCCCGGGGCCTGTTCGACGCTGCAACGCTGGAAAAAATCCATGCAAAAATGCAGCGCATGGCCGCAGAAAAAGGCGGAAAAATCGACGCGATCTATTTTTGCCCCCACGGCCCGGACGACGACTGCAACTGCCGCAAACCCAAGCCGGGTTTGATTGAAGCATTTGCCAACGACAATAAAATCAACCTGAGCGGTGTAGCTTTCATCGGCGATTCACTCCGCGACCTCCAGGCAGCGCAAGCCGCCGGCGCAAGCCCGATACTAGTCAAAACCGGCAAAGGCCGAAAAACCCTGACTGAAAATCCTAATCTCGATATTCCCGTTTTTGAAAATTTATATGATGCAGCAAAACAACTCACATCAAGACCCTAGACCAAAAAACTATATCGGCTCGGCGCTGTTATTTGTAGGCATATTCTCGACAGCTACCATTGTCGGCCTATTAATTCTCTTAACCAGGCCTTTTCCTTTTATCATTCGCTACAGCATTTCAAAAGCCTGGTGCACTGTCGTGTTATGGATGTCCAAAGTTTTTTGTGGCCTGAGTTACGAAGTGGAAGGGCTTGAACGCATCAATCCACAGCAACCCGCTATCGTCTTGAGCAACCATCAGTCTGCTTGGGAAACACTGGCGTTACGGCATATTCTTCCGATGCAAAGCGTTTTATTGAAGCGCTCGTTGCTGATGTTCCCCATTTGGGGTTGGGCGTTGGGAATGGTCAAACCCATCGCCATAGACAGGAAGAACCAGCGCGCCGCATTGCGTATTTTGCTGGAAAAAGGGGCCGCTTATTTAAACGAGGGTTTATGGATAGTTGTTTTTCCGGAAGGCACGCGAACCGCAGCCGGCGAAGTCAGAAAATTCAGCGCGGGCGGCGCCATGCTGGCACAGAAAACCGGCTTCCCGGTCATTCCGGTCGCGCATAATGCTGGCGATTTTTGGCCGCGCTATAGCTTTTTGAAATATCCTGGCGTCATCAAGGTAAAAATAGGGCCGGTTATTGAAACCAAAGGCCGCAAAGCTTCCGACATCAACGAAGAGGCAGAAGCCTGGATAACGCAGGCAGTAAAGGAGATGGCTTAAGCCGCCGGATTAAAGGCTGAAAGTCTCGCACACTTGCCTTGGCATTTGCTTTTATGCGTATAATCCCGCAATCGCATTTTAAATTAACAACGGTAAACTCTATGAAAAAACTACTGCTCATTTCCTTGTCTGCATTATTACTTTCCGGTTGCGCAGATAGAAAAGAATATGAAGAGACTGTATTGCAGCAAATGCAGCTGGAAAAGGACATCAAGGACTACAAATTATCTCCGGAACGCATGGCCAAATGCGTCGTTGATACAACCTCGAATAATATGCCCGGCATTTTTGCCTTCGACCCCAAACGCATGCAGGCCTACCGCAACTACACAAAAATGTTGATGCTGTCCTCGTCTAAAGATCCTAAAAAGACCCTTGAAGAATTACGCGCTGATTTCGGCTCGGCAAAAGAGCTTGCAGAAGCTCATTCCAACTACACCGAAAGCCAGATGGACTGTTTGGCCGCGCTTATCGGGGAATCGGAAGAACCTACGAAAGACGAAAAATAACGTTTTTTGTATAGCTTGATCAAAGGGCGGCTTAGCCGCTCTTTTTACCCCCGACTCACCCAGCTCCGCAACACCGTTTAAACTTTTTGCCGCTGCCACAGGAACACGGGGCATTCTTGCCCAGATTAGTCTGCAAACCGACCTTGCCGATTGACTTGACCACCCCATCCAGATAAAACCAGTCGCCCGCGCGTTTGATAAACTGGCTGATCTCATTCATCACGTATTCTTCGCCATTCTCCAGATAGTACGCTTTAAACTCCACGATCCCTTTAGCATCCTTAGCCCCGCCTTTTTTAGTATTGACGATTTCCAAGCGTTGCCAATCAACTTTTTCCTTGGAAAAATCAATCAATTCAGGCCGCACCGTGGCATCCCAGGTATCCTGTAAATAACCGGCATTATGCATGGCGTAGGCAGTAAAGCGCGAGCGCATCAGGGCTTCGGCAGTTAACGGCTTTTTTTCGCCGGAATGAAAGGGCCCGCAGCATTGCGCATATTCAATGCCCGAACCGCAAAGGCAGAAAGTCTGTATGTTCAAAATAAGTTCCTTATAAAAATGTCGGCATATTTTACATGGATATGTATTTGCTAGCAGCGCGAATCCTGGCAATTCAAGCTTTGATTGCCCTTTATGAATGGGCCATAGTAAAAAGACCCGGTATAATATGTCTTTGGCCCTATCGCCAATCCTTAACCACTCTCCGATACCACATTGATCACGAATAACATTAAAGCTCATCATTCCAGCAGAAAATTCTGCGTGGCCCCGATGCTCGATTGGACTGATAGGCACTGCCGTTATTTCCATCGGCTGATTTCGCAACATGCGCTTTTGTACACCGAAATGGTCACTACCGGCGCGTTGATTCATGGCGATCACCACCGGTTTTTACGGTTTAATGCCGCTGAAAATCCGGTTGCATTCCAACTGGGTGGCAGCAATCCACGGGAATTGACTATCTGCGCCAAGATGGCTGAAGATTACGGCTACGACGAGGTGAACCTGAATGTCGGCTGCCCCAGCGACCGGGTTCAAAACGGCCGTTTCGGCGCCTGCCTGATGGCCGAACCCGAACTGGTCGCCGAATGCGTTGCGGCAATGGCTCAGGCGGTCTCAATTCCGGTCACGGTCAAATCGAGAATCGGCATTGATGAACGTGATTCTTATGAAGAATTAACGCATTTTGTCTCGACCGTGGCCGCTGCCGGTTGCGAAATCTTTATCATCCATGCCAGAAAGGCATGGCTGAGCGGCTTGTCGCCCAAGCAAAACCGCGATGTTCCACCGTTGCGCTACGACGTGGTTTACCGGATAAAACAGGACTTCCCGCAGCTGGAAATCATACTGAACGGCGGCATTACCACCTTGGATCAGGCCGAAGATATTTTGACGCATGTTGACGGCGTCATGGTCGGCCGTGAGGCTTATCACAACCCTTATCTATTAGCTGATGTGGATAGACGCTTTTATGGCGAGTCCACAGCCCCCCGGTCACGGGAAACGATTATGGAATTGTTGATCCCCTATATCAAAGAGCAGCTCAAGCTTAACGATGGCGTCCGATTGAACAGTATAACCCGGCACATTTTAGGTCTTTTTCATGGCGAACCGGGAGCCAGAGGCTGGCGCCGGCATCTTAGCGAAAATGTATGCAAACCCGGTGCGGACATCAATGTAATCTTGAATGCGTTGCCTACAAAGGGACGTGAACTTGGAGCGGAAGCTTTACCTACAGAGCTATAGGCAAGGGCATTAGCCGAAGCTTTAAAACTCAAGATTCAATGTGTATACTGACGAGCTATTTTTATAACTTGAGATTGAAACAATGGAAGAGCATTTTGCCAAGATTATCGAGGCAGTCGGTGAAGATTTAAATCGCGAGGGCCTGATCGATACGCCAAAACGCGCAGCCAAGGCTTTCAAATTTTTAAATAACGGCTACGAAAAAACACTGGAAGAAGTGCTAAATGACGCTATCTTCACGGCTGATACCGAAGACATGGTTATTGTGAAGGATATAGAACTGTATTCTTTATGTGAGCATCATTTACTGCCGTTTATCGGCAAATGTCATGTCGGTTATTTGCCGAAAGGCAAAGTGATGGGCTTGTCCAAAGTGGCTCGCGTTATCGACATGTATGCCCGCCGCCTGCAAATCCAGGAAGTACTGACCAAACAAATAGCCGATGCGATTGAGCTGGCAACCGGCGCCCGAGGTGTGGCGGTAGTTATTGAAGCCAAGCATTTGTGCATGATGATGCGTGGCGTTGAAAAGCAAAACTCGGTGATGACCACTTCAGTGATGACCGGAATTTTCCGCAAGGAAATCAGTACCCGTTCGGAATTTTTAAATCTGATCAATCGTCAAACCTAACCCTATGAAGGGCGAAGTTGAACTCATGACGACAAAGAAAACCGGTGTGTTATTGGCGAATCTGGGTTCGCCTACCGCACCAACCACGTCGGCGGTTCGGCGGTTTCTTAAGGAGTTTCTTTGGGATCCGCGCGTCGTCAACCTGCCCAGGCCCTTGTGGTGGGTGATACTGCATTTTTTCGTACTGCCGTTTCGCCCTCGCAAATCGGCAATAGCTTACCGCAACATCTGGCATGAGAAAGGTTCTCCGTTAATTTTCCTGACCCTGCAATTGACTGAACGGGTTGCCGATAAGCTGCATCACAAAAGCGTCACCACCCAGCATGTCATGCGCTACGGCGAGCCTTCAATAGCACAGCAGTTAAGAGCTTTCAAAAATGCAGGCGTTGATAACTTGATTGTCCTGCCGTTGTATCCGCAATATTCTTCGACCACCACCGCATCCATCTATGATGATATGGTCAAGGAACTGAGCCACTGGAAGCACCTGCCCCACATCCACTTTATCAGCGATTATCACCAGCACAGCCATTATATTGCTGCGGTTGCCGAATCCATCGAGCAGAGCTGGCGAGAGCACGGCAAAAACGAGATGCTGTTGATGTCTTTCCACGGCTTGCCCGAGCAACTCACTAAATGGGGCGATCCTTATTTTCACCAGTGCCATACAACCGCAGCCTTGATTGCGGAAAAACTGGGTATTGATGAAAAACAATGGATGATTGTGTTCCAGTCGCGTTTCGGCAAAGCGCAATGGCTAAAACCTTATTGCGTAGACACGCTAAAAAGTCTCCCTTCTCAAGGCGTTAAAAAGATAGATATTGTCTGTCCGGGCTTTGCTGTGGACTGTCTTGAAACGCTGGAAGAAATAGCAATGGAAAACAGGGCTATATTTTTGGAGTCCGGCGGCGAGGAGTATCGTTACATCGCGGCGCTGAATGATTCAGAAGCCCATGCTGATGCTATAGTTAATTTGCTTGAACAGAAGCTGTAGATTTATCTTGGCTGCTTAAGGCATACCACCAGCGGCTGCACGGAGCAGTGGCCGGGACATAAAGCTGTAACACAGCTATACTTTTAAATTAATAATTTCCAATTACGTCATGCCGATGACGGTTTTGATTCGGCAAAGTTGTACATAACAATGAGCGCAAGAACTTGAGAACGAGAAGAAGAACGTAATCCGGTCACGATATAGGCTAAACGATGAAAGAAACACTATTACAAACCTGGCAAGACAGCAGTTGGCCGACAATCAAGTCCAGCAAACCTTTGGATACCGGCGATGGCGTTCTTGATGAAAAGTCCTTCAATACCATTGAAGTCGATGAGTTGTTCGATGCTGTCAATCATGCCGCAACGATTGCCGGACAGGCGGTGTTGTATCGATCTTTAGCCCAGCCGCTGAATGATCTGGAGCAAATCAGGGCCAAACAACAAGCCGTTAAAGAACTGCGCAATAATCAAGCACTCAAAGATCAATTTGAGCAAATCGTGCAACAGGCTGTACCCAATGAAAAGAACTTCTATTTATTGCTATTCGGCGAATTCCTCGGCTCGTTCGGCACCGCCAGAGAAGAGCATGAAATTGAAGGCTACGGCTACATGCAATATAAACGCGGCATCCGTTTTATGCTGGAACTGGTCGATCAAATTCAATCCGTAGAAGTCCCGCAAAGCGACTATCTCAAAGGTATTTGCGACAAGATAAAAGCTTTCGCAGAATCACGCCCTTATTCGTTAATGGAAGGACCTGTCTACATTACTGAAAACAATCTCCAGTGCAAGGAACAACGGAAAGGCAATTTCTCGCCTGCAATTATCTTTAGGCCTCGGCTATTCAAGCCGCTGCTGATCACTCTGTTTTTCGGAGCCATCTGGACGTTGGCGCATTTTTTTCCGAGCGACATGTTCCAGATTTCAGCTGAGGCCATTCCGACCGCATCTATTTTCTTCGTGCCCCTTTTGCTGATCTATTATCCGATAGTCGGCGGATTTGACCGTGACAGCTGCATTATTCCATTACGAAACGAGTTCAGACAGTCCCCGGCAGTAGCCGAAACTCTGGATGCGCTGGGTCAGCTTGATGAATTACTGTCGTTTCTAAAGTTTGCCGATGCATTTGGTGGAAGCAAAGTATTGCCTGAACTGGTTGACGCACCGCATCATCGTATAAACCTGCAAGACGCCAAAAATCCGGTTTTAGGCAAGCACAACCCGGATTATGTCGGTAACGATTTTGTTCTGGAAGACGACAAACTGGTATTGGTTACCGGCCCCAACAGCGGTGGCAAGACCGCTTTTTGCAAAACTATCACTCAAATCCAGCTGCTTACGCAAATCGGCTGCTATGTTCCAGCCAAATCGGCTACGCTGACCGTCGCCGACCGGATTTTTTATCAAGCGCCGGAAATCAGTCATCTGGACGACGGTGAAGGCCGTTTTGGTACGGAATTAAAAAGAACCAAAGAGATTTTCCTGGCCGCAACCGCGAAAAGCTTGGTGGTACTGGACGAGTTATCCGAAGGCACAACCTTCGAAGAAAAAATGGAATCGTCATCGAATGTGCTAAACGGCTTCTACCGGAAAGGCAACAGCACTATTTTAATTACCCACAATCATCAATTGGTCGATCATTTTGTCGCTCAAGGCATAGGCTTGCCACGGCAGGTCGAGTTTGCCAACGACGCACCCACCTACAAACTGGTTCCAGGCATTTCAAGGGTCAGCCATGCGGATCGCGTGGCGAAAAAAATCGGCTTTTCCAAAGAAGACATAGACAACTATCTGGCAGATTCACAATGAAAATAGGCACCGCATTATCAAACAGCGCAACCAAAGCCCTGCTGCTCGGCAGCGGCGAACTGGGCAAGGAATTGGCTATCGCACTGCAACGCTACGGCGTGGAAGTGATTGCCGTAGACCGCTACCCAAAGGCACCGGCGCAACACGTCGCGCATCGCAGCCATGTGATCGACATGACCGACACCGAAGCAGTCAAAAAACTGATTGCACTGGAACAGCCGGACTTTATCATCCCGGAAATTGAAGCGATTGCGACCCAAGCACTACTTGACATAGAGTCAGAGGGTGGGTGTATAGTTGTACCCAACGCCCGGGCGATTCAATTGACAATGAACAGGGAAGGCATCAGAACTCTGGCCGCAGAGCAGCTTAAAATCCCTACCTCGGACTATGCGTTTGCTGAAAGTTTTGATGAACTTCAGGCAGCAGTTGATGGCGGCATCGGTTATCCGTGCTTTATCAAACCGACCATGTCGTCATCCGGCAAAGGCCAATCAATGGTCAAAAGCGCCGACCAACTTAAGACTGCCTGGGATTACGCCAAATCCAGTGGGCGGGTAGATACCGGTAAAGTCATTGTCGAAGCAAAAATAGACTTTGATTTTGAAATCACCCTGCTGACGGTGCGCGCCTTGAATCAGCACGGCGAAGTCGAAACTCACTTTTGCGCACCGATAGGCCATGTGCAGGAAAGCGGCGATTACCGGGAAAGCTGGCAGCCGCAAGCGATGAGTTCCGCCGCGATAAAAGCGTCGCAAGACATTGCTTTTAAAATAACCAATGAGATCGGGGGACTCGGTCTGTTCGGGGTTGAACTGTTTATCAAGGGCGACAAGGTCTGGTTTAGCGAAGTCAGCCCCAGACCGCATGACACCGGCATGGTGACCATGGTCACCCAGAAACAGAATGAATTTGAATTGCATGCCAGAGCCATCCTGGGCTTACCTGTGGATACCAGCATGCAAAGCACAGGAGCCAGCGCCGTAATTTTAGGCGGCGTCGATGCACAAGGCGTAATTTACGAAGGACTGGATAAGGCGCTGTCTATCCCGACCAGCGAAATCAGGTTGTTTGGCAAGCCGGAAGCCTTTGTAAACAGGCGCATGGGAGTTGCGTTAGCTACCGCTGAGGATGTAGATGAAGCTAGAAACAGGGCGGTCAAAGCCGCAACAATGATCGTTATTAAACCTGATCGGTAAGGAAGAAGCTATGATGAGAATTGCCGTTATTTTAACCACTTTACTCATCTCAAACGAGGTGCAGGCCGACATTTTTAAATTCATTGCTAATGACGGCCGCGTCTATTATACCGATAAACCTAAAAACAGCCTGTACAAGCGAATTATCCGGACAAGGCCGATAAATTACGCCGCCGCCCTGCCCTATATAGGCGTTAACAAAAAGAAATATGCCGACCTGATTGCCGACGCCGCCAATCGGCATCAAGTTGACGCTAGACTTCTGCATGCCGTTATCCAAGCGGAGTCCGCTTATGATGCCAACGCCATCTCCTCAGCCGGAGCCGTCGGTTTAATGCAGCTCATGCCCGATACCGCAAGACGCTACGGCGTTTTTAACCGTAATGATCCTGTCCAGAATATCGACGGCGGCACACATTATCTAAAAGACTTGCTCAGAATGTTCAATTCGAATATGGATCTGGCCGTTGCTGCCTATAACGCTGGTGAAGGCGCAGTGATGAGATACAACAATTCCATTCCACCCTACCCCGAAACGCGCAATTACGTTAAAACCGTGCTGGGTTTGTATTACAGGCGTTCTTGAGCTGATAGGCATCTTTCGCTGGTGGTAGTGTAATCTTTTGATCATGGCGATTTCGGATAGCATCCATCGGATATAGATACAAGCTATCCAGAACTGGATCACAACCTGTTGGGCAAACAACAAGGGGCCAAGCATGATAAATGCAAACGACACCTTCGACTTAAACCGTTTCATGAATGCGCAGGAAAGCGTCTATGACAGCGCCTTCGCAGAGTTAAGAAGCGGTCGGAAACGCACGCACTGGATGTGGTACATCTTCCCGCAAATTGATGGCCTAGGGCACAGCGCAACATCAAAACGTTATGCCATTAAGAGCCTGGAAGAAGCTCGGCAATACCTGAATCACCCTGTTCTTGGAAAAAGGCTGTTGGAATGCGCGGAAGCGGTTTTTGCCGTTGAAGGCCGGTCAGCTTCAGAAATCTTTGGCTATCCTGATGACCTAAAACTTAAGTCTTCAATGACGCTATTTGCCTATGTCGCGGCCCCAGGCTCCGTTTTCTCACGTATCCTTGATAAATATTTTAATGGGGAGCGGGATGCATTGACGCTCCAATTACTAGACAAACTTAAGGCAAATGAGCCAATCTGATTCTCGGCCGGACAGATAGCTGCCGGATATAAATGGAGTGAGGGTATAGGATGTTAATTTGCCAGGGCTTGAAAATGGCATGCAATACGTGCCAGCATGACTTAAAAATCGACGGAGGTTGCTATGAAACGCCAACATTATGTTGTATTGGCCTTGATGCTGTTGACAGGCGTTGCCTGGGGCGAAGGATACCGCGGCCAATATAGCTCTAATCCGTACGGTGTCTATGGTAACCCATACAGCCCAAACGCGCCGCAGCCACATGGCCGTCAAGGACATTATCCGGGGACTTTTTATAATCCCTATACTCCGAATACTACATTGCCCCCTTATGGGCATTACAACCATCCGCATTCCGCTTATTCAAACAGCACTCCGTACGGATTTGGTAATCCATACACCCCATACAGCTCACCAAATCCGTATAAGTTCAACGGCAACCCCTACGCTGCCGATTCAATCAACACTCCGTATAATGACAGCCCGTACAAGACAAGAAATCCTTATGGAACTTACGGCGGCCCATATAATCCCAACCACACCATTAACCCGTACGGAGCCAATCCAAATCACTTGTTAAATCCTTATGGAGCCTATGGAACCCCTTACCAAAACCCGGCTACCTACCCTTATGCGACAGATGCGCCACAGCTCTATCACAACCAAGGATATTACCCAGAGACTCTTGGTGATCCGAACTCCGCACTGCCTCCATATGAACCTTACGGCAATCCATACTCTCCCGATTTTTTCAATGCCCCGTATGGTGCCGACAACCCGTATGAGCGGTAATCAACTGCCGCAACATAACGGGATCTAAAAGCCATACAATCAGCTTATGACTTAGCCCGACTGATCACATAAACGCCAACCAGCACCAACGCAGTCCCGGCCAGCTGTGCCGATGTCAGCGTTTCGCCTAACAATAAAAACGCCAGCCCCAACGTGCTTATCGGTCCAGCAGAACTGATAATGGATGCCGAACCGGCGCCGATGCGCCTGATCCCGGCATTCATTAAAAAAGCCGGGAGTACGGTAGAGAAAATCGCCATAATCAGCGCCAGCCAATAAACATTGACCGGCAAACTCAACAGCTCATCGCCATGCTGAATCGTGAAATGCAGGCCGGTGGCCAAACATGCTACCGTCATCGAATAGGCGGTAAAACGCGTCGAACCGATCCGTTTAACCATCATGCCGCTGCCCATCAGAAAAAAGGCATACGCAATTGCGCTAGCCAACACCAATGCCGAGCCTAACAAC
This sequence comes from Methylobacter sp., assembly GCA_036560465.1. Lineage (GTDB taxonomy): Bacteria > Pseudomonadota > Gammaproteobacteria > Methylococcales > Methylomonadaceae > Methylobacter_A. Next base: position 176,505 of record DATBRD010000078.1, read on the forward strand.
AGTCCCGATGAGGCCATCGACGCCATATTGTCGACAAACACCAGAATCATTCCGGCATAGCTTAAAGCCAACGCAAGCACTTGGTGACGGTTAATGACCTGGCGTTGCAGCGCAGCCGAGAACAAAACGACAATGGTCGGATAGAGAAATAAAATCAAGCGCTCAAGGCTTGCCGAGATATATTGCAGCCCCGCAAAATCGAGAAAGCTGGCAATGTAATAGCCCAATAGGCCCAAGCCGAAAATCATCAGCCAATCCTGCCCGCTTAGGCGCTGCGTATCGTTAGTTCTTGCCGAATCGTTGGCCGACCATAACGCAACCGCCAGAAAAAACGGCAAGGAGATCGCCATGCGCAACACCATCAGAGTGATGGCATCCAGTTGATGACTGTATGTGTAGGCTAATTTGACCAGTACCGCCTTGGCTGAAAAACCAAACGCGCCGAGTAAAACAAATAAATAGCCGAAAATAACCTGACGATTGTTTTGCGATATAACAGGTTCGGGTTGATGCACAAACTTCTCCTTAAGATGGAAAAACTGCGAATCTTGCCGGAAAGACGACTAAAGTAACTGGGAGACAAGACCCGCAGTTGCTTTAGTAAAAATGGAATTAATGAACCAAAAAAACAGCACTGCAGCAAAAGCTAATAATCTTTCGCAGCCATCGTGTGTTGAGTTTTAGGATATATGTAAGGTTCATGGTTTGTATTCTATGCCATAGCTGTACTTTGTCACAAGCATTGCATGATAAAATCAAGTTCAGCCAACAAGGAGTTCAAAACCATGAATCACATTGCCATAAAAATGCTGATGGGGGATCGAGGCAAATATCTCGGCATTGTCATGGGGCTGACCTTTGCATCCTTAATCATGACCCAGCAACCGGCAATCTTTCTGGGGCTGATGTCTCGCTCTTATAGCTTTATCACGGATGTCGGCTTGCCCGACATCTGGGTCATGGACGAGAAAGTTCAGTTCGTCGATGACATCAAGCCCTTGCAGGACACCGAACTTTACCGGGTACGCGGCATTTCCGGCGTGCAATGGGCCATGCCGATGTACAAAGGGCTTTTAAAAGCGCGGCTTGCCGACGGCACGTTTCAAACCTGTATTGTCGTGGGATTGGACGACGCCACTTTAATCGGCGGCCCGCCGGTCATGCTTGAAGGCAAACTTGATGATTTGCGCCGTAGTGACGGGGTTATCGTCGATATAGACGGCGCCATAGACAAACTGGGCAAGCCTTCGCCAACGCCAGGCGGCAAACCCATTCCGCTTAAAGTAGGCGACAGTCTGGAATTAAACGATCATCGCGCCATTGTTGTTGGCATCGCCAAGGTCACCCGCACTTTCCAGTCTCAACCTGTGGTCTATACCACCTATTCGCGCGCTAAAAACTATGCGCCCAAGGAGCGCAAGCTGTTATCCTTCGTTCTGGTTAAAGCCAAACCGGGACAAGATCTTGCCGAATTAACCCGACGCATCCGCGCTACTACCGGTTTGGCAGCTTATACGCGGGAGGAATTTAAAACTCTCACCTATGAATACTTCATGCACAACACCGGCATCCCGATCAACTTCGGTATTTCGGTACTGCTGGGTTTTATCGTCGGCGCAGCCATTGCCGGACAAACTTTCTATAATAGTACGCTGGAGAACTTGCGCCAATTCGGGGTATTAAAAGCGATGGGCACCAGTAACTGGATATTGCTGCGCATGATTTTGTTGCAGGCGGTTTTAGTGGGTACGATCGGTTACGGTTTAGGCGTCGGCTTAACCGCCTTGTTCGGCTATTCGATGCGTAATTCGATACTGGCGTTTAAGTTTCCGTGGCAACTACTGCTGTTTAGCGGCGCGGGGGTGAGCGTGATCTGTATCTTTGCGGCGCTGCTCAGCATCATTAAAGTGATCCGCTTGGAACCAGCTATTGTGTTTAAAGGCTAACGCATGGACTCGTCATCATTGGCGGTACGCTGTCAGAATGTGGTCAAGATTTATGATACCGGCGGACAGAAAGTAACCGCACTGAACGGCGTCAATCTGGATATTGCGATGGGTGAGCTAATGATGCTGGTAGGCCCCTCAGGCTGCGGTAAGACCACGCTGATTTCAGTCATCGCCGGTATTCTCGACCAGGACAGCGGCCATTGCGAAGTATTCGGTGAGGATTTGCTGAACATGAGCGGCCAAAGCAAACTGAATTTCAGGGCGCGCAACATCGGTTTTGTTTTTCAGGCCTTTAACCTGCTGCCTGCACTCAACGCGGCAGAAAACGTATCGATACCGCTGATCATCAACGGCATGAAACGCAGCGATGCCGAACGCAAAGCCACCGCCGTGCTGGAGCAGGTAGGCCTAGGCACGCGAGTAACGGCCTTACCCTCAGAGCTTTCCGGCGGGCAGCAGCAGCGTGTCGCCATTGCCCGGGCGCTGGTGCATAGCCCGAGACTGATCGTTTGCGACGAGCCCACCAGCTCACTGGACCATGAAACCGGACATAATGTGATGACCCTGCTCAAGGAGGTAGCGTTGCACAAAGATCGGGCGTTGGTCATCGTCACCCATGACGCCCGGATTTTTAACTTCGCCGACCGCATTGCCGAAATGGATGACGGCCATATTATTAATGTAAAGGGCGCCAAAAATGATGCATCGCTTTAAACCTATCCCCAAGAGGTAACATGCAGGTCAAATATACATTGCCGGTACTTGCAGCCGCCGGATTCATTTTTGCCGCTTATACGGTGGTCAGCAGCAACAAACCGATACCGGTTGCTCCGGCCGTTGCAGCGCCTGCCTCCGCGCCGTTTAAATCGTTTATTGCCGGATCAGGCATTGTCGAGGCAAAAAGCCGGAACATAGCCATCGGTACGCCGTTGTCCGAAATTGTCAAAACTGTAGCTGTTAAAGTCGGCGATAAAGTCAAAGCCGGAGCACCGCTTTTTTATCTGGACGATCGCGCTACCCGCGCCGAACTGGCCGTTAAGATCGCCGATCTTGCAAAAGCCCGGGCCGGCGTTAGCGAGGCAAATGCATCGTTCAAAGATAGCCGATCATTGAGCGATTTGGCCGAGGCCGTAACCGACCGGCGCGCCATCAGCTCCGAAGAACTGCTTAGAAGACATAATGCCCTGCTCATCAACACGACCAAACTGGACAGTGCCAAAGCCCTGGTGCAGCAAGCCGAAGCTGCGGTAACAGCTACGCAAACCACGCTGGCCCGGCTCGTCGTGCAAGCGCCGGTAGATGGCGAGGTGCTGCAAGTCAACATCCGGCCGGGCGAGTTCGCCCAGGCCGGAGCCTTGGACACGCCACTGCTGTTGTTGGGTAATATGGATCAGCTGCATGTCCGGGTAGACATCGACGAGAATGATGCTTGGCGCTTCGACAAAAACAGCAAAGCCGTAGCTTTCCTGCGCGGCAATCGAGACTTCAAAACCGATCTGGTTCCGGCTTATGTAGAGCCCTATGTGGTACCCAAAAAATCACTGACCGGCGACAGCACCGAGCAGGTTGATACGCGCGTGTTACAGGCACTGTACAGCTTTGACCGGAATCAGCTGCCCGTCTATGTGGGCCAGCAAATGGATGTATTCATTGAAGCTAAAGATTATGCAGGCGACGGCGGTTCACCGTTATGAGCCATCGCCTGTTTGCGCTTTTTGCCGCACTGCTGTTATCCGGCTGCCCTGCTGTCGGCCCTGACTATGAACCTCCCCAAATGCCTGTTCCCCGGCAATGGAGCGAAACGACTGCGACTACAGGTCCCCATGCAGAACAGCCGGATCAATGGTGGAAAGCTTTTAATGATCCGGTACTCGACAAGTTGATCAGCGACGCGATCGCCTCCAACCTGGATTTAAAGCTTGCCCTGGAGCGGGTCAAAGACGCCCGCGCCCTGCGCTCTGCGGCCATTGCCGCAGGCTTGCCCAGCCTGGACGCCAAGAGCAACGTCAGCAGGCGTTTCAACAACACCTCCTCACCAGCCGCTCAAACCGGCACATCGCCTGTCGGCGGCGGCTTTGGCATCGGCAATCAGTTCATCAACATATTCCAACTGGGCTTTGATGCCCAATGGGAGCTGGATTTTTTCGGCGGCGTCAGACGTGCGGTAGAAGCTGCCGACGCAACGATCGATGTCGAAGTCGAAAACAGCCGGGATGTGCTGGTTACCCTGCTCGGGGATGTCGCCCGCAACTATATCGAACTGCGCGCCAATCAACGGCTGGTCGCAATAACCCGTGAAAATTTACATGCGCAACAGGAAACCCAAGGGCTGACGCAAATCCGGCAACAGTCAGGACTTGCCAGCATGCTGGAAGTGACGCAGGCGCAAGCCCAGGCCGCCACGACCGAGGCGCAACTGCCTAACTATGAAACCGCAGCTAAGCAGTCGATACATGCGCTCGGCGTGTTGCTCGGCAGAGAGCCCGGTGCGCTGGCTATTCGTCTTGACCAGCAAGGCGTTATCCCAACCGTTGCCGCTAATGTAATAACCAACCTCCCCTCCGAATTGTTGCAACGCAGGCCGGACATTCGCCGCGCCGAACGGCAACTAGCCGTCGCCAACGCATCCGTCGGCGTTGCGACCGCCGAGCTGTACCCAAAAATCAACCTGGCGGCGTTTATCGGCCTGCAAAACACGACCATTACCGACTTTACCCCGCTTGGAAAATCATGGTCGGCAGCATCGTCATTAACCATGCCGATCTTCAACTGGGGAAAATTGAACGCCAATATCAGAAGCAAAAAGGCGCAATTCGAGCAGACCTTCCTGACCTACCAGTCCACTGTCTTATTGGCTTTTAAAGAAGTGGAAGATGCACTGATTGCCTACAATAAAGAACAGGAACGGCACAGAGCATTGGCAAAAGCCGTCGAAGCCAACCAGCTGGCGGTTCAATTAGCTACCGAGCGCTATCAAAAAGGCCTGACCGCATTTATCGATGTATTGACCAGCCAAACCGCGCTTTATCAAGCCCAGAGCAGTCTGGCCACCAGCGAGTCCCAGCTTGCCAGCAACCTGATTGCCCTGTACAAATCATTGGGCGGTGGCTGGCAAACTGAGGCTATCATAGGTGATGTTAAAAAACAGTCTAATTTTATGATTCCGCACTAACTGCCGCTATGTTCTGCTGCCGGAACTCACGTGGTGAACAGCCGAACTGCTGCCTGAATGCCCGGCTAAAATGCGCCGTATCGTTAAATCCCCAGCGAAACGCAATGTCGGATAGTCGATGGCCTGCATAAGCCGGATTCAGCATATCCTTCCGGCAGTTCTCCAGCCTGCGCTTCCAGACATAGCGTATCAGCGAGGTGCCTTCATCTTCAAACAGGTGATTGATATAACGCGCCGATAAGCCTGCATAGCGGACAACCACGCCAGTGTCGAGATCAACATCCTGAAGATTCTTCTCGATAAACGCCTTGATGCGATTAAGCGAAACTGACTGGCTTCTGGACAGGTTGAAGTCAACCGGACGCACTGATGTAATCGCCAACGTCAGCAAATCCAGCGCATGATCTGAAATACTGGAAAATTCGTGAGCTTGCAACTGGTCGACATGAATGGCCGACGAGCGCAGAAAATTTGCTGCGATACAGCCGATTCCTTGAGCGCCGGGAATACGTAACGCAGTGCAACGGTCTATTCCTGCAACCCTGTCCCTAAGCACAATCCGGGGGATTGAAAGAATCAGCTTAGTAAACTCACCGGGGCAATGGATTCGGTGCGGACGGGTCGCATCATAAATGGTCAGATCCCCAGGCTGGAGTAACACTTCTCTTCCATTTTGCTCCAGCAGGTAGTCGCCGGAAAGAAGCATCACCGCAAAATAGGCATCCTGGCTGTTCAAGTGCGGCTCCCTGGACAAGCGCTCTAACGAAATTGCACTGGACTGGATCGTCGACAGTTGCAAGCTCCCCCAAGGGTAAATAGCCAGTTCTTGAGACAGGTTGCCATGCGCAGGCGATATTATTTCAACGTTGGCGTATTCACGGCATATGACCTCACGCAACCAGTCGACTCTTTCGCGCTGCGGAATATCGTTTGTCGAAAACTTGAGACGGACTCTATCAGAATTGATCGGGAGTGACGTAATCGTATTCATGGTTCAGGCCTTGTTTAGCTCATTGCTTCATATAACGTCGAAACAGCCGTTTCAGTCAAGTTTTAGTTCCGTTTCACACCCGCGGCAAACAGCAAAAAAATTCATACTAAAAGCTAATCCGACTGGCGACTCCTGCCGCTCGGCACAACTTTCAAATCACTAAAGGACAACAAAATGGAAGATCTACTCAACCACATGGCTTCCCGTATTGCACTTATCGCGTCCGGCATTTTCTTTATGACAGGACTGCTGACGGGCGTATGGAAATACATTTGCATGAGACAGCACCCAAAAGCCGAAGCGCCGCACTATGTAAACACTGCCCACCGTGCGGCGCTGATGTATGCATTTGCGGCACAATTGCTTGCCGTTTTCGCCGCAACCAGTGCATTTTCCGATACAGTCAATACCGTCGCCGTCATCTTGCCATTACTCTTTTTTGGCATCGCTATCCTCCACTATATCAACCTCGGCTTGACCACCGGGAGCAATAACAGCATGCGCGATTCCGCCAACCGAACGAAAGATTACCTTATATTGAATATCTTGGCAGTAGCCGAGATCGGCGGTTTTGCCGTGCTGCTCTTGGGATTCTTTTCCACACTTGCCAGCCGGTAGACTTAAGTTTATTGTTGAATTTCCTGGAACCTAAACCCGATTTCACCGCATTAGGATGTAAAAGGCGGCTCGCCAACAATCGTGAGGTGATCTATGAAGCCGATCAATCAGACTATCCGGTTACCGTCTTGGCTGAAGAAGAACGTTGCCAACTATGCGAAACCGATTGAAGCATTCGCCGATAAGCCGTGTTATTTAGCAAGCTGCATCCTTTCTATATCTTACTGCTGATGTTATGCAGCGGCTGCTCTTACCATACGGTGAAGGAAAAATACCCGCTGTGGGGCGAAGAGCACAACCTGAATAGCGATGAGACAGGTTCTATCCGGCATATGCAGATCCTCATGCCTGACTGGCCGGATTCCGCCCTCGCCTGTCTGCTGATTGTTCACGGCATGAATGAACATGTCGGCCGTTATGGCGATATCGCACGGCATTTCTCAGACCGCTTTATCGTCGCAGGTATGGATATGACCGCGCACGGTTTGAGCAATACCGTGCTCATGAAGGCGCATAACGCTATTGAAACCGGCGCATCGGCCTATGACGCCAGCGACGCTTATCTTGAACAGGCGCAGCTTGGCGACTTGCAGCCCCTGCGAGATGACCTGAACCTGGCCTTAAATCACCTGCTCAATCACTGCGATAAACTGTCGGCCAACAAACCCCTGCCCGTCTTTATTCTGTCGCACAGCCTCGGTTCGCTGGTTAGTGCATCCTATTTGCTGCAAGCGGACAATGAAGCAGTAAAATCGAGAATAAAAGGCATCATTCTTACCGGTCCGGCCTTTTCCGTTACCGAAGTTCCCGGCTGGCGGGGCTGGTTTCAGAATCCGTTTATCCGGTTTTCATTTCATACTCACGAGCACTTTCTCAATCCGCACGACGAACCGCTGCCTCTGTTGATGCTCAATCAGCTGCTGGCCTTGATTACCGTTCCCCTGCATGACAGTATTTTTGAACTGCTGTCGTTGCCCGGATTGCGCAACGTGTTTTCGCCGAGCGAACCGGCATGGGTAAAAGAGTACCTAAGCGACTCAGAAGAAGAGCGGATTCGCCAGCGCAATGATAATTACATCATCCGGCGGAATGTCTTGCGTTATGTGCTGGGCGTTGAAAAGGAAATCATTCAGTTCAGGCAAAACATGGCTGAGTTTGCTACGCCCTATCTGCTCATTTATTCCGAAAATGACCCTATTACGCCTGCTTGGGGAAATGTCGATTTCGCTGCATTAACGCGTGATAAACATGAGCACAACGAACTGATGGCGTTAACCGGAAAAAGCCATCACGAACAACTTTTTTCCGCACCGGCTCTGCGTGAGCAGATTTTGCATAAAATCGACGACTGGCTGAAACGGCGCATGACTCAAACGGAATCAAACACAAAGATAGAATGATGCCTCAATCCGAAACGTTCCGCTTTGGTTAAACACAGCCAGGCATTGGAAAACCTCAGGAAGGGTTGCAACCGGGCTTCGTGCAGGAAAAATACGCCTTGGCGTTCGGATGAACCTTAGTCAGATCGTCGTTTTCCGCCACCCAGCGGTATTCGCTATGCTGCTCCTTTGGCAGTTGCTTCAGGTTGATATCGGCCTGTAGTTCGTAAGCAAGAACAACGTAATGGGTGCTGATGCCCGGCATATGGGCAAAATTTGTCTGGTACTTATGCGTAAACGCGCCTAATAGCCGGGCATGATTAATAGGATAGGATCTCCCTAATTCCGCCTTCGTTATCCTCAAAAACGCATCCTCGATTGATTCGTCTTTTCGGATTCGTCCTCCGGGTACGAACCACGAACCCGCTGCCGGTTCATTGACTCGCATTCCCATGAGCAGCTCGTTATTCTCGGATCGAATAATAAGATCCAGCGATACCAGCGGCGCATTCTTCACCACCTTAATAAATTCGTCGTTTTCGATCATTTTCACAGTCCCAGGTTTGTCAGGCTTACGCCCGATTTGATGAATACGATGCCAATTACAAGAAACTTACCCTTATATGTTTCCTGGATAAGCCGGCCTGCCAAAGCGTTACGAAAAGTCCCGGACATATTGACTATTCGAAATTTTGTGCTGGTTAGGCTTAGGCATCATAAAAACATTAAGGTTGAGCATGCTTCTATACCCAACATTAGACATTGCCCTACTGATGACGACCAGTCTACTGATAAAGCGCCGGCTGGGCAGGCCCTTTGTTTGCCTTGACTCAGGTGAATTTCCACCTGATCCCCCACCCTAACACGGATAAACGGCCCCGGTACCTTGCTGTTAAAGGTCCAGTATTCATAGGTCACGCCGGGCATCATTTCTGCAACCAGTTCTTCGGTATGAAGATCGGCTCTGACCCGTTGCGGTTGCGTTCTACCCAAGGCAGCCGGCAAGTCATCGGCGCGGCGGCCGATTTCAGGAAAATTGCCTTGATGAGCGACCGCTGATTCGGCAGGCATCGGCATGGGCTGCTGAGTTTGGCCGCTGGTTAACGCTGACATGTAACGCTGAGCTTGGATGCTTTCGTGTCCGGCAATGTCGCCGGCTACCACCGCCTTATGCCTCGCCTTTTCGGCCTGAATGGCGACGGATCTTTCGGCATTCGTTTTGCTCATCGATTCGTCCCGAGAGCAGCCGATAACCAGCCTACCCAGTACTATTGACAGTAACAAACTGGATGTCTTGTTCATGATTTTACCTCCTGAGTGATAGAACCGGTCAGGCTTATTCTAACGTTAGCACAGGTAATGTAGCTCATTGAAACTCTCCAAGCATGCATCAAAACAAGGTCAAAAGTCCCAGTGCCAACTGTACGCCAATCAGCAATGAAATAAAAATACCCCTGCGGCAGGCGAGCCTTGCTCAGGCGACCAACAGACTGACGAATAGCAACGGAGACAAGTTGCTTGCTTACACTAATTCTTTGACACGCGAACTGGCTGAAACCGGTGCTTTAAACTGGCGATGAAGAATGCGTTAATGGCAACATAATCACTCATTTGCATACAAAAATCTTTACAACCCAGGTTATAGAATAGCCTCACGCCTTTTAGCGTTTTCATGTAGAATGCTTAGGGTTTTAGCCCTTGTAAAAATCCACCATGCCTGTAGACAGTTCAATAAAAAAGCTTTTGATCGTCGATGACAGCAAAGTATCCCGATTGCTGATCCGTGCCCATATTCTTGCCCAGCGTCCGGACTGGATAATCTCTGAAGCAGCCTCCGGCGAAGATGCGGTTGCAGTTGTGGACAATGACCTTCCAGACTACTGCACGATGGACATCAACATGCCGGGTATTTCAGGCACCGACGCGGCGGAACAGATACTTGCCAAACATCCCTCGATAAAGGTCGTTATTTTCTCGGCAAATATTCAAGAAACGTCCCGAAACCGCGCCCGTTCGCTGGGAACTATCCTCGTAGCGAAACCGGTCACAGAAAAATCAATCGCTTTGGCGCTAAACTATTTTACTTATTCCGAATGATCCATCTCAGCGAAGTTCATATTGACGCCTTAGCTGAGATATTTGGCATCGGCGCAGGCCGCGCCGCATTAAGCCTGAGTGAGATTGTCGGCGATGAAGTGCGCCTTTCCGTCCCGTCTGTTCAAGTCGTTTACACGGAAGACATAAATTCGACGACGTTATCCCTATCCAGCAACCCATTTGGCGCGGTAGCCCAGCATTTTAGCGGGCCATTTGATGCCGAGGCCGTGCTTTTATTTACCGAAGAGCAGGCGTTAAAAATCGTTAGCGATATGATGGGCTCGCAAATGAGCCTTGATGAAATTGCAGAGTTTGAGCATGAAGCCATGTGCGAGTTGGGCAACATCATTCTGAACGCCTGCCTGTCTGCAATGGCCGATATACTCAATTTTACTCTGGAAAGCTCGTTGCCTCATTACACGGTAGCATCGGCCGATGAAATATTATATCGGCTCAAGAAGAACTCCAACCAACCCTATGTTCTGGTGCTGCACATTGACCTCGCCATCGAAAAGCGACATACGGCCGGCAATCTCGTGTTCATGCTAAGTTCCACATCGTTGACTAATCTTGTAAGTCATATTGAGCATTTTCTGGGCAGCCTTGCATGAATAACATCCCGGCAACTGCTCCAGGTGCAAAGCGTTTTGATCTGGAAGAAGTATCCAATGCGCTTAACCTCGGGTTAATCGTTGTTGACGCCGACGGCAAGGTATTACTCTGGAATAATTGGATCGCCAGACATAGCGACATCAATGAAGCCGACGCCCTTAACCGGCAGTTTGAACAGGTCTTTACAGAACCGTTGCCGCCCTCGTTCCTGACTGCCCTCAGAAATACCTTGGCGTACAGAATGCCAGTGGTTTTGTCCACGGCACTGCACCGCACACCTCTGCCGCTGTATAACGCATCCGAGACAAATCAGCGGCAAACCAGAATGTATCAATCGATCACCATCGCGCCTATTCAGTCGCAACTCAATGAAGCGTGCTGCCTCATTCAGGTGGCTGATTCCAGCACCTCGATCAAGCGTGAAAACATCCTGCGCTCTCATTCGGAAATGCTGAAGAAAGAAGCAACAACGGATGGCTTGACCGATATTTGCAACCGCAGGTTCTTCGATGCGCATTATGAAATAGCCGTGGCCGATGCAAAAAGGCAAAAGTACCCTTTATCCATCTTCATGATCGACATCGACTTCTTCAAATCCTATAACGACCATTACGGACATATAGCAGGCGACAAGATCATAAAACGCGTCGCCAAAACATTAAAATCGCAACTATCGCGCGCTACCGATATCATTGCGCGCTATGGCGGGGAAGAATTCGTGCTGATAACGCCGCATTTAAATCAAAAAACAGCCGAGCAATTTGCGGAAAAGCTAAGAAACGCCGTTTTTAACCTGGCAATACCGCATACCGGCTCCCTCCATTTCGAGCGGATAACCATTAGCATCGGTCTTTGCACCGGGATTCCGAAAACCAACGATAACATGCTAAACCAAGCTGACGCGGCGCTCTATCAAGCCAAACAAAAAGGCCGCAACAAGTATATTTCCCTCCCGCTTTGCGAAACTGAAGAATATCTGGAACAATAGGGTACGCACTTCTGAAAAACTCAATATCATGAATCTAATCATGTATGATAATTGAGCTACCCATAACCCGATTAAGTTCAAGTTAAATTTTATTCAGTCTCATCGTATGAAATTCAAACCATCCGCTCTTACACTGGCTTTAAGCCTTGCTCTCTTTCCTGCCCCGCAACAAGCCGTTGAGATTAGCAAAATCGAACTGCCTGACATGGGCGACTCTTCCGGCACCCTGATTACGCCCGCCGAGGAAAAAGAGTTTGGCGAAGCGTTTTTCCGCAGCCTGCATTCGCAAATTTCCATCAATCAGGATGCCGAGATTCAACAATATATTCAAACTATTGGTGAAAGGCTGGTAGCTAATAGCGACGCGCCCAGCAACCCGTTCCATTTTTTTGTGGTGATGGAAAACGACATTAACGCTTTTGCAGGGCCTGGCGGCTATATCGGCGTAAATTCAGGGTTAATTTTGATCACCGAAGCCGAAAGCGAACTGGCATCCGTTATGGCGCATGAAATTGCCCACGTTACCCAGCGCCACTTATACCGCGCTTACGAGGCATCCAGCCGCTTATCGATCCCTACTGCCGCCGCTACTCTGGCCGCCATTTTATTGGGCACCCAGTCTCCGGCTCTTGGACAGGCAGCGATAGTCGCCATTCAGGCCGGCAATGTTCAGTTTCAAATTGATTTTACCCGCGAAAACGAGGCCGAGGCTGACCGGGTAGGCATGCAAACCTTAGCGGGTTCCCAATTCGACCCGCGCAGCATGCCCACTTTTTTCGAGCGCCTGCAGCAATCCAGCCGCTATTATGGGCAGAACATTCCTGAATTCCTGAGAACTCACCCGGTTACCGCCTCACGTATTTCCGACACCCGCGGCCGCGCCGAAACATATGCCTACAAACAATATCCGGACTCGCTCGGCTATCAATTAGCCAAAGCAAAAATTCGGGTTCTAACCGGCACTGACAATGCCGAGACGCTCAAATACTTTAAAACCAGATCAACTCAAGGCACGACCGAACAACGCACCGTTGCCCGCTACGGGCTTGGGCTATGTGCGCTTAATTCACAAAAATTCACTGAAGCGGAAACGATTTTCCAAGAGTTGAGCAAGGAATATCCAGACCAGGCGCAATATCTAACTGCACTTGCCCGCACTGCGCTGGATTCCAAAAATTACAGCACTGCGCTGGCCCGATATAAAAAGCTGACCGAGCAATTTCCCGATAACGAAGCCATTAAGCTTGAATATATTACTTCTCTGCTAAAAGCCGGTAACGCCGATCTGGCACGGAAAAACCTATTTCAGTTAAGGCCTAAAACCCAACAACAACCGATTTATTCACAATTGCTGGCACAAGCTTACAGCGACTTAAACCAGCCTGCCGAATCTCATCGTTATCTTGCGGAATACTACTATGCAACGGGTCAAACCAGAGATGCCATCCTGCAAATAAAACTCGCTCAAAAATCCAAAGGCCTTAATTTACAGCTATCTGCTATCCTTAATGACCGGCTCAACTTCTTTGTCAATGAGGAAGAAGAAGCCAGACGCAGCAGGTAAAACCTGAACATTACCTGAATATTAAAGCATTGCCTGCCCGATATTTTGTGTATTAGCAGCCCCTAAAATTCCATAATTAACTGTATTAATTAAACATTTTAGGCGCGCTTATATTTTTCACGCCAAACCTTGTTTTTTAAATAGACAACGGGAATTCATTTGAATAGAATTCGCACCAGCTTAAGGGACTGGGCTCGGTTTAATTACCGACTAAGAGGGGGAATTTAGTCTTTTTTGACTAGCTGATAATAATAATAAAATAAGTGACACTGCTTGGGTCAAGTTGCAACAACAACTTAATAACAATAATAACAGCACTCAACACGCCCGCTTTATGCGGGCTTTTTATTGCCTGAAGGAAAGCGACTCCACCTCAAGACAGCCGCTCCATCGATCCGGTCTCTTTGATCATAGAGACGACCAGCCCAGCCGATCGCCCTGCAAAGCTTATATACTCAAGCGCACGCCAATCCAACCTGCTCTTGGAGCGCCGGGCGACACAAAGCGGCCATCATTAAAGCCTGGCAAGATTCCATTGGCCTGTCCATACAGACCAAAAGAGCTGTAGTTTTTGTCGAAGATATTATCGACCTTGCCAAATACTGCAAAATTCTTGGTGACCTTGTATTCCGCCTTGGCGTTAAACAGCCAGTAACCGGCTAACGGTGCCGTGGAGTTGGCTTCGTCACCTCTGAAATATTTGTTGCCGCTGTAGATGCCGTCTATGCCCAGCGACACGCGCTGCCATAAATCAACGCCCACAGCAGCCTTATAGATATGCTCGGGGATACCCGGAATTCTGTCGCCTTTGGTGACAGCCATTGCCTGAGCGGTATCCAGCGGATTCCGGATATCAAAGCCATCCAAAAACCGGGCGTTTAAATAGGTGTAGTTGGTCGAAAAATGCCAGTCATCAATGTCGCTGAACAGCTGCGGATAATTAACGGTCGTCCCCGCCTCTATGCCGTAGCGGCGCGTCTTGCCTACATTGCTGAAAAAGCCCTGGCTGATCAGGCCGCTGGTGGCATCGCGACGAAAAATAATGTCATTGTGATTAATGGTGTTGAAATAGCCCAGATTCCATTTCAAATCTCCTTTCCCTAACAGCTTATCCAAATCTCCCCTGAAACCGCCCTCCCAAGTCTTGGCAACCACCTGTTGCAACGGCGGATCGGCTACAAACGAATTGGGCAATTTACACGGCGCAGTCGGGTCAGCGCAGCTTAATTCCATCGGCGTAGGCGCACGCGCCGACTCGCTATAACTGCCGTACACATTCAGGTTATCCCTGATTTGATACGTTAATCCGGCAGAAGGATTAAGCCGATCAAAAGTATGCGAGCCGTTCAGGGTTTTTAAAGGATCTTTTATATACTTATCCTCCATGTTGATATGGCTATAGTTGTAACGTCCTGCTATGGTCGCCGTTAAAGCCTCGGTAATGGAAAAACTGTCGGTCAGGAACACACCCACCGTAGAGGTATTTGTATGCAGACGAACTCTGGATTCATCGACAAAAACCCCGCTTTGCGTTGTGCCCCGGGTATCGGTCAGCGAACCGAGCTCGGTGTCTGAACCAAAATGCACTTCGGCATAGTCATAACTGGTGCCCACCGTCAGGTTGTTTTTATGCTTGAACAAGTCTTGGGCAAACGCCGTCTGTAACGTGCCGCCACGGCTGCGCATATTGGTTTGGCTGGTGTTGTTGGTTGCGCCTTCGACTGAATTGTCGGCAGCCACTTGATTACCATTTACATCATTAACAATTACACCGTCCTGATCGCACAGCAATGCTGGATCGGCATCACAGGCTCCATAATTACTGTTATCGCCGTTAAAAGTACTGATCCGGTTCTGCCGGAAATAGGCGTTGCCGCTGACTTCAATATCGTCAGCCACATCATAGCTGCCTGCCAGTTCGGAGAAAAACATCCGGGTAATGGTCTGGTCAGGATGGGTAAACACTGCGCTCCTCTTTTGTTGCAGCAACTGGATAGGCGCCGCGCCGTTACCCTTCATATTATTATCATTGCCGCCCAACGTTAAGTCTAAAGACCCCTTATCGCCGCGCCAGCTCAAGGTACCAAATGCCTGATCGGCCTTGGTCGGTGAAAAATCCCGCCAGCCATTTTCCTTAAAGTGATGCAGGTCGATAAAATACCCCCAAGTACCATTATTCCAGCCGCTGCTCAGTTCCTCCGACTGCCTGTCCCAAGAACCGCCATACGCTTCAAACTCATGCTTGGGCGCTGAAAACCCGGTTTTAGTCTTGATTGAAATGGCTCCGCCTAAACTATTCAGGCCGTAAACAGGGTTAGATCCAGGATATAAAGCCATCGAATCAATCGCACCTTTAGGAATTAAATCCCAATTAACCGTATCGCCAAACGGTTCGTTAAAGCGAACGCCGTTGACATAAGTCGATAAACCTTGCGGCAACCCGAGCAATGGCGAAGCGACAAAGCCGCGATAGGAAATGTCCGGCTGCAACGGGTTACTTTGCGCTTCATTGACATGCACACTGCCGAGGTAGCGGCTGATATAATCGGCCAAAGTCACACTTTGGGCTTTTTCCAGCTGTTCGGAAGACACGTTTTGAATGTTGGCCGGTACTTTACTGGCGGTAACGCCGCTATCCTGTAACGGCGTTACGCCGACCACGTCGATAGTCCCCAGATCCAGAGGCTTATCTTTGGCCGAAACCGCTCCGGCCGCCGTCAGGCTCAGACCAAGCATTGTGCATGCAAGTTTCTTCATTCTTCACTCCAATCAAATAACCCTTCCATGATAGCCAAACCGTTGCTCTTGCACTAGGCGACAGCCGACAAAAGGAAATATTCCTAGGTTTATGCAAAGTGCCGAAACCAACGTAGGGACACAGATATGCCTTCCGGTAGTCCGCCACAAACAACCCCAAGCTCTGGGTATTTGGTTATAATGCCTGGGGGAAATTCCAAAACAAGCCGATGCAGGTAAAACTTATGACGTTAACGACAGAGACTGTGACTAAATTGCAACGCTATTTTGAAGACCAAGTAGATGCCATAAAATCCAGCGACAATTATCAAAAACTGCTGGCTATGCCGCCGCTACAACGCTGGACGATAGTGGCTGGATTATTTCTGCTGTCGCAGCTGGTGGTGTTCGGCGGTTTGTATTTGATTTTTGGTCGAATCGTTGTTATCGGTTTTTTTGCCAGTATCCTGGCAGGAATGGCTACAGGCCTTGGCGCGTTACCTGCCCTGTTTTTCAAAGACATCTCCAAAAACCTGTTTAACAGCATGCTTGGCGCCGCCGCAGGCGTCATGCTGGCCGCAACCGCATTTTCGCTACTGGTTCCCGGCATGGACTACGGCAACCAAGTCTGGCCCGGCAAAGGCATTTATGTCGTCTCCCTGGGCATGTTGATCGGCGCGCTGTTTCTGCATTACGCTGACCGCCAGTTGCCGCATGTGCATTTCGATTCAATTTCCGATACCCAACTGACCTCCCTAAAAAAAGTTTGGCTGTTCATCATCGCCATTACTATCCACAACTTCCCTGAAGGCATGTCGGTCGGCGTCAGTTTCGGTTCCGGAGAGATGAAAAACGGCGTAGTGCTGGCTGTCGCCATAGCCTTGCAAAATATTCCCGAAGGCTTGGCCGTCGCTCTGCCCCTGGTCGGACTGGGCTACAACAAGTGGCGAGCTGTCGGTATTGCCACAGTGACAGGCTTGGTGGAGCCTGTAGGCGGCTTGCTCGGCATTACTATGGTTACCGTCTTTCAACCTATCTTGCCGATAGCCATGGGTTTTGCCGCTGGAGCCATGCTCTTTGTCATCAGTGAAGAAATTATTCCCGAGACCCATTCTGACGGTCGCTCCCGCTACGCTACCTTTGCATTAATGATCGGCTTCATCATCATGATGGTCTTGGACAACATGCTGGGCTAATACCCTACCTCATAGCCGTTGCAAAGTGAGGCATCACTTTACAACGGCACTGAAAAGAATCGTTCTCAGGAAACAAAATGGATCACCTTCAAAGTTACTTAACACATCTTCTCGCGTCACTGAGCACCGCACCTTTTTACGAAAACATTCAAAACTCTTTACAGCATTTCTTATCGTTACTAAGCAACGGCAACTTCGGCGAAATATCAGCCACGGCAGCGACCAGCTTTGCGTTGATTGCAGCGGCTGAAATTGGCGATAAAAGCCAACTGGTGTGCATGACGCTGGCGTCCCGGCACAGAGCCATGCCGGTTTTGCTGGGCGCCATTTCGGCGTTTGCCTTTTTAAACACCCTGGCTGTCGTTTTTGGCATCGCCATCGCCAGCTGGCTGCCGGCCTATATTGTCGCTTCAGTCGTCGCGTTCCTGTTTGCGGCTTTCGGCATTCATTCTTTGCGCATAGAAGAGGATGATGATAAGGAGGAAGTTAAGGAAAAAAGCGGTCACGGCATTTTTTTCACGACTTTTTTATTGATTACTATGGCTGAATTCGGCGACAAAACCCAGCTGGCTGTTGTCGGCTTAAGCAGCACGGCAGCACCTATTGCAGTATGGTTCGGTTCGACGGTCGCGCTGGCCTCAACATCCGCTCTGGGAATCTTGGCCGGCCGCACTATTTTGCAAAAAATCCCGTTAACGTTATTGCACAGGATCAGCGGCACTATCTTCCTGCTGCTGTCGGTTTTTGCGGGTTATCGGGCTTATGTTAGCTATATAGGTCAATAGCTGGAAGGAAGAGGCGGGGTATGTAAGGCACATGCCCCGCCTTGATCAGTTAAAGCAGCCTTACACTCTTGGCATCTGCCTCAGCTTTTCAACAACCTTGTCGCCGAATTCTTCGGTGCTGATCATGGTAACGCCGCTGCCCGGCTTGGACAGGTCGGCAGTTGAGTAACCGTCGCCGAATACGCCTTGCATCGCAGCCCAGACATTTTTGGCTTCTTCGGCCATATCGAAGCTGTTTTCCAGCATCATCGCAACCGAGCCGATCATGGAGTAAGGATTGGCGATATTTTTGCCGGCGATGTCCGGTGCCGAGCCATGCGACGGCTCGTAATAGGCTTTTTCATCACCAATGCAGGCAGAAGGCATCAAGCCCAGCGAGCCCAAAATACCGCCGCCCTGATCGCTGAGGATGTCGCCGAACATATTTTCCATCACCATCACGTCGAACTGCGTGGGTTTCAGACACAGGTTAGTCGCGGCTGAATCGACCAACTGATGGATAACTTCCACTTCAGGATAGTCTTTAGCCACTTCATCCAGTATTTCATTCCACAACACGCTTGATTTCAGTACATTGCTTTTATGGATGTTGTGCAGCACTTTCTTGCGTTTGCTGGCGAGTTTAAACGCTTGAAGCAAAATTTGCCTGATCTGGTGCTCATCATATTCCAGCGTTTCTTTGACATAACGCAAGCCCTGCTCGTTAACGCCGGTTTCCTTGGTACCGAAATACAGGCCGCCTACCAGCTCGCGAACCATCATAATGTCGATGCCCTCGCCGATGATTTCAGGCTTTAACGGCGAGAAATGCGCCAGGGCTTTGGGCAGCACAACCGGCCTAAAGTTGGCATAAGTGTTGTAACGGCGACGCATCGGCAGCAGTGCGCCGCGCTCGGGTTGCTTATCAACCGGAATTGTTTTGGATTGCTCATGGCTCAAACCAATCGGCCCCTTAAGAATCGCATCGGCTTGATCGCAAATATCGATAGTCGACTGCGGAAACGCATCGCCGAATTCAAAATAGGCGCAAGCTCCAAAAGCTGCGGGCATCAGTTCAAAAGAAACATCATTACGCTCTTCAACAAGCTTGAGCACTTTAATGGCTTCCCGAGTAATTTCAGGACCGATACCGTCACCGGCTAACACTGCGATTTTATAATTCTTCATTATGTACCTTTGCTGTCTGCTTAATATCTACGGAGTAATGTTTAAAACCGGTTATTTTACTTTATTTTTTTTAATAAAGCCGGGCATCCTTTATTTATACGCCTGCTCGTGTATTCTCTACCTGATAATGTCATTCCTCAGTCATCATGCGAAGCTGATTTACGTTAAGGATTCATTACCAGCCATTATCGAAAAGTATATTCCGATGTCGCTTAAGCAGGACGAATACATTCAAGCACATCAAGCAGCGACTTGGCAGCCGTCTGCAACCTTGCTTCATTAGCAATTACTCTTAATTCGGTCATTTATATTGCCTTAAATACGCAACAGCGTTTTTCATTACGCAAACCATAAATGTAAGCTCTTGTAAAAATGACAAATAATTTTTATACACTGAGTAATATAGGACCTCTTACACGTCTTATATAAGAAGTAATTCTTCAAATTTTAGCTTTTGGTGCTTTTTAAAAAAAAGGAAGAAAACCTTTTTAAAACAGAAAAATAATATAAAAAACTGAGCAATACATCACAAAAGCAACTAAAATCCACTCTATCAATACGGGTATTTTTCGAAAACAATCATTCTGACGACGTTGATTGGCAACTTTGCAAATATCACTCTAAATAACAAAAAATCATAAGAGACAGTTTATGCAGATCAACATGCCGGTAACCAATGTGGAATACTCGCTTAAAGATAGTGACTCCATAGTATCCAAGACTGATTTAAAAGGGCTCATTACTTATATCAACGAAGACTTTCTTCGCGTTAGCGGATTCACCAAAGCGGAATTGATCGGCTCTCCGCACAATATCGTCCGCCATCCCGACATGCCGCCGGAAGCATTTGCCGATCTGTGGAAGGCGTTGAAAGCGAATCGCCCGTGGACCGGGCTGGTCAAGAATCGCTGCAAAAATGGCGACTTTTACTGGGTGTTAGCCAATGTCACACCCTTTTATGAAAACGATCAACTAGCCGGTTACATATCGGTACGCAGCAAACCCAGCCGTGAACAAGTTAATGCGGCTGATACTGCCTACCAGATGTTTAAAGAAGGCAAGGCCGGTAATCTAAAAATCCAGAATGGAAAAATCGTTAGCTCAACTTTCTTGGAGAAACTTAATCCTTTCAAGTGTCTCGCAATCAAATGTCGCTTGATTAATGTTATCGGCCTGCTGAGCGTTATAGTACTCCCCATATTTCAGACCACGGCTTAAGATAGAAAATCTTATCGAGAGGCAAAGTGAAATATGGCAAAGATACGAAAAAATCATACAACGGAATTTAAGGCGAAAGTGGCCGTTGAGGCTATCCGCCAACAA
>DATBRD010000079.1:0-19275 GCA_036560465.1 Methylobacter sp.
AAATTTTCCACTAATCAGCGCCATATTTTCCAGTCATCTAATAGAGTTATTAATTAATAAACAGATAGTTAAGCTTTACATTCTGGAAAGCTTAGACGCTTTTTTATTGAAAAAGTGGAAAAATTTCAATGCTCTTTTCCAATCTTGGCCGCTTTGAAGAGCTGTCAGGGCTTCCTGTAAGTCATCAACAGTAAGGCTTGGACAATCGCAGCCGATCAGGATCGCATGGCGATACTGTGACAGGGCGTCACTAAAGGCATTCAGCATCTTGTCTCCAAGATCGGAACCACATTGCGTAGACAGTACCAAAGGATAATACTTGGTGCACTGTTCGAAAAATGAATGATTGGTATCAGGAGTGCAGTAAAGCTGAACGTCACACAATGGCTTTTGAAACGCACGATCCAGCGTCAATCGAGTCAGTTGTCGGTGCGCGGCGGCGGCTTGAGTTGCGGTTAGCGTCGGTTGCAACCGAGTTTTAACTTGCCCCGCTACCGGCGCCTTACAAAAGATCAGCAGTACGCTGTTGGGGAAAAGAGTGGTCATAGCTCAACCCGCTTAAACGGGAACATATTCAAAGTCGCCATTACTAATGAATACAAAAATAAGATATTAAGAAATAAGCTAAAACGGACAACGGTTTCCATCAATATCTACTGTAGTAGCTAGCTACCAGCTCGCGGGGATCAGCACCGAAAAAATACCTGAGTCGCAGCCACCACATTAGTAGGATGGTTTTGAGAATTCCGTTTCGTTGCCAACGCCGTGCCGAAGTGACAACCTTGGCTGTCAGGCAACACGGACTACCCAGTTTTTTCAGACGCGCACTCATAGCAATATCCTCCATCAGTGCGATATCAGGAAACCCGACAACGGCCTGAAAAGCCTGACGAGTCATGAACAAAGCCTGGTCGCCAGTGGCGATGCCGGTCAGCCGCGAACGCCAGTTCATCATGAAAGCGATCAGCCTAAAAACAGGCTGCGGATTGTCGAAGCTGACATCGAATCGACCCCATTGGTATCCATTAGTAACTGCCTGCAATATCAGGTTTATGGCGTTATTCGGTAAACTGGTGTCGGCATGCAAAAACAACAGCACATCGCCATGCGCGCTCGCCGCACCGCAATTCATCTGACGAGCTCGGCCGCGAGGGCTCTGTAATACTTGATCGACCAGCAGTCTGGCTATTTTTGCGCTGTCGTCGTCGCTACCGCCATCGACCAGCAGCAATTGGCAACGGTCCCGTAGCGGTTGCAAGGCTTGCAGTTTGACGGCAATTTGACTGGCCTCATTGACAACAGGGATGATAATGCTGAGTTGCGGTTTCATGATCGGTTTGCCTATAAAGCGCCGCCGCAACTGCTGCCCTGTCCTGCCGTACAACCGTAGCAATGTGCAGCAGTAGCAATTGCTGCACCGTTCAAAGTGTCCAGAGTTAAATCGCCAATATGCACGCGTGGCTTAGCAACCGCCCCCAACGGCATGGATAGCATCTGGTTGAAATCGCAATCGTAAACATAGCCCTGCCAATCGATGCTCAGCGTATTCAGGCACATTAGTTGGGCGAGATTGTCCTCGCGAAAACTGCTGCGTAATAAGTTTAGATACGCATCAAATCGCCTCTGACTGACCAGCATACTGCCAAAACGCTGGATCGGCATATTGACGATGGCATAGAGCCGGTTAAAGACGATGCCGTAATGCTGTAGCAAATACTTTTTATAGGCCTGTTCCAGGCTTTGTTGAACGGGCGGCAATACTGCATCTTGCGGGTTGAAAACCAGATTAAGCTGCAACTGGCTGTCTGGCTGACCATAACCCAACCGGTTCAGGTGCTGCAAAGCGGCCAGACTGTCCTTGAATACGCCTTTACCGCGCTGTTTATCGACATTTTCTTCCAGATAACAGGGTAGTGAGGCGCTGATTTCAACCTGCTGCTCGGACAGAAATTCTGCCAAACCTGTATAACGCTGATCTTCCAAAATGGTCAGATTACAGCGATCGATAACCTTAATTCCCTGCCTGCGCGCTGCCTTCACTAGATAGTGAAATTGTGGGTGCATTTCCGGAGCACCGCCGGTTAAGTCCAGTGTGTGAATATTAGCTGCCTGAGCCAACGCCAACACCTGCTCCAGTGTTTCCAGGCTCATCAGCTCGGTGCGCTTAGGCCCTGCATTGACATGACAATGTACACAGCTCAAGTTACAGAGATAGCCTAGGTTGACTTGCAGGATTTCCAGCGGTTTACGGAAAATGGCCGGAAAATCACTATTGGCTAAGAGTGGGCGAGTGTCGTGCATGATTAATCCTTGGAAAACCAAATGTCGCCATAAAAGGCAGAAACTTGTTGGTTACTGTTATCAGTGTCGGTCATCAGCGCCACTGCATCGATAAACCGAAAATCTTCGCCAAGCAACTTTTGCAGGTCGGCGCGGACATTGCGTTTTTCAGTGTACCAAATGTCTGTCGATGCTTCCGGGCCGCGCAAAGCCAGCATCATCGTATGATCGCCGGCAAAGGCATTGGGCCAGACACTGCCTTTGGCAGTATTGCTTGCCCAAACATAATTAATCGCCTTGGTTTGCCAAAACGCTAGGCCGCCCTTGACCACCACATAAATACGGGCAGCATAATCATCACCAGACTTAGTTTGTTCATTTAACCCTTCTAAGCGGTTGGTAATGCGCCAGGACCAGTTCAGAAACGGCGTTTGTTCCAAATCAATATGCTGCTCTTTAAACAAGCCGGAAGCTGCGCCGTGGCTGTCGGCTTTCAACCCCATAACACCATCCAGGGTTTGCAATTGATAACGGGTTTCGCCTTTAAAACTTTTATGCTCCCAGCCATCTAGCTGGTTACGGCTGAATTCACCTATCATCAGCTTGGATTTAGCAAGCAGATCCTGAGTTGTAAAAACCATCAATAACGTGATAAACAGTCTTCTCATTATGATTATCGGTGCACTTATTTGGTACCTGTGTTTTTTAATCATGTAAGACACAAATACATAGGTAACGTTGATTGTGAAAGGTTAAGGGAGCTGGCTGCAACGCTTACGACGCTGATTGTGACTTGCATGGACAGATTGATCCCCATTCACGATTTCTTATCCAGTCTGCTTTGCAGATTGTCGGTGTAAAGACGCGCTGCCTTGCGGATGAACTGAGACTGGGTTCTGAAATTGCGGCAGCGGATACACATCATCACATGCAGCCGCACAGCTAAACGCTCTCCTAAGCTCAATTTTTTATCAAGTTCCTGGGAAACCAGGGCGGAAATATCTCGACAGCTACGCATGGTGTTTCTCCTTTTTTGTATTATTGAACCAGTGGATTTCCAGGCATTCGCGCAACCTGAGTCGCGCACGGTGCATGGTTACCCAGTAATTAGCTTCACTGAGCCCTGTTTCCCGGCACACTTCGGCCGCCTCCAGACCTACGAGTTCGCGCAGCATAAAGACCTTGGCCATTTTCGGCGGCAGATTGGTTTGACATGTCTCGTATATTGTCCAGAATTCCTGCTGTTTAAGAGCCGCTTCCGGATCGGACCAAGCCTTTGGTCCGTGGTTCCATTGACCACTACTCGTAAAAAAAAGGTCTTGCTCCGTTTCTCCCTCGTCTTCATCAGTCAGAGTAAACTTCGAGACAGTGCTTTCACGGGCGCTACGCCGCCAGTGATCGGCAATTTTGTACTTAAGAATACCGATGAGCCATGTACGCAACTCCGCCCTGCCCTCGAAACTTGATGCTGATTGCAAGGCAGCCAACAGTGTCTCCTGCACAACATCGTCGGCCAAATCGCTGTCACGCAATTGCAGCAGCGCGTAGCGAAATAATATCGGCCGTTGTGCAGACAGGTTTTTCTCGGTCAATAGTGTTCCTGTTATCACTGCTATGCTGCTCAGCAACACAAACCATTGGTAGAGCCGGATTCGGTTTGCGATCCCGGTGTACAGTCGAATAATCCGAAGTGCCGGGATTTTTCACCCTGCACTTGAAAATGCTGGGCATAGCGACTTAAAGCCAGCATATCGGCGGTATTGCCGCAGACCCGCAATGGCCGACCGGTTTCGAAGTGATGATGGTCGTCCAGATCGAAAGCATGCAGTTGCTCGGGGATGGTGCCGAGATAGCAGGCCACCTGTCCGTAATCCTCGCAACGGTCTTCCAGCGCTAGCTTGAATGCGCTAACGGTGACTGAGCTGAACTTGACCATACCGATTTTGGCGGCAACCTCAGGGGCGTCGAGACTGATAGAATTTTGCTTGATGACACGTACATCGGGGCATCCCAGCTCATGCAAAATTCTCCGGAAATCTTCCCAATACAAGGCGCCGCCCAAGCATTCACCCAGCAAAACGGGGTCTTGGCGCAAAGCGGCAGGAATACGGCGATCGGCGAAGACATCGGAAAAATACAGTTCACCACCCGGTTTTAATACCCGGAATATTTCCGCTAGTACCCTGGGTTTTTCCGGTGACAGGTTGATCACGCAATTTGAAATTACCACGTCAATGCTGTTGTCTTCGATACCGATAGCGGCCAGATTCTCGATGTGACCGTGCAAAAACTCGACATTAGCATAGCCAAAGCGCTCCGCATGCCAGTCGCGATGACGAACGGCGACTTCTAACTGTTCCGGCGTCATATCGACGCCAACTACTCGCCCCTCTGGGCCGACCAGTTTCGATAGCAAATAACAGTCGCGTCCTGAACCGCAGCCTAAATCTAATACGGTCTTGCCCCACAAAGCCGGAGGCAGCGGGGAACCGCAGCCATAAAAGCGTTCCAGCACTTCTGGATGTAAGCCGGTCATTAAAGCTTTTAAGTAACCGGGCATCGCGTCAATGCTGCAACAGGCACTGGTTTTCAAATCATTACTGGATCGCAAAACCTGACCATAATAATGGCGGACGGATTCGCTAATTTCGATGCTGGTAGTCATAGATTTCCTCTAGTTTCAAATTAAAAGCTGGCCGCAATGGCATAATAATAAATAGCAGCTGAGATAGGCGCATTTGATACACTCAAGCTGTGGTGGATTTATCTTCGCCCACAGTCGAGCAGTTACCTACTCAGTTCCAATCAAAATTTACTTTGCCACTGCCAAATAAAGTCGCCACACCGACGGTGCTGAATAAGACGCTTACGACCATGGTCGTTCCCTACTGTCAATTTATTAATCATAAGTCGTTATGAGAACAAGAAACCTTACAAAAAAATATTCAGTGAACCGAACAAAAAACCGGATATCAGGCATTCTGCGAGCGCAACATCAATTAATTCGCACGACTGTTCTCAAGAATTATTAATAAACATATCTTTAATCAATTCTCTAAGCCATTTATGACCAGGATCCTGCATCTCAATGTCTCGCCAATAAAGGTTTAGCTCTATTTTTTCAACATCGGTGAGGTGATGAACTTTAATCGGTAGATGTTTTTCAAGTGTTTTTGCATACAAAAGAGGGCTAACAGCCACTAATGTAGTAGTGGAAACAATGAAAAAAACACTCCACATGGTTGCTACTGTAAAGCGGGGAGCACGATAATCGGGGTGGTTATTAAATACAGAAAATAAAAAATCAAAGTTATTGCATTCGTTTTTAAAACTAATGAAATCGAGTTTTACGATGTCATCAATAGTTAAATTATCCGGCAATGGCGGATGCTGGAGCCCGGTAATCAATACCAAGGAATCATTATATAAAAATTCTTTATGTATGCCCTTCTCGACACGCCGATCAAAGAACAGACCTAAATCTAACTGGCCATTTTGTAAGTACTGACAAAAATTATCACTTGGGCAAATTTTGTGAACCAACTTTATATTGGGTGCAACGCTCAGAAGGCGGGGAATGAGTTTTGAGAACAAGTCAATTTCGCCATAATTGGAGGTTGCAACTCGAAAAGTACGTTCGGATGTTGCCGGATCAAAATGGGTTTGTTGCGACAATGTCGAGTTTATTTTTTGAAGACAACATTTTATGTCGAGGTATAAGGCATCAGCTTGTCGGGTGGGGGCAATAGAGCGACTGTTTTTGACAAAAAGCGCTATGCCTAAGGTATTGTTTAATCGTGTAATCGCATTACTGACAGCCGGCTGTGAAAGATGAAGCTGTTTGGCTGCAATGGTGATACTTCTGCAATCGTATACAGTAACAAAAACATGTAACAGGTTGAGGTCCAAGTTTCGAATATTCATAACTGGCTAACACAATGAAATTTGAATTTCTCAGAAGTATAGCAATTAAATTGCGAAAAGCTCGCCCATCCTCACGTCCATTAATTCAATGAATAGATACTATTCAGAACTAGAATGTTTAATTTTTGTTAAAAAATGTCAGAATAAGCTTACGTAAAATTACTTATACCAAATTCTGACACGTTCCCTACAGCTCTTCTGTAATAAGTATGCTTGGGTGTGACTAATTGGTTTTTATAAAGTTGACCGAGGTATATGCGCCATGTGTTGGCGATTCAGCATGGTCATTCTTGATTCTGTTATTGAATGAGTTTGGATGACTATTAGTCGTCTGTTCCGGTATTAGTTTTCAAGTAATTTATAAATTTTTCGCGCCCTTATCATTCCCGGCGGTGCGACAAATCTTAAATTTTTATTCATGCAACACTCCTAAGACCTCTCTGCGGTCGAAAACACAGAAGAATCAAGCTTCTCACGAAGTGATACGGAATAGCGACCATAATTTTATCTATAGATAAGGCTTAACTATGACTAATACAGCAAGAAGACACATGCTTAAACTAAGCTTGCTAACAGCAGGCGCTGGCGTGGCAACATCACAACAAATTTTCGGTGCTGGAGCATTGGTCGGGAATTTGTGCACCTCAGGCGACGTACCACTCGCCGAAGATGACCCCGGTTCGCACGACTTTAATCTGAGTCTTTTTGCAGACCCCCTGCCGCTTATACCGACTGCTAAGCCCATAAATTTCCCGTTAGACCCTCCGATTGATCCTGCAAGACATCAACGTTACAGCGAGTTTCTACCGCAGAAGACTTATATTCAAGTACTCCGGGAATTTGACCATCAATACCACAGTGGAATACCGTTCGCTACTAGAGTATGGGGATTCAATGGTAATGTGCCCGGTGAAACTTTCCATGCCCGCTATGGCGAGCCCATCCTGATTCGTCGTTATAACCAGCTGCCTGCCGATCATGTCGGTTTTGCGCTGCCTTCTTTTACGACGCATTTACACAATCTACACCAGGCATCAGAAAGCGACGGCATGCCTTGGGACTGGGTTGATCCAGGTTATTTTTGGGATTATCACCATGTTAATACGCCTGCAGGCGGGGATCCTCTGGAGAAACAGACAACTCAGTGGTATCACGATCACCGCATGGACTTTACGGCAACCAACGTGTACATGGGGCTGACAGGGTTTTATCTGCTGTTCGATAATCAGGACACCGGTAACGAGAACGATACTAGTCCCGATGCGTTCAGACTGCCCAGCGGCAAATACGATGTTCCGATGATTCTTCATGACATCAGCCTTGGCGCAGATGGACAACTCTACCTTAGCCAGGATACTAATGGCTTTCTGGGCAGGTACTATACGGTCAATCGCAAAATCACACCCTTTCTGGAAGTCGAGCCACGCAAATACCGCTTCCGCTTCCTGAATGGCGGGCCATCACGTTTCTACGAGTTGGGTCTGCGTTCCGACCAGCATTTTACCGTAATCGCTAATGATGGAAATTTGCTGCCTAAACCCGTCAGCGCCGAAACAATCAAGCTATCGGTGGCACAACGTTTTGACGTTATCGTCGATTTTTCACAATATCAACCCGGCGCCTCTGTCGTACTTGAAAATCTGATGGAGCAGATTCGGGGTGAAGGGCCGACTGGCCGCAAATTCGACAAAGGAGAAGGCGATCCGGTAATGGAATTTAGAGTCGTCCCTCTGACCGGTCCCGATAACAGCCTCGTTCCCAGCAAACTGCGAGCGCTGCCAAAAATCAATCTGAATGAGGTCAAAAGGGAACGCGTGTTCAAATTTGACTATTTTGGCGGTATGTGGACCGTTAATGGTCTTGGCTTTGATATGGATCGCATGGATGCATATTGCGAACAGGGCAGTGCGGAAATCTGGACTATACGCAACGGCGGCACTCGCTGGGAGCATCCGGTTCATATCCATTTTGAAGAGTTTCGGATTCTGGAATTCAATGGTAAACCTCTGAAAGCAAATGATGTGAACAATTCACGCAAGGATGTTTTGACCTTGGGTCCAGGTGATGAAGTGAAGCTGTTGTTCCATTTCCGGGATTTCCTCGGCTGTCATGTCATGCATTGCCACAACGTTGTCCATGAAGATCACACCATGATGATTCACTGGCACATCTCGCCGTCCAAACATGGCCCAGCTCTAGGTGGAATAATTGAACCGCGCCCAGTGATGCGTTTAGGCACTCCGCCCGCCGGCTTTTAATTTGAACAGGAATCAACCATGAAAAGTAGAAGACAATTTTTAACCGCCAGCGCCGCCGTATTGCCAGCCTTGGCTTTATCTGCCTGTGCAAATACCGGCACCAGCAACTTGGCAGCCGCTTCAGCAGAAAGTCAAAGCTGTAAAAAACCCGGTGGGCCATCAGAAAAATATTTCCCTAATATCGTTGTCATGACCCATACAGGCCGTAAGGCTTGGTTCTATGATGATTTGATTAAGGGCAAGATCGTTGGCATCAATTTCATGTCGGTAAAATCTGAAGAGCAGTTCCCCGTCACCCAGAATCTTGCGAAAGTTCAAGAGCTGGTCGGGGACAAGCTGGGGCGAGGAACCTTTATGGTATCGATTACAACCGATCCCGAACATGATACCCCAGCCGTGCTGGAAGCATTCGCTAAAAAGCATGGCGCGAAAGACGGCTGGATATTTGTAACCGGTAAACCTTCCGATATGCAAGCACTTTACCAAAAGTTAGGCTCTCACGGAGGTTACGAAGGAGAGGGAGCTAATCATCACATCTGGCGCTACGGTAACGAGCCTTACGCACGCTGGGCAGCCTCTCATGCCATGGCAAAACCGCATCAACTCGCCGAGCGACTATCATGGGTTGAAGTAAAAAAAGATCCGAATTGCAACAAGGCCTAGTGTTCAACAGGAAAATATCATGAAAAAAACATTATTAAGCCGAACATTTTTCGGTACGCTGGCCTTACTGTCCGTAGCTAATGGATCAGCACTCGCCGCTCCTAGCCCGAATTTGCCGAATGGTCCAGGTCAGTGTGTGCCTACGGCACAAATGCTTCCAGACGGTACAACCAGAACCATTTACGTAGGTCATCCCTGCCCGAATGCCCGCCCGGCCATGCCGAGTCAAACTACAGTGGGGGATACGACAACAGTGATTACGAGCCCGTCGCTCTTTGCCGAAAAAGATCCTTTTGTCAATCCTGCCCAAGCCACCAATCTTCTACCCAACTTTGATGGCAACCTGTTCGACGGCAATGGCGCGGAAATGCCGAATACCTTGCCATCCAGTGCTGCACATCCTTACAACCTGCACGATACACCTGCGGTTAGTAGTATTAGCGAGGCCTCGCCTGAGACCGATTTGATGCATATTTTTAAGTTACTCAGGCAAGACCACGAGGATAAAGACAACATCAAAGGCAGCTTTATAACCGAGAAACGGCTACCAGGAGAGGATGGCTTAAGCGGCCAACAGCTAGCTGAACGCGCTCTGGATATTCTGGAAGGTAATGCTATGCCTGACCGAGTTTATAGTGGCATATCAGTCTTGCATTACAAAGGTCCCGAGAAAGTGGCTAAAGTTGATAAGGCCACTAAAAATGTAAACATTCATCAGATCTGGTACGGCAGCCATATCGAGGCTGATGCCGCGTTCATTGATGTCAGCGAAGTTAAAGAAGAGCCATTCACCATCACCTATACCGTGGATGTGCTTCATCGTGGAGAGGATGATTTCTCGCCCATGGTGATGTATTTTGATGATCCGGCTCTCAGTATGCCGGGAATGCCGCCTATGCCTCATACCAGCATGGATACGACATTTTTCCCAATGTTCGATGGCAAACGCTATATTTTCAAGATGAAGATGCCTCCCGGAAAATACTACAACCTGTCCTATACCTGGGGCTGGAGAGAGCATCCGCCCCGTGGTCAAGTGACGGAAAATGCCGCCAAGAAACTGCCTAATGAGGCGGGCGTTCCAAGGACGATGGTGCAATGGGAACAGGATGTGTTCGGCATGGCGCCATCGGCGAGCGTAGAAAACAAGCTTGCGGCCATCGCTAAAATTGGCGAACTCGCACCCGAAAAAAGAATGTGGCAGTCTGCACGCAAAGCTGCCGGATACGCTGACGATGCCTCCACGTTGCCGGGAGCGCCTCCTTCAGATGTTGAGATCAGGGCTCTGATGGATGAAGCGCTGGCCGCTTTTGATGACTGGGGCCATCGGACCCGTTTGCCGCGCGGTGTCAAGCCTGATCCGGATGCCGATGCGACGCTGTTTTACGCCAACAATACCATTTATGGTCAAATGAAAGGAGGAGGCAGTGCTGAGCTGAGCAAATGGAGAGTACGCGGCACTAACGTTAAAATCACTTTGCTAAATGGCGATCATTTTTTACACAGCTATCTGAATCCCGATTTTGGCGGCTCACGCGGCTGGGAAAATCAGTTCCAATCCACTAAAAACATTGGTGGTTCGGGGTGTTGGTTTACTTTCGGACGCTTCCAATGGTGGATGAACGCTGGCGGACCGTTCGGTATGATTAACGTACCACCTGTTAATGGTGTTGGTTTAGACGGGATCCCTAGCGTACACAAGCTCGACTTCACCATGAACTACGAACCATCTTCAAGGTTGCGGATGTATCAATTCGACCCAGCGCATCATGAGACTGCGATATTCTCTTTACACTAAGTTCATCATACGGTTGCAGTTAAGATCAGAACCGGCATAAAAAAAGAATCCGCTACGTCCGATCACACGGGTAGCGGATTTTCTTTGTCCGCAATAAAAGCAGCCTTGTCGATTCCTTTATGTGTTCGGTTAAAGCTAAAGCCTCAACCGCGATTGCCATTTACATAAGCCGCTGTTAATTCATGCGCTGGGGCTTCAAAAATCTGCTTACATCGCCCAAATTCGATCAGGCATCCGGCTCGCTGATCTTTGATCCAAAAAAACCCGGCATAATTGGCAATGCGTCGGGCTTGGGCCAAATTATGAGTCACGATCACGACCGTGTATTTTCCGCGTAAACGCTGAACCAAATCTTCCACCACACCTGAAGAAATCGGGTCTAAGGCACTGCACGGTTCATCCATCAATAATACTTTCGGCTTCAATGCCAATGCCCTGGCGATACACAGACGTTGTTGCTGTCCTCCGGACAAAGCCAGCGCCGAGGATTCCAGTCGGTCTTTCACTTCATCCCATAAGCCTACATCCTGTAGAACCTGTTGCATAACCTCATTCAAATCAGCTTGTTTACTCATGCCGTGTTCGCGTAGCGGCAGTTCAATATTGCGCCGGATCGACAGCGGAAACGGCACTGGCTTTTGAAAAATCATGCCAATATCGCGGCGCAATCCTTGTACGTCAAGGGCCGGATGACGTAAATCTCTACCGTCAAAATGCACATTGCCCGACACGCGGCAATCCGGAATCATATCGGTCATCCGATTAAGCACTGACAGGAAACTGGTTTTACCGCAACCTGAAGGTCCGATCAACGCGGTGATACATCGTTTATAGATATCCAGTGAAACATTCTCCAACGCCGGTTTTTTTCCGTAATGCAATGATAGCTTGTCAACCCGAATCAGAGGTTCAGGCTCGCAGCACGGAGGGCCTGCCTGCAAAGGCCCCAGGGTATAAGCCTCATCCTTATGGGTTTTATCGATAGGCTCCTTTTTTGGATTTATAATCAAATTCATGCGGTAACAACTCCCCTGTGTAACCAATGTTTAGCCAAGCCCATGGCAATGCTGTTGATGATTAATAAAAGCAGGATTAACACCAGCGCGGAGGAGAAGGCACTGGCATCGCCGCCCGCCACATTCATGGATAGGTCGTAAATATGCACCGATAAAGCCCTGCCGGAATCAAATAGAGAGTCCGGCATACGATCGACATAACCGCTGGTAAAAATCAGCGCAGCGGTTTCGGCAACGGCCCGCCCGATACCCAGCATTAAACCGGCGACCAGAGCTGGGATTGCTGTTGGCAACAATAGATGGACCAGTGCTGCGCTACGTGACATACCCAGCGCAGCGGCTGCCAACCGATAATCATTGGGGGTTGCTTGCAAGCCTTCTTCAGCGGTACGGATCAAGATAGGCAAGACCATGCAGGCCAAGGTCAGACCACCGGACAAAATGGAAAAACCCAGATCCAGATAAATACAAAAAAAGGCATTACCGAACAGCCCGAATACAATGGATGGGACACCTGCCAGTACATCCAGACTACTTCGCACCAAGCGGCCAAACACACTGTCATATCGAGTAAACTCACTTAGTAGCACAGCCGTAGCCAAACTAAGAGGTGCAGCCGTTACCATCGCAACCGCTAAAATCAACACTGTCGATACGATAATCGAGCCGATACCGCCGGAACGACCGGCATTTCTAGGCGCTTCGGCAAGAAACGACCAGGATAAGTGAGGCAATCCGTGAATCAGGATGTCGGATAGCAACCAGAAAAAGACGCCACTCACTAGAATGGCCGCCAACCAGATTAACCCTGTTGCTAACGAATTTTTAGTCATGCTGAGGCTCTCGGGACAGTAATTCTGCCGTACCGACTACAACTAATAACGTAGACATTAAGGCCAAGCCCGATACAAACAATGCTGCGCGATGGTCACCCGTTGCGTAGGCCATTTCCAAAGCAATGTTTGAGGTGAGTGTGCGTACCGAATCAAACAGACCTAGCGGTTGTTGCACCACATTGCCGGCCACCATTAACACCGCCATCGTTTCGCCGATAGCCCTGCCTGCTGCCAGCATAATGCCGGCGATTATGCCCGAACGAGCGGCGGGCAAGGCCACCCCGCTGATCAAACCCCAACGCGATAGCCCTAAGGCGGCGGCCCCGCGCAGATAAGCAATCGGCACAGCCGCCAATGCGGCATCGACGGTTAATGCCACGGTCGGTAAAATCATCAGCGTCAATACCAGTATTCCAGTTAACAGACTGACACCAGGCGGATGCAGGCGACCAATTAACGGCACTAACGTTATTAATCCCCAAAAACCGTAAACGACCGAGGGAATGCCTGCCAGTAATTCGATCAGCCGACGATAGCAACCGGCAAGCAATGACGGGGCATAATAACGACTGAACAAGGCTGAAGCGATGCCCAAAGGTGTGGCCAGCAGCACTGCGCCTAGCGTTGAATACAGCGTAGCCGACAGCATCGGCGTCAGCTTATATAAACCGTCCATCGGATGCCAGGATGCGTCGCTAACAAAACGTGTCAATGCGACATGCCGCAACACCGGCCAGGATTCCTTGACCAGGAACAACAGTATTAACAATACTATCGCTGCCGCCAGCAGCGCACAGCCACGTAATAGCGTAACCAGTTGCCGGTCAGCGCGGGATAGGGACAAAATATTGCGCCTCGATCAGATCATTAACTTGTGTTGAACTGGCAAATTCGATGAAGTCTTTGGCGATTCCGACAGGCTCAGCACGGGTCACCAGATTCAACGGTCTGGAAAGAGGAAAACTGCGGCTGCGCACATTCTCTACCGAAGCCGCTATGCCTTCCAACGGCAACAATTTAATTGCCGCACCTTGCCCGGCCTCATATTCGGCTGTGCCCACAGAAACGTAACCGATGGCATCCGGATTACCGACCACCGTTTTAATGCCTTGCTGATTATCGCCGATGACGACTTGCGGCTTGATATCGGTATTTTTTAAACCGAAATAATGCAGAAACAGTTCCAGTGTCGAACGGCCTTCTGCTTTGTTGACCACGGTAATAGGAGCATCGTTGCCGCCAACCTCTTTCCAGCTGATGATTTTGCCGGCATAGATGTCGATGATTTGCTGTTTATTCAACACTTCAACAGGATTAGCCTTATTTAAGATGATGCTGATCCCATCCAAAGCCACGGTAAAACTCAATAAATCTTTTTCGTCATCCTTTAGCGCTCTGGAAGCCATACCAATGTCGGCAAGTCCAGCTCGGGCATCGCTGACCCCGCGAGAGGAACCGCCGGTCTGCACATCTACCCTTACATTATTGTGTAACGATTCAAAGCGTTTGCCGATTTCCGCAGCAAGCGGTGCAACTGTGCTGGAGCCGGTTAGCACCAGTTTTTCGATCTTTGTATCATCAGGCTTTGTTCTCAAAAATCCCCAGACTGCACCTATAAGTACAATAAGCGCTACAACTATACCCAGTTTTTTCATGCTTAATTCCCTTGTTATCATCGACTAATATTGGTCGTCATTGCCAAACAATCCTTACCTATTATTTACTCAACCCCTGCGCCAGTCATGAAAACGTCCAACCCAACGCAGCAAGCCTTCCGGCGCATGGTTGCGTTTCCAGACTCCAGCGACATACTTGTTCGCCTCGGCCATGGTGGGATAAATATGGATGGTGCCCAGCAACTTGTTCAAACCGATATTGTGCTTCATCGCCAGCACAAATTCAGCAAGCAGATCACCGGCATGTTCGCCAACGATGGTCACACCGAGTATCCGGTCTTTACCAGGTTGGGTCAGCACTTTGACAAAACCATGCGCTTCACCGTCGGCAATGGCTCGATCCAGATCGTCAAGTTGATAAGCGCTGACTTCATAGGCAATGTTTTGCTCTTTGGCATCCTGCTCATTAAGACCGACTCTGGCGACTTCAGGATCGATAAAGGTAGCCCAGGGAATGACTGAATAATCGGTTTTAAATTTCTTAAAACCGCCGAAAAGCGCATTCACCGCCGCATACCAAGCTTGATGGGCTGCGGTATGGGTGAACTGGAACGGTCCGGATACGTCACCGCAGGCAAAAATATTCGGGTAACTAGTCTGCTGGAAATCATTAACAGCAACGGTGCGTCGCGGCGATAGTTCAACGCCCAATTCTTCAAGACCATAACCTTGGGTATTGGCAACTCTGCCAATAGCTAATAATACTTGATCGAACGGAATGCGCACGTCTTGGCCTTGATGCTCGGCAATCAGGATTTTTTCACCGTTTTCGATGATGAACTGTTTGGCGGTATGCTCAACAAGCACATCGATACCTTCCTGGCGGAACTTTGCCATGACTATTTCAGAAACATCGCTATCTTCTCGGATCAGCAAACGCGGTGCCATTTCCATTTGGGTCACTTGGCTGCCGAAACGGGCAAAGCTTTGCGCCAGTTCGCAGCCTATAGGCCCACCACCCAGTACAACCAGACGTTTGGGCAGTTCACGCAACGCCCAAATGTTATCGGAAGTTAAATAGCCGACCTCTTCTATACCTGGAATTGGTGGAACAAACGGGCGTGCACCGGCGGCGATCACGATGGAGCGGGTAGTAATGGTTCGGATTTCACCGGCTGTTGTTACCTGAACTTCCCAAGGAGAAAGAATTTTAGCCTCACCTTCAACGACTTCAACACCCAAGTCGGAATAACGCTGTACGGAATCGTGCGGTTCGACGGTAAGGATAATCGACTGCACCCGCTCCATGACATCGGCAAAATCGAATTCAGCGTCGGCTTTTTTAATGCCGAAATCCGCAGCTCGGCGAATATGAGCCAGCAGTTTTGCTGAACGGATTAAGGCTTTTGACGGCACACAGCCGGTGTTTAAGCAATCGCCGCCCATTTTATGTTTTTCAATTAAGGTGACTTTGGCTTTGACGGTGGCGGCAATGTAAGATGTAACCAGACCACCAGAGCCACCTCCAATTACGACGATGTTGTTGTCAAAACGGGTAGGCTTAGACCATTGGGCGTAGACTTTGTTCGCTTGAATGGTTTCGACGATTTTATTGGCAATCAGCGGAAAAACACCCAGTAAAACGAAAGACCCAATCAGCCCTGGCGACAAAATACCCGACAAGGACTCCAGTTGCCCCAGTTGAGTCCCTGCGTTCACATAAACAAGGGTTCCGGCCAGCATACCTATCTGACTGATCAAATAAAAAGTCTGTGTTTTAAGATTGGTCAGGCCCATCACCAGGTTAATCACAAAGAACGGAAAAACCGGCACCAATCTCAGCGTAAAGAGGTAAAGAGCGCCTTCTTTAGCCACTCCTGCATCGATTGCTTGTATGCGCTCACCAAAGCGCGATTTAACTGCATCACGGACCAAAAAGCGCGCGGCCAGAAAGGCCAGTGTTGCGCCGATGGTGGAGGCAAAAGATACAATCAATGTTCCCCACAGCAAACCGAACGCAGCGCCGCCGGCCAATGTAAGAATAGCGGCGCCTGGTAAAGATAAACCCGTTACGGCAATATAAGTCAGTGCGTAAATAGCTACGGACATAACGGGATGATTACTACGATAAGTATCAATTGTTTCTTGCTGCGTCTTCAGTGCTTCCAAGGTCAAGTGGCTTTGTAAGTCGAAGATAAAAAAAGCAGCAATCAACGCCGAGATAAAGGCCAATAGTGCAAAACGCGAAGAAGCCATGTTGTTTTCCTTAATGATGGATATCCGAAAAAAATAGCTGTAAGCAGATATTTCCTACGGGAACACTGAAAAAAGTGGAAGAACCCAATGTAAATCTGCAAAAAGTTAAAAATATACATAGTCAGTCGTATTGCCAGAGGAAACCTTACATGGAAATTGAATAATTGCTGAATTCAACGTTTGACAGGAACTTGCCTGAAAAATAATGAAGCAGGAGGTTCAAATTTGTAAGTTATCGTTGGTAAGAACGACTATTAGGTACAGATAATTTTTTAGGAGACAGTCAGTGATTTTAATGAAACGCTTAATGATATTCACAGCCCTGCTGATACTGAGCTTTAACTCGTTTGCCGCAGAGCCGAACTGGAGCGCTTATGCCGAAGTGTTAAAAAGTGTCAGTCGGGGAACAAAGAACAATGTCAAACTGGCCTTGGTGGATTATCGGGCGCTTAAAGAAAACGGTAAGTTAGAAGCTGCCTATCAGCAATTATCCAATTTTCCTGTTAAAAGTCTCAGCAGTAAGGAAGAAAAACTGGCCTTTTACATTAATGCTTATAATATCCTGGCGTTAAAAATGGTTCTTGACCACTGGCCAATTGACAGCATCAAGGATGTCGGAAGTCTAATCAGTCCTGTGTGGGGCAAGTCCGCGGGTGATATTGATGGTAAAACTGTCTCGCTGGATGAAGTAGAGAATAAAATCCTGCGCCCAATGGGTGAGCCACGCATTCATTTTGCCATCGTTTGCGCCTCGGTGAGCTGTCCTGATCTTCGCAGTTCGCCTTATACTGCGTCAGGCCTAAATACTCAGTTGAATGAACAGGTACAACAGTTTCTGGGCAATGCCGATAAAGGTCTCAGAATTGATAATAGCATCCAGATTTCCAGAATATTTGACTGGTTTGAGATGGATTTTAAGTCTGTCGGCGGTGTTGAAACATTCATCCGCCGTTACCGAGCCGATTTACCCAATTTACCGCTCAAGGCTGACATTAATTACGATTGGAACGTAAACGGCATCACTGAGATACAATCAAACGCCAATTAAAAATAATCTTGTCGCGCAGTTTCGATAAATGTCAGGTTTTATTTGGTGCAGGACTTTCCCCGCAACACCGAAAGTAAATTTCCACTATTGATTTCAAGGCAGTCTCTGAATGACCGCTTTTCAAGGTTTACCAGTCGTTCACTGGAAACTGGCGTCTGTCTCTTCTTGGCCGAACTTGCTCTGTCAAAATTGAAGGAGCAAAACAGACCCGTTGCGGTCTGTTGCCCGAAATGATTCAATGGCAGAGACTTGATCCCCACCATCGACACGCACTGCTTTTACATCCGGCACAGGTAAACCGAGTTCCTGAAAATAAGTGTGTATATCCTCCATTCGATATCCTCCGCCAAGTTCGATGATAGCAATACACTGACCAGTACCATCCAATCCAGTTGGAAAATTGTAGAGCTTTGCCAATTCTGGAGGAGTGAACGAAGTGCCAGCAGCATGAGTCTGAATACCAATATTGGGCGCTGGCTGATAGCGTTGAAAGTGTGGCTTGGCTATAGGACGATCATCAATCCCGAACACGCCCTCAACAATATCTGACAAGTCAGAGGGTACCGTCAAAGGCCCAGTCCGGCCCCGGTAAGTACCGCCGTTATATTCATAGTGTTCGATTGTGGTTCCAAACGCTGCGGCGAAGTCGGCAGCCGTGCCGGACAGAAAAACGCTACGGCGGGCCCTATTACTTTCGACAACGATCAATCCGTGGGCCTGAGCAAACTCTTCCACTTTCGTCATATCCGCTGGATCGGCGCCGTGGTCGGCAACGTACTCATTGCGATTGAGGTAACGGCGTTGCCCGGGTTTCCGGTCATCATGGTAACCGCTTGCCATCGATCTATGGAGCGGTGTTTTGCGACGGATTCGGACTGTCACTTCAAACCGTTCATCATCAGGTACCAAACCAACTGCGCGTGCGCCGTGCACAGGGTTGCGCTCGCTGCCGCGAACGATTGAGCGATTGTGCGTTGTGTTCATGATTTACTCCTCCTCATCGTTGACCTCTGTCGAGATCTGTTCAGCAAGAGATAATTCTTCATCTATTAATAAAGTACTCAAAAAAACCTTTCATCTACACCCCAACTCCTGATTTCTCATCTAAGAAGGGGCGATAAAAATATAAGTGCTTGATCTAAATGCACAATATGCATAAACACCTACGGTGTCTATCAACATGCAAAAGTTAGCAGTGGAAAATGGCGTCTAAATTTCCCAGCAGCCAACCACTATCCTGTTGATAGTATTACCCATGTCAATTTTATGACGGGAAAACTCAGCACTCAATAGTGATAAATATTGAAAGCTGTTTTCCACTTTTAGAAATTAAATTCCCAAAGTTTCCCATTAAAACCTTTAAAAAACAGTGCCGTTCGTTCAGTGAACGGAAATTATTTATCTAAAAGTGTATAAGTCCGAATCGAAATGTCTAGCCTTGGAAAACAGCGTTGAAAATTTTCCACTAATCAGCGCCATATTTTCCAGTCATCTAATAGAGTTATTAATTAATAAACAGATAGTTAAGCTTTACATTCTGGAAAGCTTAGACGCTTTTTTATTGAAAAAGTGGAAAAATT
>DATBRD010000080.1:0-10760 GCA_036560465.1 Methylobacter sp.
GGCTTATCCGATTCATTCGCCAGCTTGACGGCTGAGGCTCTGAATTCGGCTGTATAGGTGTTGGGTTTTTCTTGGCTCATTTGTACTCACATTTTTTTGAGGTTATTTTAAAAATGTGTCCGGTTTAGTGTAGCCACATCATTATGAACGCCCTCCGGTCTTGTTGTTATGGCTGAACGGCGAGGATTTTTCAGTTACGCCGCATCTAAAATTAAAGGATTTGATAAGTACACTAGCCAAGGAACAAAGCGGCACAAAATCTAAGATAGGCGAGGTTTCAGTTCTTGGGCCGTACGATTCCGACGGTTTGCAGGATTTGGTAAGTGAAATGGCCACCCCTCAAAGCACGCAAGCTGATAAAGAAAAGTCCCCCAATAATCGCTACGCTTATTTTTCACCCAGCGCGACAATACAAGACTGCAATTTATTGCATGATCTCCCTGAATTCAATGATTGCGATAAATTGGAGAGATTCAATAAAGACAACCTCCAAGCCTATTTTAGCAGCCACAGTCTGTCTTTTCTGCGCGTTACTGCCACTGATTTGCATTTGGCCTATTCAATAAAAGCAGAGCTAAAACTTCGCGGCATTGAGCCGAGCGAGAAAGACCTTATTCTTCTGGTTGGGGAATGGGATAGTCTGTACGACTGGCATTTGTCCAATACCTTTGCAGGGACGCTTTTAACTGGCCGTAGCAACTATTGCAAAGGAAAAATAAATGAAAACGTACAAAACTGGGATGAGCTATATGATCTCAAGACCCAATGTGTTTTCCACGCTAGCTATTTGCGAGGCCTGGATGGCGAAAAACAGAACGCGGGCGTAAGCAAAAAATCTACAAGCAGTAAAAAAAAGGCCGGAGAAGCGAATGGTGGAGAGGGAGAGAGAATTGAAACTGCCAGTGGTGACAGCCAGTTCGATTACGTAAGACGATTGGCGGCAGAAATTGAAAAACTGGATCGAGAGATACTTGGCAGCGGTAACTCATCTCTCTACAACAATGCCCACGCGATCAAGGCCATCGGCATATTGGGCAGCGATGTTTATGATAAGTTATTAATATCCGAGGCACTGCATAGCAAGTTCCCGGATGCGGTGTTTTTTACTAATGGCATGGATGCCAGAATCCTTGAACCAGCGCATAACGAATGGGCGCGAAACATGGTTATGGCCTCGAGCTTTGGTCTGCAATTGGACCGCTATCTACAAAATGGTATCCCCCCTTTTCGGGACAACACCCAAACGGCATTTTTCTTGGCGGCAGAAATGGCGCTGTCAAGACAATTCAAAGACAAAGAGGAGGAGGGGAAAGGAAAACCGTATAAAGATACCTATTTGAAGTATGGAGAGGATTTAAAGTCTTTGTTGCATACTTCCAGCCAAATTGATTTTGACAAAAGGCTGCTTTCTGATGGAAATCAGTCAAATATACGAATTTTTGAATTGGGTCGCACCCAGGCATTTGATTTAAGCTCCCACAACCCTGACTGCATTTCAGGCAAAACTTGCCTGCACCCGGAGCCAGACAAAAATGTCTGGAATATTGGGTATGTCGAGGTAATTTTCTTTGTAATCGGCATCGCTTTGATCTTTATCCGGCCTTTGAGCCAATTTCTTTGGCGAATGCCGGGATTATATTTTTCTATAGGTATGGCGATGATTTGTACCGCTTGTTTAGTTCTTGCCTTTAGTGGAGAAGAAGTTTCTGGAGGAAATTTTAAGCACCTACAGGCTTATTGTGTGTTCGCCTCTTTCCTTTTAGCGATTAGCTACGCCATATTTATATATTTTGTTGCAATTAAGGACGAAAAAACATTTATCGCTAGGAATAATCCCTTGCACAAGAGAAAAATATTTAACCTCAATATATTATTGAGTTTGATATCCCTGGCAGTGGTTTTGGTTGTAATTTGGCTCTTTGTGCAACCCCAAGGCTGGTTGGATGGTTACGAGCCATATGCTTTGTTTGAAGGGGTGAGCATGTGGCCATCACAGGCGATACGTTTGGTTGCCGTGGTATTGGCTGGATATTTCACCATTGATGTGATGCGTTTTCCTAATGAATTTACAAGCTGGCTGAAAAAGCATTTTTGTTTAGTAAAGATAGAAGGGCACAGGACCAGGCAATCCCCGCCCGAAACGATGCAAAACTTTGCCGTGTTGCGTGAATGGCTCGACTGGAAAGCCTGTAAACGCCAGCGCAATTTGATTCTCGGCTCAGCGATACTTTTCCTTGTTGAAATTCTTGCCTTGTGGTTCTTTGGCATGCCCAATGTCCCTAGCCGCGGAGATAGTATTTTTTCCTTGAACCTTATACTCTTGCAAGGATTATTGGTGCCCGCTGCTCTGATTCTTCTGGTGGTTGTCTCCGATGCTCTGATCGCCGCCGTTAATTTGGTTGAACGCTGCTTTCCGGATGATTCGGAAGCTAACGCAAAATGGCCGCCAATAACTCTGGAAAACTATGCTGTGCAATTCAATCTTCCGCATGACAAAGACGATTTGAGCGAATGGGTGGGGATGCGTTTTATTGTTGAACTTACTAGGCATATATACAAGATAATAGGGTATCCATTGGTGATTGTCCTATTGACAGTATTGGGATGCTTCAGTTATTTCGATAATTGGCAAATGCCGGTTTATATAAAGATAGGTATTGGTTTAATTTTGGTGTGGCTGCTCTTTTGGGATCTTCGCCTAAAAAAAATGGCCGATAGCGCACGTGAAAGTGCCCTTAAATCGCTGCGGGCGCGGGCAATATGCTATCAGCAAGGAGATGCAGAGACCAAGACTAGGGGAGGGCAATTGGAAAAGCTCATAGGCTTGATAGAAAGCTATGAAGTGGTGGTTTATAAGTCATTTACCCAACGTCCCATTTTTCTTAACAGTCTTTTGATTATGATCGCTTTGTTGGCGGATTCGGTGGACTATGCCACATTGGCCAGCAACTTCTTCAAGTGATAGAGGCTATTTCTGTCGAATAAGCCTTATGCAGCGAATACTTATAATGCTCGGCGCGTCAAAACAGAAGCTCTTCAACCTCGCTGGCCTAGATGCCGACCTCATTGTGGCGAAATCAATGGCACAACACTGGATTGTCGGTGCTTTCGAAAAAACTCCTTAATTGTGTAAGCAGCGGGTGAAAGGTATGGCTGTCGTTTCGGCACTATTGAGTCTATTTTGACCCGTTTGGGTCATGACTTTAATACAAGGATTCAATATCTTAATTAGTCGTATCCAGTTGCTTTTCAAGCACCATGAAGGAGACAGAAATGAAGACGATTTGTGGATTTCTATTTGTGGTCCTGGCCTTGGCTTCCGGGTTTGCGGCAGCCGACTGGACCACGCAAGACGAACTGGCCTGCGATCAAAACACCGCCGGCCAGTTTAAATACTACGTGTTGAGTTTGTCATGGTCACCGGAATTTTGCCGTTCGCATCCCAGCCAGAAAAACGAGATGCAATGTAAACAGCATCGAGAATTTATCGTTCATGGCTTGTGGCCCGAATGTGGAAGCGGTGGCCCACAAAGCTGTAAAAGCGGCGGTCAAGCGGATGAGATCGAAAAGCAAAAAATCTACGCGTTCATGCCATCGGATTTCCTGATCCAGCATGAGTGGGACAAACACGGCACATGCAGCGGTCTTGATCGGAGCGGCTATTTCGATTTGATTGGCGAAATCTTTGGCAAGCTGAAATTTCCGCGCCTTTCCGGTGCGCCCAAGGCCGACAAGATCGAAGCCCTGTTCATTGAAAACAACCCAGGGCTCGATGCAGATGAAATCTACCTGTCCTGCAACGAGAACGGGCCGAAGCGCAGTAATAAAACGCTGGACGAAGTGCGGATTTGCGTAGACATGAAAACAAACGAGTTCACCCGCTGCGAAGATGCCAAGGACACTTGCCGGAACCTCAAAAAGGTCACGGTTACACGGGCACAATGAGAATCGAGCTCGCCGGGACGAGATAAAGGACAATAAAAAGAGTTGTTGCCATATCGTTTAAGCCGTTCTAATCCGTCGCCGGGAATTTGCGCACTTAGCTGAGTAAGTGCCTGCTGGAGCAATGATAAATTGTGGGGATGGAACCCAACGAAGAACGCTATGAAACCTAAAGAGGTAAACAGCCATGTCAATCAAATTACGCATCGCCACGTTTAACCTGGAAAACTTTGACGATAAGCCAGGGCAAAAGCCGACGCTCGATGAGCGCATTGCACTCATGCGGCCCCAACTCTTAAGGCTTAACGCCGATATCCTGTGCCTGCAGGAAGTCAATGGCCAGGAGTCGGCAGAACATCCCCGCCTTCTGCTGGCTTTGGAAAAACTCCTTGCCGATACACCGTATGCTGACTACCACCATGTTTCCACACTGGCCGAAGGGAGCATGCAAGTTTATGATGAGCGTAACCTCGTCATTTTGAGTCGCTTCGAAATTACGGAACATCATCAATAC
Organism: Methylobacter sp.; assembly: GCA_036560465.1. Lineage (GTDB taxonomy): Bacteria > Pseudomonadota > Gammaproteobacteria > Methylococcales > Methylomonadaceae > Methylobacter_A. The sequence goes on from DATBRD010000080.1 coordinate 4,457, forward strand.
CTGCATGATTACGCCCCCGCCCCACGTTACCAGAAGGTGACTTCCAAACCTCCAGAGACCGAGGCCAACGCCGTTACTTGGGAGCGGCCGATCCTGCATGCGGTGATTAATCTGGACAATACTCGGGACCTATACCTGATTAACGTACACCTGAAATCGCGATTGCCATCGGATATTCCGGGACAGAAAGAAGATCAATATACCTGGAAAACCGCTTCGGGCTGGGCAGAAGGTTTCTTTCTCTCTTCAATCAAGCGGGTCGGCCAGGCGCTGGAGACTCGGATGCTGGTCGACAAGCTGTTCGATGCGGATGAGAATGCACTGATTGTGGTTTGCGGTGATTTTAATGCGGATTTGGACGAAGTGCCGGTGGAAGCCATTCGAGGCGATGTCGAAAATACCGGCAATGATAAACTGGGCAAGCGCGTTATGGTACCTTGCGAACGAACCATTCCCGAACCGGCCCGATTCTCCCTGATCCATCATGGTAAAGGCGAAATGATCGATCATCTGCTGGTCTCCCGCTCTCTTGTGACGCATTATCGTAGGGCCGAGATCCACAATGAATTGCTGCATGACGAATCGGTTGCATTTGGGACGGATGTGAAATTTCCGGAGTCGGATCATGCACCAGTCGTTGCGGAGTTTGAATTGCCTGAGAGTTAGGCCGTTACCGGATGATTGCTCTTTGTCGAGACCAAGGTAGGCATTATGACGAAACTCTCTTTTATCGAAAGCGAAGCACGAAGGCACCTCGGGAGAATTTCGGAACAGGAGTTGGAGAGTCTGCAACGGACCTTGATCAAGCTGGGAGAGAAACACTGGGCAAATATCCGTGGTCCTGAGCCGGCCTACGGCTTGGCCCGGGCTCTGTGGGCGGTCGAGCCGCACCTTGCCGATCTGATTGTGGACTTGTACGGAAACTCTGACCCCGGATTTTTCGAAGCGGTCTGTCATTTTCCAGAGACTAAAGCCTTAGCTGCTCTGGTGCTCGCCGAGATCGAGCAGGGTGATGCCGAAGGCGCCCGCCTGGCCCATGAAGCCATGATGCTGTTTGAATCGCCGCAAGCAAGAGATATCCATATCGATTCCGTACGTTCCCGTTTGCGTGGAGTCCGGCCTGAACTTGGAAGATGGCACAAGCACGTGCACCACGATCCTTTCTTCAGGTCTGTGGCCATGATTTACGAGCAGACGGGACGCAGTGACTTCCAAGCGATGGTCGTGGCCGTCGAATACCTAGCCGCAATTCAGGCGAGCGCTGTAGCAAAGGAGAACGATCCCGAAGTAACGCAAATCCTCAAGTTTTTACGGGACATGGATCTGGTATTCCAGGGGATCGAGGAGGGAAGAATTCACTATACATTGCGGGGTGTGCCAAAAAAGCCCATTTCCGACAAACGCCTGGAGGAAATGCTTGCTCAGATCAGAGGCAATCCATGAACTATATATTCCTGAGTCATCGAGCCGCTGGCCTGATAAAAAACCGGACGCCCTGCTTACATCATCCAAAGAGGGAAAAGACTATGGGCCAAAAAAACGCAGTGGTCGACAGGTGTTTCAGGCAACAATCTGCAAGTGGCACCCATGATTAGAGACCAAGGGTTCGGTGTCGGTCAGCCGCCGCTCACTCAGATTATCTATGAACCTGACGGTTATAAGCTAATGGAAGTTGACTCTATTGGTTGCTTCTATCTCACCAGTAATTGTCTTAATGTAAAAGTAGTATCAGGTTAAGTCTGAACGAATACATTTTATTTTTGCAGTGTTATAAGGGATCTTCTTTATTTACGTTTTTGTCGGCTTCGGGCAGTAGATCAACCAGTGAACAGTTTAAAGCTTTAGCCAGTTTCCTTAGGACATCAATGGAAACATTTTCGGCGCTGCCGTTTTCGATTTTGCTAATCATCGATTGGGTCACGCCAGACCGGGATTCAAGCTCTTTTTGAATCAAGCTAAGATCAAGCCTTCTACATTTTACAATGTCGCCTATTTGCATTAGGTACTCGTTCATGAGTGAAATTTTGGAAATTTAGCGGCTATTATATGAGTGAGTTCCTAATTTGAGCAAAAAAAAGAGCCGCTACTGCGGCTCTTTTTAGGTCGAATACCTTATTTTATGGCTAGGCGCGTACCGCTGACCATTTCCGTGCCGGGTACGATATAACCGGCTTTGATGGCATCTTTGATCCCGTTTTTATCAATTTTCCAGCTGATGACTTCTTCCTTGAATTGTGCCGGGATTGCGTCTTCATCCAGGATATTAATAACGGCCGGGTTTTTTTGGACTGAAAGCTTAAAATGAGGGCATTCAATGTCGCTGATGCCGCAGCTTTCCATATTTTCTTTTATGTAGTTTTTCAGCCAGTGCACCCGATTTTCCAAGGCTTTCCGGCGCTTAGCCATATCTGCCTCGGCACTCTTGATTGCAGCGGCGGTGGCTTCCATATTGCGAAAAAATTTGGCAACGTTGATCGCTTTGTCTTCCAGTTCTCCGCCTAAAGCTTCTAAAGTGTCATTAACCGCTTCAATTGGTAAATCCATTTCCGGGTCGGTCAGAAAGTCCAATGCTTGTAAGTAGTTTGTGCTCAACTCGTATAGGGATAATCTGTTCATAATGATTTTCTCAATGGTCGAGCGGCGATTGAAACCGCCGCTCCTGATTGGACTTAGAGTTCTACAGCAGCTTTATAGTGTGGCTCTTTGTTTACGGATATGCCGTCGTAGGTATCTCCTGCTTTCTCGATATCCCAATCACTTTTATTTGGGTTTTCATGGTCGCTCAGGCGAAAGCACCAGGCGGCTTTCTTGTTGTCCCACCGATAACCTGCGGTTTTTATCGCTTCTTTATGTTCCTTAGTGTTGCCGGACAGCCAAGCTGAAGCACCGTAAATCCTGGTATTGACGCCGTCCAAGCTGATAACCGCGTTTATTGCGCTGTTTAACATATCGCCAAAATCGCTGTTGACTGCTTCCTGGATCGGGTGCTCCGCACCATTGTAGGCAGTCTCTTTCAATAACCGGTGAGCGGCATTGACAGCTTTCATCATTACCGTTCCTGCCGGATTCTTGTTGGGACGGTACCTCATGCAAGCTTTACGGTACGCGGTTTTGATTGCGTCCTGGTCTGCAAAAGTACTCAGGCCCAAAACCGATAAGGCCTCTTTAACGCTTATCGAGTCACTTTCCGCGAATTGGTCAAGCTTGTTGTAAAGAATTTGATAAAAGTCCTGGTTGAGCTCTAAAAAGCTGGCGAAGCGGTTGTGCGACGCTTTAGCCATCCACTCTTTAACCCGGGCTCGATCAAGTCCGAGCTCTTTAATTTTGGTTTCAAGTTGCTGATGCTGAGTTTTACTAATACCGTCAAAGCCGGTATTTAGTTCGGACTCGGCTCGCTGGATGCTTTCGGCTTCACGGCGTTGAACCATATCCTCAATATCCTGGGTAAATACTTCAGAAAGGCCAGCCATCCTTAGCGTCGCGTCAATGTGAGCGGATTTCTCGGCCATTTTCAGGCTTTTGTTAATGTCGCCGTTATCCTGGGAAACAATGCGAGCACCTACACCGTCCGCTATTACCCGGCCGGAACCGTCGACAATTTCGCAACGGATGATAATTTGGCTTAGGTTTGTGCCGGTGAGCGCGGCTTTTTCATACTCCGGTAGCGATGGATAACGCACGGTAACGCCCAGCATGCCGCATATTTTTTCAGCGCCCGGCTTGAATAAGCTTGCTTTGCTGAAATGGCCTGGGTTTTGGCAATTTCTGCTGTTTTGGCATTTTGAGCGGCTGACAACATGGACTCTTCCGTAATCGGAACCATCAACCAACGCATCACGAATCCAAGCCATTAACGCAGCCCGGTTTTGTTTGCGGCGGTCTAAACCTTCTTGGAAGGTAGTCGCCGGAAGATCCAGCGGATTGGCGGGAATGACCGCCAGTTGTGTATCTTGATCTTTAACCGGTGCGGCCCGGTCAACTAATTGTTCTGTCGAATACATGACAAATACCTAATGTACAAATGAATTAAAAAGGCAGGGCAAGCGGCTACAAGCCTGACAGTGTATTGAATGTTCCGGCGTACCGGTGGCTTAGCAAGGAAAAGGGGTTAACTTGATTCGTTTGTTGAGATGACATAATTTGAAATATTTCCAATGTGCAGATCTGGAGAAATATGAGCAGGGCAGTTACCCTGATTCACAAAATGCTCTAGAACGGCGCTATTTCGGACACTTCCGTTGTAGCACTGCTTTTCCCTGCTTTGACCGAACAGATCGTATTCTTAACTGCTTCCACGAGAGTTTTCCCCGTCACGAAAAAGGGTTCAATATTGGTCCCGGTGGGCGCAGATACAAAAACCGAGTAGTTCTCACCTTCTTCATATTGATCACGCCGGTTGTAAACTTGCACGCATACAGCGCGCCCGGTAATGCCGACCGATAAAAGAGCGGTTTTAACTATATTGACCGCGTGGCGTTGTTTATCAACGATTTGGACTAACATAAAGCCTCCAAGGACTTAAATACAGCATATGAATATATTCATATTTTTAAGCCGGTTTGGGGCTTGTAACTACTTGCATTACAAACCAACTGACCAGATAAAATTGTCCCTGCCTTTTTATTTATTCACCCTGAACTAGCAGAAGAACAGAAGTCATATTCAATATGAATATATTCATATTATAGCAAAATAGCATTTTTATACAATAGTTTAATAAAATAGATGGCTGATTTTTAAAAGATAAAAACCGTTTACAGCGATTGTTTGAAAAAAGCTCAGCCGTTAAAAACTTGATGAATCAGAACAGCAAAATAGGCCCATGCACTTCGTTAGGCGACATGCCTTTTTTCAAGGATGGGTTACATCAAACTGAGAATCCGTCTCGGGAAGCTTTTTGACATAGCAGGGCAGGGCCAAAGAAAGTTGACTTATCTGGATAATTTGGAATTTTTAACGGCGAGCGCCTTGGGGCTGTGATTACCTGTCTTCCGCAGACTGCTAAAAATAGTTAAAAATAGCCTAATTTCGTGTCGGCTCTGGGTCTGTTGACGGATAACTGTAATCGGAGGGCCTAAACTTATACATTTAGTTTTAATTAAAGTCGCTTTCCGGGCTCTTTGCGATTACGTTCCTCAGCGATGGTTTTCAGTTTTTCGGCTATTTCAGTTGGCGATAGCAAAAAATCAACACAGCCGGTGTTCACGGCGCTTATCGGCATTGAAGGTTGTTTTGCGGTGTGAAAATCCTGGGCAATGACTATTCCTCCTGCGTCCTTAATAGGCTTGAGGGCAGCGGCTCCATCCGAATCCAGCCCCGACAGAACCACTGCGATAGCATGCTTGGATTGATTACTTGTCAAGGAATGCAAAAAAACAGAAATATTTCTCGGCCACCCTGACTGTTTCAAAAGAGGAGCAAGCTTGAAACTGTCGCCTGCCATATAGACCTGCATCCCTGGAGGTCCTATATAGACGTGGTCCGCTTTTACAATCTCTCCATCTTCCACGAGCTTAACCGGCATAGAGGTATAGCGTGGAATAATTTCTGGCAGAAGCGATTTCCAATCGGAAGGTTGATGATGAATAATGACAAAGACCAAGCCAGTTTTCGGCGGCAGCAGCGAAAGAATTTTCAGATAAGTTTCTAAACCACCTGCTGAAGCTCCAAGGCAGACGATAGATGGAGCATCATTCTTTTCGGTTGAGGTCATTTCGATCACGTCATCCTAGCATCAGAAGCTTCTATCGTTCCTTTGAATGAGAAGATGGATAGATGCAGCTTTTAATTAAATTGTCAGGGTCGTTCTGAAATTAATTTTAATTGGTTATTTTTATTTTATTACCATGGAAAAAAATTTTCTGTGGTTTAACGTACATAGGGCATTTTTACAGGTATTTATAGTTTGAGGCAGCCGACATCGCTGTTATTTGGCTTGGCACATAAAAAAAGAGGGCAGTGCCAGAAAAAGGTGAACTTGATTTGAAAGGAAATAAGAGATGAATCCGCAGAATATTTGGCTGATTATTTATTTTCGTATTAGATAATTAACCTGATCAGCATCAATCTATTTTGTTAGTGTTGACACCGGCTGAAAATTGACTACATAAACCGGTAAATTCCGGTCGAAAATTGACTAGGGTTATTAACCTATCCTGTCCAAAAATTAGACAGGAGCCAAGAGGGTGATAACCATGATCCTATACGCTAAAATTCGGCGGATGTATTTCCGCGACAAGTTGTCCATCAATGAGATTGCCAGACGTACCAGTCTGTCCCGTAATACCGTCAAAAAGTGGCTGAG
>DATBRD010000081.1:0-54087 GCA_036560465.1 Methylobacter sp.
GGGAATGACAAAGCCGAGGTTGACGACCATATCGTGGAATTCGTCAGTGCCGGGCTGCACCTGGGCATTCAGGTTGTTGTTGTAGCGATAGCGCACATCGCTGCGCACCAGGAAGTTGTCGTGCAGCTCATAGGTAAAGCCGACGCCCGCCTCGCCGATGACGGTGGCGCCGCAGTTGGCGGAAGCGCAGGTATTCATGCCGCCGGCGGCAACCACCGCATATGGCGAGAACTTGTCGCGGTCAAAGTAATACTGGAGGTCCGCGGTGCCGCCGGTCAGGCTCCAGGGGCCGTTGGTGCCGCCGAATTCCTGGTAGAAGCCTTTCAGCTCGACGTTGAAATGCTTGTTCAGCATCTTGCCGATGCCCAAGCCCCCACCCCAGCCGTCGCTGGCTTTGCGGTCGCCGCCGCTTTTGATGAAAGTCCCGAACGGCGCCACATACCAGCGGTCGTCGGTGTAACGGCCGTCGTCGTAGCGGTCATCATGAAAAAAACCGTCAGCCTGAGCCAGCGGCAGAAAACCCACAAGACTCAACGAAGCTAGGGTAAGCAAGTTCTTTTTCAGCATAATATTTTCCTTCTGCGTGGTAGAGAATAGGAATTAATAATATATTTCGATTTAAACTTTTACTCAGCCAATCCATTAATAATAGAAATAAAACACTGAAATTTATATTCAGCTATCACCTATATTGATAGGCAATTATAAAATTACCGGCTCTAGCCAACTTAAGAGGATTGTTTATTATATTCATAAGCTTAAAGCACATTCATTTGAGCTGTAGTTATGTGCTTTAAACGCCGCAATAACACTATCAAACAGACACTGCAAATGCCGGAAACATTATTGTCTATATAGCAATAACATTTAATTTAAACGTTATGTCTACCTCAACAACAAAATATTTGGTCTCAATAACCCATATTAACAACTTATAGACAGTTTAAACTCAGCATTCTCAAATAGTCTGTACGGTATCGCACATAAGCGTTTTGCAACAAATTTTCAACGATCCAATAGACGATTTTATATCCGAGTACATTGATAGAAGCCGGATAAGAGTCATGACAGATAATTATCAGAAAAAGGCAGTAGATCGATACCCAACCTTTAACCTGTTAATTATCAATGACTGGCATTTAAACCATTTTGTGAGCAAACCATTAATAAAGTTGGCTCACCGTTTTATCCAAAATACAGGTTGGATTTTTGTAGAGCTTACACCTCATCAATAAACCTTCTGTACGATACCGCACAGAAGTCGTGTAAGAGATTGCGATAATAATAAAAAGCAATGGTTCACAGAGACTTATTCGACTTTCTGTTCTGTTAGCGGGTTATCCTTTTTCTTATTAATACTGGGTGGTTAAATGCAATTAATCCAGATTCGGTATGTTAGCTTTTTAATATTATTTGCCTTTTATCAAGCCGCTAATGCAAATGAGCTAGCTACTGCTGACATGCAATGGTCCATGCCGGCAAAAAATTATTCGGCCAATCGATTTAGCGAAGAAAACCAAATCAACGCCAGCAATGTCAGTCAGTTGCAGGTGGCTTGGACTTTCTCTACCGGCGTTCTCCATGGTCACCGCATAGCTGTTGCTAATTGGCAGAAAGTACGCCATGAGATGAGCGGATCGGCACATGACCTGGCTTGATGCGGGCGAAGGCCGCATACGCTTTCTCGCGATGTTTGGCCTGTTGACCAACGCTGGCTTTGTGGTTGGATTGATCTTTATGCTCCTCACATTATTTTTGATCCCGCTGTGCAGATAGCAATAATGCTATGCAAGAACATAACCTTTTAAGGCCGCTGCTAAGCTTAAGTCTGCTGTTGGCAGCGCCGTCGGCCTTTGCGCATATATCAGGCGAAGCAATTGATCATGCATGGAACTTCGAGCCTGAGGTGGTTTTGCCGTTGCTGTTGATGGTTACCGCTTATGTGGCCGGGATTCGGCATCTGCAACGCCAAGGCATTCGCAGCCGAATTGTCGGCGTGAGCCGTTGCTCAGCCTTTGCGCTGGGTATTTTAGTTCTGGTTATCGCGTTGATATCGCCACTGGATCGGCTTGCCGAATTTCTGTTTTCTGCGCATATGACCCAGCATCTGATACTGATGCTGTTAGCGCCGCCGCTGTTGGTACTGGGACGCATGGATGTAGTACTGTTGTGGACTTTTCCGCTGCCGCTACGCCGATGGACTGGACAGCAATGGCATAAGGCGACCCGGCTGCACTTTGCGGTTGAATTGCTGAGCCAGCCTATCAGTGTGTGGCTGTTGGCGAGCGCGGTCATGTGGTTCTGGCATGTCCCCGGCCCTTATGCCTGGGCATTTAACAACTCCTATATTCATATCATTGAACATCTAAGCTTTTTCCTGACTTCCCTAGCCTTCTGGGCACTGGTTTTACGGCCGTTCAGTCGGAACAAAAGCGGCCATGGCACTGCCTTGATGCTGCTGGTCGGGTTTATGTTGGAAAGCTCATTGCTCGGCGCATTGCTGGTATTTGCCGGTCATCCGTTTTATCAAGTGCATGCGGAACATGTATCGCGGCACTTTCTATCTGACTTGTCTCCGTTACAGGATCAGCAGCTTGCCGGCCTGATCATGTGGATACCGGCCGGTTTGGTGTACCTGCTGATGTCGGTTGCCGTATTTGCCGACTTGCTGTCAATGCCGCAGAGCCAACAAGCGGGTTCACTTAAATCCTGACAGACTTCATGAAGAAGTTTTATTATTCACCGCGAAGACACGAAGAAAAAACGTAAACTTCGTGTTCTTCGTGGTAAGTGAAATATTATTTTTAAAAATCACTCACGTACACCACGTATGCTTCTGCAAGTCGCCAGCACCGATGACCTTGATGCCAATCTGCGCGACCTCATGATCATTGTCTACGGCCCGCCGCTGACGCCTATCGCGCCGATCAGCACACCTAGCCCACCTACGATCGGCAGACCGCCGGGACAGGTAATCGGACCTTCATTGGAATGCTCTATGCTGTAAAGCTGGCCGTTAGGCTGAGACAGCTTGCCCAAATCCCCTGATGTCATTACGAATAAACACGCAGTCTTAGCTTTTTTGATGGCGACACCGATACTGTTAACCCAGGTATCATCCATGCGCCGAAAGGCTTTCAGGTTTGCGCCTGAATCCATAACAGTGATACAGCTGGGCGTTCCGGTTTCCTTGGCTTTATTAACTGCGGCATCAATAATTTGTTCGGCTTGTTCATAGGCCACATGCATTTCCCTCCTGCATATTGGATAAGTCAGTCTTAGAAAAAAAATTTGTGAAAATCTGTTAGGCAAGGAGAGTGTCGTACGTAGAAACCTCACAACACGGTTGAGGTTAATATTTCTAATCATCAATAGCTGACAAGTTTAAGGTTCAGTAGAAAAACCGTAATTTTAATAAAGATTAGCTATAACGTCAGGCACAGTCAGTACGGTATCGAACCTAGCTTCATACTAAGGGATATAGATGAATTATTGGCTGTTCGTATTTCCATTAATTAACGTTGCCGTTTTACAAGTGATGCCTTTAGGCCTTTGCGATCCTTTCTAAGAACACTTAATTTAAGAAAGCTTTACTCGCCGTCAATGACGTTTTCCGCTATCCCGGACTCAGCTTCATCTTCGAGCACTCTTTCGAGCAATTGAGCCAAACGGTCCATTAAAGATTTATCAGTTTGAGTAGCTTTGCGGTAGGCGGCAATTAGATTTTTTTCAGCTGCCGTTAGCTCGCATGTGCCGTAGTCTGATACAGCCTCAATGACCTCTTTTTTATCATTATTAACATAATTCGGTCCGATGTAATCGGCTCGTATAATTTCTAACGCATCTTTAATTTGCTCGATATTATCAGCGTGCAAACCTGTCAGTAATTGAGCGATTGCCGCTTTGCATTGTTCGCTTAACGCTAGTCCGGCTATTTTCTCTGTCGAGGCTTTAATTGCCGCTAATAACTGATCGCGCTTAGTTTCACCCGTCAGAATGTCATGCACGGCGGTGTTTGGTGCGGCAATAGCATCCCAACAGTTATTAGTGGGCGACCCATTTTTCGCTTCATAATTTAGTTGAGATGATTTTTTAATACGTCCAAATTTGCCGGATTTCTTTTGACTAAGTTCTAGCCGCTTCCGCTGTTCGTTTAATCTCTTTCGGATAGACATAGTTTCCTCCAAATTGAAGAGTGGTGTTTGCGCATAGTGATACTTGTCTAAGCCCTTACGATTGGCTCTGGTAAGCGCCCCAGTTATCAGTGCAATAATTGGCAAAGTTGAATGGTTGTAGCAGTGCTTCAGTTGTTTGAAAGTCTCATCATTGCACCTCCAAAACACTAAGACAACACAGTGCTCGGATTATGGAACCACGTAATAGTCGGTGAAACTGACTTTACCAAATTTCATCGGCTAAAGGAAAATAGCACGATTACTTTCCTATGCCAGATACTGAACTATTCAATTGAACAACCCATAGTTACGGATGATAAGTACGGCGCAAAAAGTCATCGTAGATGGAGTTAAGTGGGACAGCGTACTGACTGTAAGCGTCATAGGGGTAGAATTATTTATTGCGATTAATAATGCACTTCGCAAAACTTAACTTCTGTAGAAATTGGACTTCTTTTTCAGACAGTATTTGTCTTTCCAATCTTTGGAGAATCCCTTATGCATACTTCTCAACCTGAACAAACAAAATACTCATACGGCTTTTTCATATCCATGCAATCGTGTATAGAAAATTGTACTCGTTGTGCTCAGGTCTGCCTGCAAACAGCCAGGACGAATTATGCCTAATAACTAAAAGCCGGCTGAGATAAATAGTTGCAGCTATGCAAGACTCCCTCAAGGTAAAAAGCTATAAAGATAACTCATGAGCAAACAATTAATACAAAGCCGAAACGACTGCCTAGCATCGAAGCGCAGGTTTCTGAAGATGATGGCATGCGGTTCTTTGCTGATACTGAATGAACCAAGAATCTTACATGCGGAAGCCCAAGGAATCTCTTCGCGCAAAACGCTTGCGTTAAAACATGCCCATACCGGCGACCAACTGAAACTAACCTATTTTGAACACGGCCTTTATATTGAAGATGCCCTGCAAGAAATCAGTTACCTGCTGCGGGATTATCATACTGGCGGTATTTATCCTATTGATCCTGCCTTGCTGGATCAATTATATGATCTGAAGCTTGCGCTCGGAATCGATAAAGCTTTTGATGTTACCTCAGGTTATCGTTGTCTGCGTACTAATACCGGATTGCGCAAAAGACGCCGTGGCGTCGCCAAACACAGTCTGCATATGCAAGGTCGGGCTATCGACTTTCGGGTGGATGGAATATCGACGGGCCAAGTCAGAAACGCCGCGCTGGCCATGCGGCGTGGAGGCGTCGGCTACTCTCCACGATCCGATTTTGTTCATCTGGACACCGGCAATTTCAGGACTTGGCAAATTTAAATGCATATGACAGCGGGTCTGTCGCGTTTCTTAACAACCCATTCTTAGCGGCTACGGGACGGCGACCGTTCCAGCCAGCGTGAAGATTGGCCTCAAGGCACAGGCGCGGCTCCGTTTTCGGCACTCATTGTCGATGCATTACGCGAATTAAAAGAGGCCGGTGCATCTGAACTAAAAACCAAGCCGCCATGAAACTGCAACAGGAGATATAGACGATTAATAAACAAATTGACTCAAAACTGTAGTCGTCCTGGTGTATCGTCTGGGCTGTTCTCGTTCACTTTCGAAAATTATAATCTTCTGGGGTAGCGCCTATGTCAGGGAATTCGTCATCGAAGAAAGTCGTCTATGCCGCGCTTATCGGCAATCTTATGATTGCCATAACGAAAGCCGGTGCGGCGGCATGGACAGGAAGCTCGGCTATGCTGAGCGAGGCTATTCATTCGTTCGTTGATATAGGTAACGAAATACTGCTGCTTTACGGGATGCGCCGCTCCACCCGTCCAGCTGACCCGGAGCATCCCCTCGGCTATGGCCGCGAACTTTATTTCTGGAGCTTCATTGTCGCACTATTGGTTTTTGCTCTCGGCGCAGGCGTGTCTATTTACGAAGGAGTTCTGCATCTTCAACATCCGCAACCTATCAGCGATCCGCTGGTTAGTTTCGTGGTGCTGGCACTGTCATTTCTATACGAAGGCGCATCCTGGTGGGTTGCTTTTCGACAATTTAGAGCGGTAAAAGGAACGCTGGGTTATTACGAAGCTTTTCGCAGAAGCAAAGATCCGGTGTCGTTCATGGTGCTGTTCGAGGATAGCGCGGCCTTGATTGGCATACTGATCGCTGCTATCGGTACATTCGCGGCCACAAGCTTGGACGAGCCGATTTTCGACGGCGTCGCTTCTATTTTTATCGGCTTGGTTCTCGCAGGCACCGCAATCCTGCTTGCACGCGAGAGCAAGAGCCTGTTGATAGGCGAACGGGCGGAGCGCAAACTTATCGATTCGATCCAGCGCATTGCCAATAAAGCGAGCATGGTCTCGCGAACCAACGAAGTGTTGACGGTTCATCTCGCGCCTGATCAAATTCTGGCGGCGCTGAGCTTGGAGTTCAGCGATGATCTGCGAACGCCTCAGATCGAGGAAATAGTCATCAATATCGAGCGAGATATTAGGGCGGCTCATCCCGAGATCGTAACTCTATTTGTGAAACCTCAAACAGCCGTAGCGTTTAGAAAAACCGTTGGCCTATGAATTGTGGCAACAGATCTTTTTTATAGCGCTAGATGCGTAATTGCAAGAATTGACACTTAGCTTTTAGCCGCCTAGATTGCCTTAAGTCCGACATTATTAAATGGAGGAGAAATATCATGACCATACCCATTTGGTTACAAGCTGGATTTTGGGGCGGCGTAGCGGGCAGTGTTACAGAAGCTTTTTCAGCAAAAATTGAGGAACGTAGGAAATAATCGCCTGATTATTCCCTGCCTTACACAGCAGCTATTCATACCCTACAACACCTCACTCATAGCATTAGCTCCCCTATCAGGCGACTCATAAACGAACTAATCTAAGGCGTAGCGCATTGGCAATCACCGATACCGAACTAAAGCCCATAGCTGCCGCCGCGATGATGGGCGACAGCAGCAAGCCGAATGCCGGATACAAAGCCCCGGCGGCAATCGGCACGCCCAAGAAATTGTAAATAAAGGCAAAAAATAAATTTTGACGGATATTGCGCATGGTTGCGCGACTCAAGCGGATCGCCCGCACAATGCCGCGCAGATCGCCTTTCACCAGCGTTATGCCGGCGCTTTCCATGGCCACGTCGGTGCCAGTGCCCATCGCAATGCCAACCAAAGCTTGTGCCAGGGCCGGCGCATCGTTGATGCCATCCCCGGCCATGGCAACCTGACGGCCTTCGCCTTGTAAGCGCTTAACCGCTGCCGCTTTCTGGTCGGGCAGCACTTCCGCCTCGACCTGGTCGATGCCCAATCGACGCGCTACCGCTTCCGCAGTAATCCGGTTGTCTCCGGTCAGCATGACAATACGCACCCCTTCCTTATGCAGCGCGGCGATAGCTTCCGGCGTGGAGCCCTTGACCGGGTCGGCTACGCCCAGCAAGCCCGCCTCTTGCCCGTCTATTGCTACCAGCATCACAGTCTGGCCTTCTTGGCGCAGCGTTTCTGCCGTATCACCGAAGCTGCCGATTGGAACGCCCAAGTCGTCCATCAGCATCGCGTTGCCCAGCGCGACCGAGTGTCCGTCCACTTTGCCGGTTACGCCTCGTCCGGTCAGGGATTGAAACTCCTCTACGGTTGCCGTTTGAATGCCGCGCTGCTGCGCACCCTGCACAATCGCTGAGGCCAATGGATGCTCGCTGCCGCGTTCCAAACTTGAGACAAGCCGCAATAGCTCCCATTCATCCCGGTCTTTGACCGGCACCACGGATACCAGCTTCGGCTTGCCTTCGGTCAGGGTGCCGGTTTTATCCACCACCAGGGTATCGATTTTTTCCAGCGCTTCCAATGCTTCAGCATTCTTGATCAGCACGCCCGCCAAAGCGCCTTGCCCGGTTCCAATCATGATGGACATTGGCGTTGCCAATCCCAATGCACAAGGGCATGCGATAATCAGTACGGCGACAGCGTTGACAATAGCGTGCGACAGGCGCGGCTCAGGCCCCCAGACTAGCCAGGCAATCAAGGTGACAATAGCGATAGTCATCACGGCTGGAACAAAATAGCCCGAGACGGTATCGGCCAATTTCTGGATAGGCGCGCGGCTGCGTTGCGCCTCGCCGACCATGTGGATGATTTGCGCCAGCAAGCTATCGGCCCCTACTCTCTCGGCGCGCAGCAACAGCCCGCCGGTGCCGTTTATGGTTGCGCCGATCAACCGGCTGCCGGCCATTTTTTCCACCGGAATCGGCTCGCCCGTCACCATGGACTCATCAACGGCGCTGACACCTTCAATTACGGTGCCATCCACCGGCACTTTCTCGCCCGGACGCACCCGCAGAACTTGGCCCGGCTGCACTTGATCCAAAGGCACATCGCGTTCGCTGCCGTCTTCTTGCACAAGCCGCGCCGTTTTCGGCGCGAGCCCCAGCAGCATTTTGATAGCGGCACCGGTGCGGCTTCGCGCGCGCAACTCCAGAATCTGGCCTAACAGCACTAAGGTCGTGATGACGGCGGCCGCCTCAAAATAAACCGGCACCCAACCCGCCATCGTACGCAGACTGTCCGGAAACAGGCCGGGCCAAAGCGTGGCGATCAGGCTGTAGAGCCAAGCGACGCCGATACCCAAGGCGATCAATGTGAACATGTTGAGACTGCGATGGATTAAGGAAGCCCATCCACGCACGAAGAACGGCCAGCCGCCCCATAGCACCACCGGCGTGGCAAGCACTAATTGCAGCCATTGCAGTGTGCGCGCATCCAGAAAACCGGGCATGGCGGCCGGATAAAAATCATGGCCCATCGCCAGAATCAGCAACGGCAGGGATAATGCCGCACTGACCCAAAAACGCAGCGACATGGCCTTGAGTTCATGGTCTTCGGTTTCAATTTTGACTGTTCGCGGTTCCAAAGCCATTCCACAAAGAGGGCAGTTGCCCGGCTCATCGCGCACAATCTCAGGATGCATCGGGCAGACATATTGGCTTCGGGAATCAGCAACCGGCTCGGCTATTTGCTCTAAAGCCATGCCGCATTTGGGACAATTGCCGGGTTGCTGCTGACGGATTTCCGGATGCATCGGACAGGTATAGACCGGCGACTTCAGGGTAGATTTACTGTGTGTGAACATTTCAACAGCTCCAAAAATAGTAAACGGCTGGCTATGGGGCTTTTTACCGGCGCCCGTAATGAGTTGGGCAATTAGCGCAGGGCTGGTGGCAGAGAAACTATCCACTCTTGTATACGGAATAATCAAATAGCTTTCCAGGCTTTGCACAACCAGATAATGAATAACTATATAAAACGCCGGGAGACCCGATGACTGCCGCACTGCCGCAGTTAGCGATCTGACCTTAGCTGCAAAATTCAGCACGGCGGCAATCAGGCTCTGTCTTCCTAAAGATCGGCGTGCTTGAGCATGTTTTAATGTATTCAGCCAAGGTTGAGTTGGCGGTAATTCCGTAAAAAAGCAAGAAAGCCGAACCGCCTAGTAATTTAACGACAACTTCAAATAGTGTCGGTACGTTGCAGTACAAAAGCCGAAGAAGACCCGCATTAGGCCAAGCCGTTTTATTGCCTGCCAATTGAACGGCCCACCTTGCGTTAGCACAGACGTTCGATGCTTTACAGCCTGCAAGCCCTATTCTGTTTATCTGTGTGATGCCGTACCGACTGCGCCTGCTTTTTTAGGTACAGTGCCCTATAAGTTTTGCAGCGGCTCCAATCTCGCTTCAAAGCTTGGTTACTGGTCGGGATAGCTTAGCTATTCTTGGCCCTACTTATTATTAAGCCTAGGAGAATCTCATGACTCAGCCAACCTCTTCTGAACAATCCATGCGCTCTGAAAGATCCATGCATGGCATGCAGCATTCCATGCAATCTTGCATCCAAGCTTGCATGGAGTGCCATCAAGTTTGCCTGCAGACGGCTATGAATCACTGCCTGATGACTGGCGGCAAACACGTTGAACCGGAACACTTCCGCCTGATGATGTGCTGTGCCGAAATCTGCCAGACATCGGCCAACTTCATGCTGAGCAGTTCCAATCTCCATAATCGTCTTTGCGGAGTCTGCGCCGAAGTCTGCGATGCCTGCGCCAAAGATTGCAAGAGCATCGGCGGTATGGACGAATGCGTCCAAGCCTGTATGAACTGCGCAGAAAGTTGCCGCCAAATGGCAGGCTCTTCTATGCAGCATTAAACAGGAACCGGGGGCCATGCTCATGAAACCCAAACGCTCATTGTTATTCTCGGCGATGGCGATGGTTCTGACTGCGTGTGGCGATACGGCACAATTGCCGGTAGCGGCGGGCATTGGCCCTCATCCTCAACTACCGCCACCCAATCCGACCTGGATTCCAACGGTGAATGTCGCTCCGGCTGTTGGCTGGCCCGCTAACGGTAAACCAGCGGCGGCGCCAGGGATGGCCGTAAATGCCTTTGCCACCGGACTCGATCACCCTCGCTGGCTGTATGTGCTGCCTAACGGCGATGTTTTGGTCGCCGAATCCAATGCTCCGCCGAAACCTGAGGATAGCCAAGGCATCAAATCCTGGTTCGTAAAAAGAGTCATGGAAGACGCAGGCGCAGGCGTGCCCAGCGCTAATCGCATCACATTGCTGCGCGATACCGATGGCGACGGTATCTCGGAAACGCGGTCGGTATTTATCGAAGGGCTCAACTCACCGTTCGGCATGGCCTTGGTAGGCAATGATTTTTATGTAGCCAATTCGGATGCAGTGGTTAAGTTTCCTTATACCGAGGGCGAAACCCGAATCGCTCAACCAGGCACTAAAGTGATAGACCTGCCGGGAGGCCCAATTAATCACCACTGGACCAAAAATATTCTCGCCAGTCGGGACGGCTTGCGTCTTTATGTCACAGTAGGATCGAACAGCAATGTAGCCGAGAACGGCATCGATAAAGAGGACGGCCGTGCCGCCATCTGGGAAGTGGACCTCAAATCAGGCAACCACCGTATTTACGCAGGCGGCCTTCGAAATCCCAACGGACTAGCCTGGGAGCCGGACAGCGGAGCGCTGTGGACCGTGGTCAACGAGCGCGATGAGATCGGCAGCGATCTGGTTCCGGATTACCTGACCTCGGTGCCCGACGGCAGCTTTTTTGGGTGGCCGTACAGCTATTATGGGCAGCATGTTGATGAACGTGTGCAGCCCCAGCAGCCCGACCTGGTCGCTAAAGCCCGGGTACCCGATTATGCGACCGGGTCGCATACCGCTTCTTTGGGCTTGGCTTTTTCCAAGCATGGCGCATGGCCTCCTCCTTTTGATAACGGCGCTTTCATTGGCCAGCACGGTTCATGGAATCGTAAGCCGCGTAGCGGTTACCGGGTCATCTTCGTACCTTTCAAAGAAGGCATGCCTTTCGGCGATCCGATCGATGTGCTGACCGGTTTTCTTAGCGGCGATGGCGAAGCGTTCGGGCGGCCGGTCGGTGTTGCGCTCGACAAGCAAAACGCATTATTGGTCGCCGATGATGTCGGCAACAGCATCTGGCGTGTAACGGCCTCGCCCCCTTAACTCAACGGGTATTCTGTTTATGAGATCGATATGGACAGGCGCAATAGGTTTCGGTTTGGTCAACATACCGGTCAAGCTTTACAGCGCCACCGAAACCAGCACGCTTGACCTGGATATGCTTGACAAGAAAGACCATTCCCACATACGCATGATGCGCGTCAATGAAAATAGCGGCAAGGAAGTCAGTTGGGAAAACATTGTTAAAGCCTATAAATACAAGGATGACTATGTGGTTCTCACCGACGAGGATTTTGAAGCGGCCAGCGTAGAAAAATCCAAGGTCATTTCTATTTCCGGTTTTGCCGGAGAAGATGAAATAGACAGCATTTATTTTGAAACGCCCTATTATGTCGAGCCGGAAGAATCCGGCAGCAAAGCCTATGCTTTATTGCGGGAATCATTGCTGAAAACGGAAAAGGTCGGCATCGCCACGTTTGTCATGCGCAGCCGGGAAAACCTGGCCATTTTGAGGGCGACGGACGACGTCATCATTTTAAACAAAATCCGGTTTGCCGAAGAAATCAAAGATGCCTCTGTCCTTGATTTACCTTCCAAGGCCGGCATAAGAAAGGATGAGCTGGAAGTGGCTGTTTCGTTAATCAACCAGCTTTCCGAACAATTTGATATCAGCGCTTATAAAGACACTTACACCGATTCCCTGTTAAAAATCATTGCCGCCAAAGCAAAAGGCGCAAAAACCAAAAAGCCGCATTTGAAAATAGTGCAGACCAAATCTACGGACCTGATGGAGCAACTAAGAGCCAGCCTGAAGGCCCGCAAAAAAGTTTCTTGAGCCATGACGCTTGATAAATACCAGCAAAAAAGGAATTTTAAAACAACGCCTGAACCTGCAACAAAATCGGCAGCCCATTCCGATCAATTGATCTTTGTCGTGCAGCGGCATAAAGCTTCGCGCCTGCATTATGACTTCAGATTGGAAATGGACGGCGTGTTAAAAAGCTGGGCCATACCCAAAGGGCCGTCAATGAACCCAGCGGATAAAAGACTGGCCATTATGGTCGAAGATCATCCTTATGATTACAAGGATTTTGAAGGCGTTATCCCGCCGGGCAATTACGGCGCCGGCATCGTTGAAATATGGGATAGCGGCTATTACACCGACAGCCTGAATTCAGGGAAAAAAGCGGAACAAGAATTACTGAAAGCGCTAGAGGCGGGGCATTTAAACATTACTTTGCACGGAAAAAAGCTGAAAGGCGAATTTGCGCTGGTTAAACTAAAACCCAGTAAAGATAACTCCTGGCTGCTGATTAAGCATAACGATGAATATGCGGTGCAGGAGGAGTATGACAGCGAAGCCGAGACATCAAAAAATTCCCCAATCAATAAGGCGTTAAGTACGCGCAAAAAACCGTCAAAAAATCCTAAGAAAGCTGTCGCTTCTCAAAATTTTGACTACATACCGCCAATGCTGGCCAAAGAAACCAAACAGCCTTTCGATGACAAAGACTGGATTTTTGAAATTAAATGGGACGGATACCGGGCTATCGCCGAGTTAAATAAAGCGGAGGTAACGCTTTATTCCCGAAACGGAAACCTGTTTAACGCCAAGTATCCTGAAATAACTGACGCCTTGGCTCAAATGGATGTCGAAGCGGTCATTGACGGGGAAATAGTGGTCATGGATGAGCAAGGCAATCCCAATTTTCAGTTACTGCAACATTATAGTGAACAGCGATCGCATCCGATTTATTACTATGTATTTGATATTTTAAAAATAAATAACCAGTCCGTTATGGAGCTGCCACTTGTTAAAAGAAAAGAACTAGTACGCACCCTTATACAATTACGCACCCTTATAAAAAAGAATGGCATTATTAAATACTCTGACCATATTGAAGAAAAAGGTAAGGAAATGTTTGCACTGATGGCGGAAAGAAACATGGAAGGCATCATGGCTAAAAAGGCCGACAGCCCTTATCTGCCGGGCCAGCGTACCGCTGACTGGCTGAAAATAAAATACCGCAAAACGACCGATGCCATCATCTGCGGCTTTACTGAGCCGGAAGGAGAAAGAAAATATTTCGGCGCTTTAATATTAGGTTTAATGCAGGGCAACACCATTAAATATATCGGGCATACAGGGACTGGTTTTGATAAATCACTTCTAAAAAGCCTGTACGAACAGCTAAAGCCTTTAGCCACCTATCAATCACCATTTAATGAAACCATAAAAACCAATACGCCAGTAACCTGGGTAAAACCCGAACTCGTGTGTGAAGTTGAATTTACCGAAAAAACCCGCGATGGCATGCTGCGAAACCCTGCTTTTATCAGACTGCGCCAGGACAAACCTGTCGAGGATACCACGATAGCGAGCTTGGAAACCGTTACCAAAGAACAGGCTGAAATAGAGAGTTCATCAAAAGCCAACAAGGACACAATCATTCCTTTCGGACGAGTGAAAGTTCCGGTATCGAACTGGAACAAGCTGTACTGGCCGGAAGAAAAAATCACTAAAGGCGACGTAGTTGAGTATTACCTGGGTATCGCAGACCTGATTTTGCCGTACTTAAAAAATCGTCCGCAATCTTTAAAGAGAAATCCCGGAGGCATTACCGACGAAGGTTTTTTTCATAAAGATGCGGGCGAGAATGTGCCTTCGTTTGTAAAAACCATTGCCGTGCATTCGGAATCTTCCGATAAGGACGTCGATTATATTATCTGCAATAACAAAGCGACCCTAACCTATCTTAATAACCTCGGCTGTATAGAAATCAATCCCTGGCACTCGACCATCCAATCGCTGGACTGTCCTGACTATCTGATCATCGATATTGATCCTTCCGATAAAAATACTTTTGAGCAGGTCATTGAAACCGCCAATGTCATTCACGACATTCTGGAAAAAGCCGGGGCGGCCAATTTTTGTAAAACCTCGGGCGCTACAGGTTTGCATGTATATATCCCTACCCACAAAAAATACCCGTATGATCAATTAAAGGATTTTGCTGAACTGGTTTGCGTGATGGCTAATGAACAATTGCCTGAAACGACCAGCACGGAAAGAAGCCTCAGCGATCGGGGCGATAAAATCTACCTGGATTACCTGCAAAACAGCATGGGGCAAACCGTTGCCGCTCCCTACAGTCTGAGACTCTATCTTGGAGCCACTGTATCCACACCGCTCCAATGGACCGAAGTCAAACCGGGCTTAACTCCGGCCCAATTCACTATTTTTACTGTGCCGTCCAGAGTTAAAAAGACCGGCGATTTGTTCAAAGGCATTCTCGGCAGAGGCATCAATATGGAAACGCTGCTGAATAAAATGGCCGACGTTAAAAAGTAGAGATTTTTACGCATCGCAACATTCTTATCCAGCACGTAGGGTACGCATCGCGTACCATTTTTAGACTGCCGTTAGAACATTAAAAAGGTACGCGGTGCGTACCCTACCAAGTTTTCAACCATTCACAACCGTACCGCCATTGGGATGAAGGACTTGCCCGGACATATACGAAGCATCATCGGACGCTAAAAAAACATAACAGTTGGCGACTTCTTCGGGTTGCCCTGCCCGGCCCATCGGCACGTTCTCGCCAAAAGATTCGACATGCTCAGACTCGAAAGTCGACGGAATCAGCGGCGTCCAGATAGGTCCGGGAGCGACGCCATTAACCCTGATTTTTTGTTCGGCTAAAGCCAGAGACAAGGACCGGGTAAAGCCGACAATAGCGCCCTTGGTAGACGAGTAATCGAGCAATTGGGGACTGCCTTTATAAGTCGTCACCGAAGTCGTGTTAATAATGGTGCTTCCGGGTTGCAGGTGTTTAAGGGCCGCTTTGGTTAAATAGAACATCGCAAAAATATTAGTGCGGAAGGTCTTTTCAAGCTGCTCTGCGCTTATGTCTTCAATGCTTTTCTGGGGATGCTGCTCAGCCGCATTATTGATCAGGCTATCCAGTCGTCCTAACTCACTGACAGTCTGCTCAACCGCCTCCTGGCAAAAATATTCTTGCCCAATATCTCCGGCAATCAGCAGGCATTGTTGCCCGTACTCATTAACCAAGCGCTTGGTCTCTTCCGCATCTTCATGTTCGTCGAGATAGACAATAGCCGAATCAGCACCTTCTTTTGCAAAAGCCACCGCGATGGCGCGTCCGATACCGGAATCTCCACCGGTAATTAAGGCGACTTTACCGTTGAGCTTGCCGGTACCTTGATAATGAGGATCATGGGATTGAGGCTTTGGATTCATTTCTGTTTCCAGTCCCGGCTGGCGCTCCTGATGTTGGGGCGGATAAGGGGGTTCGGGATGCTTAATATCGGCCATGACGCCTCCTTTATAAGATTTGAGTAAGAAATTACTTATCGTAGTTATTAAACGCTAGGGTTTTAGCACCGTAGGGTACGAACCTCGTACCTTTTTGGGACTTAATTCAGAAAATGGTACGCGATGCGTACCCTACTGCTGCGTGACATCGGTTACTCATCTCAGTTACTAAATTTATTAGGGCTTTAATACCACCTTAATGCAATGATCTTCTTTTTCCTTAAACAGGCTATAGCCCTCGGGGGCATCATCCAGCTTCATTTCATGAGTAATAACAAACGATGGATCGATTTCATTTTTTTCAATTTTTTCGAAAAGAATCGGCATGTATTTTTGCACATGGGTCTGACCTGTCTTGATCGTCAGGCCTTTATTCATCGCAGCCCCGATCGGGATTTTATCGCCGTAACCGACATACACACCCGGCACCGAAATAGTCCCGCCTTTACGGCAACTCTTGATGGCCTGCCGTAAGACATGGGGCCGATCCGTACCCAGCAATGTCGCTGTTTTCACTGAGTCGATAATCCCATCCAGGGTTCCGCCTGAATGCGCTTCGCACCCGACTGCGTCAATACACCGATCGGGTCCGCGCCCATTAGTCATTTGCATTAATTGATCATAAACATCCACCTCATCAAAATTAACAGTTTCCGCCCTACCCTTCTGCCTGGCCATTTCCAGTCGTTCAGGCACATGGTCGATTGCAATAACGCGCTCGGCGCCGAACATCCAGGCGCTTTGGATGGCAAATTGCGCAACCGGGCCACAACCCCACACCGCAACGGTATCGCCGGGTTCAATGCCGCAATTTTCTGCGGCCATATAACCGGTAGGAAAAATGTCCGAAAGAAATAGAACTTTTTCGTCAGGCATGCCATTGGTAATTTTAAATGGCCCGACATCGGCAAACGGCACCCGCAAATATTCGGCCTGACCGCCGGCGTAACCGCCCAGCATATGGGAATATCCGAATATTCCGGCCGTCGCGTGCCCCATTGCCTTGCGAGCTATCTCTGCACCGGGATTAGAGTTATCGCACAAGGAGTACATTTGTTTTTTGCAGAAAAAGCATTCCCCGCAAGAGATAGTGAAAGGCACTACCACGCGGTCGCCAATCTTCAAGTTTTTAACGTCACTGCCAACCTCGACCACTTCCCCCATGGGTTCATGGCCTAAAATATCGCCTCTCTCCATCGTCGGCTGGAAGCCATCCAAAATATGCAAATCCGATCCGCATATTGCAGTGGACGTGATTTTAATGATCGCATCGGTCTTATCGATAATTTTAGGGTCCGGCACCGTGGTAACCCGAACATCGTTTGTACCGTACCAACATAAGGCTTTCATATCGTTCTCCTCGGTCAAGGTAGATAACTATCGCTTCGTATTAGTCAGAATTTACATATGGCATGAACTGTTACATCAAAAGTGCCCGCCTTTAACTAACGTTTTCTTTAATAAAGTACTGGTTTAAAATAAAATTTTCTGTGCGAAAACGTACCAAGGATTTGTTTTATAGAAAACCGGAATAAGCTGATCAACCAAACTTAGCGGCATCATTCCTTAAGAAAAGGGATTGTTAAAAATTCCGTGCTTGTACGTACGCAGCCGCACTGACTGAATCAGTTTTTTTGCCTAGAGTAGCCATAGAATTTCGATTCCTCAGAGCAAGCAAAAAGTTTTTAGAGCAACGAATGTCAGTCATCCAGCTGGAGGTGGAGCATGCCTTACAAAGATATAAACGATTTACCCGAGGACGTGCGAGAACACTTACCCAAACATGCCCAGGAAATCTATCGAGCGGCCTATAACAGTGCTTGGGACGAATACGGACATGACGAAGAACGGGCTCACCGGGTGGCATGGGGTGCTGTCAAAAAGAAATATCAGAAAGATGAAGCCAGTGGACAATGGAAAGCGATAGATAACGCCTAGGACGGATCAAGTTTAAGCCAGGCTTCAAGCCAAAAAATGTCGCCTGTTTCAGAAAAACTCGTTCCTTGTCAATTTGTTTCGGCATTGTCGAGGAACGAAAGTTTCTATCTCTTCAATAGGCATCATGCAATTATTTATACTTTTGTAGCCAATAAATCTTTTGAACCACTATCAGCATTTCCTGTTGGATCAAGCGGTTTTAAATTACGCCGCCAAAAGATCTGGGAACGCCAGCTGATCTATAACTATATGATTAAAATGAAAATAAAATAATTTAAATGTCGTTAGTGTGTGTTGACGTACAGAAAAAACACGCTCTTTTCCTATATTCTGAGCCTACTTCTTTAAATACATAAAGAAGACATGTCTTTTAATCTCATTCTATAAAAGGCAATCCTATACGTTTAAATAATTTGTTCGAGGTGAAGATCATGCCACAGAAACAATCTCATACCGGTCGGAAAGGTTCCACCCAAAACCGTGGTTTTGCATCAATGGACGAAGAAAAACAACGGGAAATTGCCAGTAAAGGAGGGCGCGCCGCTCATGAAAAAGGCACTGCGCACGAATTTACTCCGGAAGAAGCCAGAGAAGCTGGTCATAAAGGTGGTCAAGTCGCTCATGAAAGAGGTACAGCTCATGAGTTTACTCCAGAAGAAGCCAGAGAAGCAGGCCGTAAGGGCGGTCAAGCTGCTCATGAAAGAGGCACAGCTCATGAGTTTACTCCAGAAGAAGCCAGAGAAGCAGGCCGTAAAGGCGGCCAAGCTTCCCATGGAAAAGGTTCTTCAGGAGAATCAAAGCACAACAGGTAAGTTAATCTCATAGCTCTAGCTTATTAGAAATATGTCGGCCCCTACGTAGTTCTTATTGTCTTATGCACAAATCGAAATCATCCAATAAAGTCGATCATGCTGCTAAACATCATGTCATTGACTTTCATCTGCTTTTTTCAGACTTATGCAATAAGGCATGGCACAACCACAGGGGCCGGTATTTTTAATAAAGCTGGACCGCTAAGCGAAAAAATAGTCGCACTGCAAGACACCCCAAACTGATAAGGCGTCGCTACTGTCGACCCTACATTGCACCTGTCGGATGCACAGGCTGTCAGCGTTTGACCTTTTTTTTTGCTTAGATATCATTCTGGACTTTTGTCACACGCTTCATTGATGGCTAAAGCCAGATAGGCGGCGCGATATTCTATTGCGCCTTTAGGCAGGATCACTATCTCCGATGAGTGTTCCCCGCATCAATTCTTTTGAGGAGCTGCGAAATGAAAAGACTACCTATCATCAGCACATGCCGTATTTGCGTATCCTTATTGGCTGCGCTGGCCCTTGCTACAGGAGCAAGCGCTCAAACTACAGGATCAAGCGATCAAACCACAGGGTCGACCACTCAAACCACAGGAACAACCACTCAACCCCCGGGGTCAACCACTCAAACCCAGGGATCAACCACTCAAACCACAGGCTCAACCACTCAAACCACAGGAGTTTTTCAACAGCACAATTTGGTGGCTAACGCTTCCGGAACAGCAGATGTCACCGACCCTAATCTGGTGAATCCGTGGGGATTGGTGTTTAATCCTTTTGGTCCGGCGTGGGTATCCGATAACGGCACTGGCGTTTCTACGTTATATGATGGCGCAGGAGCCATGAATCCTCTGATAGTCCAGGTACCGTCGGCGACCGGTACAACCGGTGGACATCCCACAGGCATCGTACATAACGGGTCCCCCGACTTTGTGATTAACTCTAGTGGCGCTGCAGGTGGCACTACAGGTGGTACTACAGGTGGCACTACAGGTGGCACCACAGGCGGCACTACAGGTGGCACTACAGGTGGCACTACAGGTGGTGCTGGAACCGCAGCCAGCCTTTTCATCTTTGCAACGGAAGAGGGTGTGATCGCGGGCTGGAACCCTAATGTCGATGCGACTCACGCGATTCGCGTAGTCGACAATTCGACAGCCGGCGCGGTGTACAAGGGACTTGCCCTAAGCGCGAACGGCACTGGAAGTCTGCTTTATGCCGCCGACTTCTTTAACAACAAGGTTGATGTCTTCGATGGTACGTTCAAACCGGTGACCCTCACGACGGGCGCATTTACTGATCCAAACCTTCCTGCTGGGTTTGCGCCTTTTGGCATACAGGTCATTAATGGCAGTGTTTATGTATCTTATGCAATGCAGGACCCAGCCAAGCATGACGATGTCAAAGGCGCCGGGAATGGGTTTGTGAATGTGTTCGACACCAACGGCCAGCTGGTTAAACGCCTTGTAACTCAGGGTAATTTGAATTCACCTTGGGGAATGGCCTTGGCGCCGGCATCTTTCGGCAGCTTTGGCGACCGTCTTCTGGTAGGTAACTTCGGCGATGGCACCATTAATGCGTTCGATATAGCGACAGGTCAGCTTATCGGTCAGGTCTCTGACGCAAGCGGCAAACCCATCGTGATCGACGGCTTGTGGGCGCTGGTCTTTGGTAACGGTTATTTGAATCAACCAGTTAATACGCTATTCTTTACGGCCGGTCCAAACAGTGAGCAGAACGGTTTGTACGGACGTATCGATACACAAGCTAACGCAAGCGGAACTGGCACTGGCACTGGAACAGGAACAGGAACCAGCACTGGAACTGGAACTAGCACTGGAACAGGAACTAGTACAGGAACAGGAACCAGCACTGGCACCACTGGAACAGGAACTAGTACTGGTACAGGAACAACCCCTAGTACCGGCACTATGAGTACTACAACTACATCACCTTAATCTGAATGCCTTCTTAACTGGATTTGTTATCTAGCCAAGTCCGCAACGGCATGATCTATTCTTGACCATGTTCCGAAACCGCAAGATTAAGAGCGGGCTTCTGCTAGGTTGTAGTGTATAAAAATCACGAAGGACACGAAGCTTTACTTTGCTTTCTTCGTGCCCTTCGTGGTTTATAACTACATCCGTTTTAGGTTTTAGGTTATTGGGCTAAGGAAACGGACTTCCTTAAGCCTTTTATCGGAAGGCCCTTTTTCTACCTCAGCCGATTAATTTTTTCAGAAAAAACCGGATCTTTCTGAAATACCATCGATAGAGTCAATATATTTCATCCTACTGATATGTATCGATCTTCAAAAGATGCCAACTCATATAAATTGCCGCATTCTTATGCAGCATGTCATCTAGCTTTCCGCTAGCTCTATTTAGAACTCAACAATGGCCCAAGTCTATTTTCGGTACGGGCTCGACGTTATTAGAAACATTGTATTGACCTATGTGTTTTAGCGTACCGACTGCGTTTAGTTCCGGGTGTATTGTTTATTTACGAGCTGAAAAATATTTATTTATGCTCGGGTAATCGGGCTCCGGCGATCCCAAAGATGATCGTAAGCCCCTTTTTAACATCATCTTTGACAGGAGATAAACATGAACTTTGAAGAACGCGATACTTACGGTATGTATAAAGGCCAGGAAGGCGAAGGCCCAGGTCCTCGTCTAATGGGCGCGGACACTCTTCTTGGCAACGATGTCTACAACGAAAAAGAGGAAGATTTAGGCGACATCAAGGAAATTATGCTGGATATGACCACTGGCCAAGTGGCTTATGCGGTGCTGTCTTACGGCGGTTTCCTGGGCATGGGAGAAAGACTTTTTGCGGTGCCTTGGGACGCATTGAGGCTCGATACGGCAAACAAGCGTTTCGTGCTAAACGTGGACAAAGAGCGCATTGAAAGTGCACCCGGATTCGACAAGGACCATTGGCCGGATATGGCAGACCAGACTTGGAGAGATCAAATTGAATCCTTCTATGAAACTAAACCTCCCATGGAACAACAGTCAACCATGGAACAGCAGTCTCACCGGACACATTAAAATAGGGAACCAGGAACTGCCCAACAATGAAAAGATGGAGCGATACGATAGGGATAAAGTCGGTCGCTCCCGACTGTTGTATTGGCGGGCAAGGGTATTTGCAGCGATGCAGTGAAAAACAAGCTTTCCCGAATCGCGCCGAGTCAATGGTTGTTCAGCTGCTTTTTGTAGTCTGACATAGGGAAACAGAACGGCGGACGCCACGGGTAGCCATATAATTCTATTATCAAATTATGTCAACCAATGTGGGTCACCGCACTGACCAAATTCAACTTTGCGGATAATCTCATTATCAAACCGTTATCCAGTGTTTTTGTTCGTTCCGAAGCCCCGGTAAGTAGCAGGGCTCCCTTGTCATAATCATTGAACGCACTGCACGCGATAACGTCAGCAAGTCATTTAGGCTGGAGAGTTGTCATGAGAAAATATCTGATTGGACGCCGCGTTCCAGTGATTGAGCGTCTGATACTTGAAATCACTGTCAACCGATGCGCACAACGCCAAGATCGTCACCCGCAACGCGTGGTCACCCTGCGCGGTCTCGTTAAAAATCCTGCGGAAAAAACGAACTGCAATTGATCGCAAGAAAATACGCGGCGTGAAGCAGGTTGATAATCAGATCGAGCCCAAACGCATCAATCCGCAACAGGAGATTAGCCATGAAAAAAGCAGTTTTTTGCATTACCCAAAACATCGATCAAACAGAGCGCATTGTCAGCCGATTAAAGACATCCGGTTTTTCGAATGATGATGTTTCCGTGCTGTTACCGGACAAATCCACTACCAAGGACTTCGCCCATGAAAAACATACCAAGGCGCCGGAAGGCGCTACTATCGGAGGAACCGCCGGAATCGGCTTGGGCGCTGTGCTGGGATGGCTGGCAGGCATCGGCAGCCTGGCTATTCCCGGAGCCGGTCCATTTATTGCTGCCGGACCGATTATGGGCGCCTTGAGTGGCGCGGCACTAGGCGCTGCCACCGGCGGCATTGCCGGCGCCCTGGTCGGCCTGGGCATTCCAGAGTATGAGGCCAAACGTTATGAAGGCAAAATCAGGGGCGGAAGCGCCCTGATTTCCGTGCATACGGAAAATTCCGAAGAGCTTTCAAGAGCGAAGGATATCTTCGAACAGGCCCATGCGGAAGATATTGGCTCAACCATGGAAAGCGACGTCAATGTTTAACGGCTTTGACGGTTTCGGAACAGTACCAACAATTTCGTGAACGTAAAAACCATCAATGATAAACCACTTGAACAGGGGAAAAAATCATGGAAAACGTAGAAGAAAATGTTAACAGACCCAGAGACGCTGAAGAAAACGTTAAAGAAACCATAAGCAAAGTATCCCAATCAGCCCATAGAGCTGTCGATAAGATGGCTAATGTGGGCTATCAGACTACTGAAGTGCTTGGTGAAAAAGGCGAGCAATTAATGAGCGCCGAGGCGGAAATGATAGAGAATTACCGAGAATATATCCGTAATTACCCTATCAGGTCCGTCGGCATCGCAGTTGCGGCCGGTTTTTTTCTGAGTCGTCTGCTCCGTTAGAGATCATGTCCGTACGTCGCAAACGACGTACGGATCGAGCAACGAGGAAACCTTATGAACACCATAGACGAAGCATCTGATTACGCACGAGAAGCGGCCGGCAAGGCCAAAGAAACGCTCTGCGAAGCGGAAGAACAATTGTGTGATGTCGAGCAGAAGCTGATGAAGGCCTGCCGCAATTTTATCAGTTATCATCCTATAGCCTCGATGGGTATTGCGGTAGCCACCGGTTATTGCCTGAGCCGCTTGTTGAGCGATCGTCATTAACAGCCAATCCATGCCGTGAATGACACGCGGCTTAACCAAGAGGAAAGCATTATGGGCACCTTAGACAGAACATCCGAATATGTACATGACGTTGCCGAATACGCACATGAGGCTACCGACAAAATTGCCAGTGCAACCAGTCAGGCCGCAGACGTATTGAGCGAACAAGGTGAGCGACTACTAAGCGCCGAGCAGAAACTGATGAAAAGTTGCGGCAATTATGTCCGAGCCAACCCTGTCACATCGGTAGGCATCATGATAGCGGTCGGTTTTGCGCTGGCTGGCTTACTAAGCAAGCGTTATCGTTATTGACACGTCAAACATCATCAACCCATGCCGTGAATATCATACGGCTTAACTAGAGAGGAAATGATTATGGATACTGCACAAAAAGCATCCGATTATGCTCAAAAAACTGCCGGCAAAGTTGCCAGCGCATCCGCTCAGACTGCAAAAGTGCTAGGTGAAAAAGGCGAGCAATTGCTTGATGTCGAAAGAAAAATGGTCAAACGAAGCCGTAGTTATGTTACTGATCATCCCATGGCCTCACTGGGTATTGCGGCAGCGATCGGTTATGCGCTGAATTATCTGTTGAGCGACCGCTAGGCCGCCAAGTCCCGAAAAATAACTGAGCCAACTACAGCGCGAGCCCATCCAAGGACTGGTTACGGTTGTGTAGAGTATGGTGCCCGGCCATTATGGCTGGGCCGCATACCAAGCCACACTGACTTCAGGATTGCCGCTCTGGAAACATGAATCATAAGCGAGAACTTGGGGTTCGGTTATGACCGAAGCCGAGGCATGTCAATCGCAATCCATTTCACCCGAACTCTCCGGATACAGTCATTAGATACGACTGAGAAAAAATATGTACAGCTACACTTCGTCCCTGTCTGGCGCGGCATTTTATTCCCTGCTGTGTGCGCTTTCGTACAGATATGAGGTGATGTCTCGTACCATAATTTTCTGAACTAAAGTCTAAGGAGAATTATCATGAATGTTCCTAATATCTCAGAAACTGATGAACTTGGCCGCAGACGTGCCTCCGATGAACTGGGCCGCAGACGCGCTTCGTCAAGTACAAGTATTCAGCCGGAAGCTTTAACAGCCCAGGCAAGCGCTGTGTCGTGGGGTTCTATCCTGGCCGGAGCCACGGCCGCCGCTGCTTTGGCGCTAATCCTCACCATGCTGGGAACGGGCTTGGGCCTGTCCGCAGTGTCGCCTTGGGCATACGAAGGAATAAGCACAGAAGCCTTTGGCATATCGACCATCCTATGGCTGACCATCACCCAGCTGATCGCGGCAAGCATGGGCGGCTATCTTGCCGGCAGATTAAGAACCAAGTGGATTGCGACACCTTCCGACGAAATCTACTTTCGCGATACCGCGCACGGTTTCCTGGCTTGGGCCGTCTCGGCGTTGATGACAGCCGCCCTGCTCTCTTCGATGATTGGCTCGATTGTAAGCACCGGCATTAAGGCCGGTGGCACAGCCGCTGCCGTTACCGCGGGTAGTGCTGCTGCGGCTGGGGCCGAGGTGGCGAAGTACAGCAACAATGAACCGACGAAGTACTACATCGATTCGCTGTTCCGAAGAGACGTTAACGCTCCCGTCGCCATGACTCCCAATGAAGGCGGCACTATGATGGCAACAGCCGGCCAGGAGGCAGCCCCTGCCGATCCCGAAGCGGAAGTTACCCGCATCTACATGAACTCTTTGCGTACCGGGCCGTTGCCTCCGGAAGATATTCGCTATGCGGGCCAGATTGTTGCGCAACGCACAGGACTGACACAGCCGGAAGCTGAAAAGCGAGTCACGGACACTTATGCGCAAATGCAGGCCAAGCTAAATGAAGCCGAAACCGCGGCTAAAAATGCGGCCGACAAAGCGCGCAAAGCGTCAGTTTACGCATCGCTGTGGTTCTTCATCTCGCTGCTGATAGGCGCCTTCTGCGCAAGCTATGCGGCTACCTACGGCGGCCGGCAGCGTGACGCAATTATCCGATAACTAATCCATTCAGGAGACAACAATGCGCTCAATACTTTTATATTTACTCGGCATTCCCATCCCTATCATTATTTTAATTGCGTTGTTTGTGCGTTAAACGGTAGCTCTCACCAAACTTAAAATGGAGAAGTCATTATGGCAACTGCAAAGAAAACATCCGCTTCATCCAAGGATCAGGATGCGACGGCGTTATTGCGGGCTGATCACGAGCATGTCAGTGAGCTGTTTGACAAATATGAGGAATCGCATTCATCTGCGAAAAAGAAACAGATCGCTAGCCAAATATGCGACGAATTGACCGTACACGCACAGATTGAAGAGGAAATTTTCTATCCGGCAGTCAAACGGGCTTTGAAAGACCATGAATTGATCCCTGAAGCCCAGGTTGAGCATGCCACGCTGAAAGACCTCATCGCGCAAGTCGAAGGGAAAGAGCCCGATGGCGAAATGTTTGACGCCAAGATCAAGGTGATGCACGAGTACGTGAAGCACCATGTCAAAGAAGAGCAGAATGAAATATTTCCGAAGGCAACATCCACGGACCTGGACATGATGAAGCTTGGAGCCAAACTATCCGAGCGTAAGGAAGAACTTCTCGCGGCTCGCTAGCAGGCTAATATCAGGACGCGGCATCCGAAGTCAATTGCCTGATATGCTTCTATATAAGTTTATAGAGATAGAGAAAGCGGCAAACACGATCATCTTTTAATGGTCGTGTTTGCCGCTCGTTGTCTGATGCAGCAGGTGCGAAGCAATACAACCCCATCCGTTCTGCTATTGCTTTCCCCACGGTTATGATTGAGCTAAACCACCCAATTCACGAAAGGGGTTTCCATGACCAAGTCTAAAGATGACAAACCGACTGCCGCCAACCCGACCGGTCTTCAATCATCGCCTGCCGACGCCAACCGTTCCGGCCAAGCCGCGTCCGCGCTAGCTCAAGAGCCAGGTGAAGCGCTTACCACTAATCAGGGATTGTACATTAGCGACAACCAGAATTCCTTGCGCGGCGGTTCCCGTGGCCCAACGCTGCTGGAAGATCATATTCTGCGTGAAAAAATCATGCATTTCGACCACGAGCGCATCCCCGAGCGCGTGGTGCATGCGCGCGGAGCAGGCGCTCACGGTGTCTTCGAAGTGTATGAATCGATGAACCGCTATACGAAAGCCGGCTTCTTGCAAAACCCGGAGATTAAGACGCCGGTATTCGTGCGTTTTTCCACCGTAGTCGGCTCGCGCGGCTCTGCCGATACCGTCCGCGATGTACGCGGATTCGCGGTTAAGTTCTACACCCAAGAAGGCAATTTCGATCTGGTAGGAAACAATATGCCGGTGTTCTTTATTCAGGATGCGGTCAAGTTCCCCGACTTGGTCCATGCGATCAAGCCGGAGCCGCACCATGAAATTCCGCAAGCTTCAGCGGCTCACGATACGTTTTGGGATTTCATTTCGCTGATGCCGGAATCGGCGCATATGATCATGTGGCTCATGTCGGATCGCGCCATTCCCCGCAGCTTTGCGATGATGGAAGGCTTTGGCGTGCATACATTCCGTTTTATTAACGCGTCCGGCAAGTCTTGCTTTGTTAAATTCCACTGGAAGCCGGTGCTCGGCGTTCATTCGCTGGTCTGGGACGAAGCGGTCAAGCTGGCCGGCAAGGATCCAGACTTCCACCGGCGCGACTTATGGGAAGTCATCAATCGAGGCCAATATCCTGAATGGGAACTTGGCGTGCAGATAGTATCGGAAGAAGACCAGCATAAGTTCAACTTCGACCTGCTCGATGCGACAAAGCTGATCCCCGAGATATTGGTGCCGGTACAGATCATCGGCAAGCTGACGCTGAACCGCAACCCGGATAACTTCTTTGCCGAAACCGAGCAGGTCGCTTTCCACCCCGGCCATATCGTACCGGGCATCGATTTTAGCAACGATCCTTTATTGCAGGGCCGGCTGTTTTCCTATACCGATACTCAGCTTTCCCGTTTAGGCAGCCCCAATTTCCACGAGATACCGATTAATCGCCCGATCGCCGAAGTCAATAATAATCAGCGCGACGGCCATATGCGCCAAACCATCGTCAAGGGCAGAGTGAGTTACGAGCCTAATTCTCTGGGCGGCGGCTGTCCGATGCAACGGCCTTGGGAACAAGGCGGCTTCGCCAGCTATGCGGAACCGATGGAGGGCGAAAAGCTGCGCGCTCGTAGCGACAGTTTCGCCGACCACTACTCGCAAGCGACATTGTTCTGGCGCAGCCAGTCGGCATGGGAAAAGGACCATATCGTTTCGGCGTTCTGTTTTGAGCTGGGCAAGGTCGAAGTTGATGCAGTGCGTACGCGCATGCTTTCTATGCTGGATCAAATCGATACGCTTCTTGCATTCCGGGTTGCCGCAGGTTTGGGAATGTCGGTGCCTAAAACTTCCAGCGGCGCAGGAAATGTTCCACGAACCAGCGAACCTGAGATGGATCCGGCGTTGAGCATGGCAAATACCCGCAAAGACTCTATCATTGGCCGAAAAATAGCAGTGCTTGTTGCAGACCATGTAGACAAGGCGTCGCTTGTGGTATGCAAAGCATTGGAAGCGGAAGACGCGGTCATAAAATTCATCGCCCCACGTTTGGGGGAGATCAAAAACAGTGAAGAAGAATTTATCAAAGTGAACCACAGCCTACCGACGGTAGGATCGGTAATGTTCGACGCGGTATTTATTCCGGGAGGACAGCAAAGTGTGGAAGCCCTGTGCGAGGATGCGCATGCTGTACTTTTCGTTAAGGAAGCCTACAAACACGGCAAAGCCATTGCTGCGCACCATAACGGCACCAAGCTGATCGCCCAAGCGGCCTGCTCTGCCGGGATAGCGAACGGAGAGTTTCATGGTCCGGGCGTTATTACTTCGTTGTCTGAAACAATTGATGACTCTTTCGTCAAGAATTTCATTAGTGCTATCGCTATGCACCGCTGTACCGAGCGCCCCGACCTGGATGCGATTGTGGCATAGGGTTTTGCAATACAGGAATTACTGAACAACAGGATTTTTAATGATTGCCCGGCTTATAAAGTACCTAATATTTCGCACCCTATAACCATTTAATATTAACAACTTAAACCAAAGGCGGATCATTAATTTTCATCTTCAACATATTCATCGAAAAACAAAGTTCACCATAGGGGCGCGACATGTCGGACTATAATAATTGGCAATATCATCAAAAGCCTATCAGCAGAACTTTTTTAAAAGGCTTAATCGCTATTATCCCCATCACACTCACCGTTTATTTGCTGTTCTGGCTGGCCGTCACTGCAGAATTTGCGCTGGGTCAGATATTCAAGTTTTTCTTCCCCGATAGCTGGTATATAACAGGTATGGGATTTACTTTAGGCCTTGTTGTCGCGTTTTTTTTCGGAAGCTTTCTTGAATCGCAAACTTTCCGCAGACTGTTCCAGACCTTTGAAAAACTTATCATGCAGATTCCCTTTGTGAAAGGTATCTATACAACCATACGGGATTTGAGTTCTCTTTTTTCCAGCGAAAAGAAAGGGAAATTTCAACAAGTCGTATTGGTTAAGGTAGCTCCAGACAACTGTCAGCAGATAGGTTTTATTACCGCTTCTAAGCTTGAAGAGGCTTCCTCGGCTTTTATTGCCGATGATCGGATTGCCGTATTTTTGCCTTTCAGTTATCAGCTAGGCGGATTTACAGTCATTATGCCCCGGGAAAATGTTATCAAAATAGATATGTCTGTAGAGGATGCGCTACGGTTTATTGCAACGGCCGGTGTGGTTGGCGATAGTAATGACAAAAAGTAGCTACGCCAAGACCTCCTAAAATCATTTAGTTACAGCCTTCTCTCGGTATGTGCTCTACCGTACGGACTGCTAACCAGTGTAGCGGCTAAAGTGGCTCTTGTTATAAACGGAGAAACTATGAGCAAAAAAGCCCGCGTTTCTAGTCCTATTTATAGCCTTCTGCCTATCCAGATCGAAGGGTTTGATGCTTTGGCTGAGCTTGCCCTGAATATTCGTTGGTCATGGAATCATGCGACCGACGAAGTGTGGCGACGGCTTGATCCTGAATTATGGGAGATCACGCGTAACCCTTGGGTTGTGCTGCAGACAGTCTCGCGCGATCAGATCGAGCGTTTGTTAGCTGACCCCGTTTTTCGCAAAGACGTTGATGATTTGTTACAGACCAAATCACAAGCGGTAGAGGCCCCGGCATGGTTTCAGCAGAAGCATCCGCAGAGCCCGTTGAGCTGCGTCGTCTATTTCAGCATGGAGTTCATGCTCAGCGAAGCTCTGCCGATTTATTCGGGCGGGCTTGGAAATGTCGCCGGCGATCAGCTCAAAGGCGCAAGCGACCTGGGCGTACCGGTGGTTGGCGTGGGCCTGCTGTACCAGCAAGGCTATTTTCGCCAGGTCATCGGCAAAGATGGCAGCCAGCAAGCCCTGTTCCCGTATAACGACCCTGGACAATTGCCGATTACGCCGGTGCGCCAGGAAAACGGCGAGTGGTTGCGGCTGGAAATCGCCTTGCCCGGCTACTCGGTCTGGCTGCGCATCTGGCAGGTCCGGGTCGGCAAATTGAAACTTTACCTGCTGGACAGCAACGATCCCGCTAACTTTCCCGTGCACAGAGGAATTACCAGCGAGCTGTATGGCGGCGGGCCGGAGTTGCGACTCAAGCAGGAAATGCTGCTGGGAATCGGTGGCTGGAGGCTGTTGGATCAGCTCGGCATTCATCCGGAAGTCTGTCATTTGAATGAGGGGCATGCCGCTTTTGCAGTGCTGGAACGCGCCCGTTGTTTCATGCAAAAAACAGCGCAGCCTTTCGAAGTCGCGTTGGCCGTTACTCGCGCAGGAAATATCTTTACTACCCATACCGCAGTGGCGGCGGGATTTGACCGATTCTCCCCGAGCCTGATCAAGCAATACCTCTGCCGTTATGCCGAGCACAGGCTGGGCATAACAATCGACGAGTTACTGGCTCTGGGCCGCCAGAACCCGAACGATGCTGCGGAATATTTCAATATGGCCTATCTGGCCATACGCGGCAGCGGGTCAGTCAATGGCGTAAGCCGCCTGCATGAGCAAGTCAGCCGGAATTACTTTGCGCCTCTTTTTCCCCATTGGCCGTTGGCCGAAGTGCCGGTCGGGCATGTGACCAACGGGGTTCACATGCCGACGTGGGATTCGGCCGCGGCCGATGACCTGTGGACAGAAGCCTGCGGCAAGGACCGCTGGCTGGGGACAATGGAAACCCTGGAGCATGACATTCGCCTCATCTCCGACATCAGGCTCTGGCAGTTTCGCACTGCCGCCAGCAAGTCTCTTGTTGAATACGCCGGCGAGCGTCTAGCCACACAGCTGGCTGTCAACGGCGAGGCGCCCGAAGCCGTCGAAGAAGCAAAACATCTGTTTGATCCCAACGTGTTGACCTTGGGCTTTGCGCGGCGCTTCGCAGCTTACAAGAGGCCGAACCTGCTGCTGCACGATCCGGAGCGCTTGCTGCGTCTGTTAACCGATGCCCAGCAACCGGTGCAGCTTATCATTGCCGGCAAAGCTCATCCGGCAGACCTGGCGGGGCAAGACCTGATCAGGGAATGGATGCATTTCATTCAGCGTAACGGGGCTCGAGCGCGGGTGATATTTCTGAGCGATTACGACATGCATTTGACCGAGCGCCTGGTACAGGGCGTGGATGTCTGGATAAACACGCCGCGACGGCCTTGGGAGGCCTGCGGAACCAGCGGCATGAAAGTACTGGTCAACGGCGGCCTTAATGTCTCGGTCTTGGACGGTTGGTGGGCGGAAGCTTACCAGCCTGAGCTGGGCTGGGCGCTGGGCGACAATCTGGGGCATAGTGACGACCCCGCCGGGGACGCTGCCGATGCCGACGCGCTCTACGACCTGCTCGAGCGGGAAGTGATCCCGGAGTTTTACAACCGGGACGAGAACGGCATCCCAACCGCATGGATCCAGCGGATGCGGGAAAGCATGGCGCAATTGACTCCGCGCTTCTCCGTCAATCGCACGGTGTGCGAATACACTGAGCAACATTACATCCCGGCTGCCGCCGCTTACCATTTACGGGCCGCCAATGAATGCGAAATCGGCAAACAAATGGTCGATTGGAGGCACAGCCTGGACGAAACATGGGCTGCACTGCACTTCGGTAAAATGAAAGTTGATACGCGCGGCGAAAATCACCTGTTTGAGGTTCAGGTCTATTTCCATAACCTTGATCCCAAAACAGTGCGGGTAGAGCTTTACGCTGAAGGCCTCAATAACGAGCCGCCAGTGCGCCAGGAAATGATGCAGCTTCGCCATCTGGTCGGATCATCAGGCGGCTATGTTTACTGCATTGCCGTGCCTGCGGCGCGCCCTTTAACGGATTATACGGCGCGGTTGATTCCCTACTGCGAAGGTATGGAAATTCCACTGGAAGACGATCGGATTCTATGGCAACAATGACGGAAAACACGATGAATAAATCAACCGCAATTACCTGCCTGTTTGTGGATATCGGCGGCGTTCTGCTCACCAACGGCTGGGACCATAATCTCCGCAAACAGGCGGCAACGGATTTCAAACTGGACTGGGGCGAGATGGAGAGCCGGCATCACTTGAACGTCAATGTCTATGAAGAAGATAAGCTCACGCTGAAAGAATATTTAGCGCGGGTAGTGTTCCATGAGGAACGGCCATTTACTCCGGCTCAGTTTCGGGATTTCATGTTCGCACACTCGCAGTCTTATCCGGACATGATCGAACTGATCACTCAGCTCAAGATCCGCTACGGCCTAAAGATCGTCGTAATCAGCAATGAAGCGCGGGAAATAAATGAGTACCGGATTAAAAAGTTCAAGCTGGACGCGTTTGTGGATTTCTTTGTTTCTTCCTGCTACGTCCATCTCAGAAAACCCGACAAGGATATTTTTCGGCTTGCGCTGGATATCACTCAGGTGCCCTCAAAGCAGATAGCTTATATCGAAAACACCTCATTATTTGTTCAGGTAGCTGAAAGTTTGGGAATCCGGAGCATCCTGCACACGGATTACAAATCCACCTGCGAGAAATTGGCTGCGTTAGGGTTGACCAATGACGAAGAGATCATTCCATGAAATCCGTTATTTATCGCTTCCTGTCGGTTGCTCAAACATCAGGTTTGCGCCATGCGTACGACCTGGAACCGCTGATTGCCCGTTTTGCGCGGCGCTTCTTGGAGAGAACCGTACCCGCAAAGAGCGGGACTGACGATGCAGTGACATGAGACCTGCACCCGTACAAGGCAGTGATTGGCATTGCCGGCCGGCTGAGGAGGTGCTCGCACAGTTTACTGCCACTCCGGAAGGACTCTCTTCTGGTGAAGCTGCACAACGGCTCGCGGTCAACGGGCCGAACGAGCTTAAGGAAAGCAAACCCATCAGTCCGCTACAGATTTTCATCGACCAGTTCAAGAGCCTGATCATCTGGATTTTGATTGCCGCCGGAGCCATTTCCGGCGTATTGGGGGATGTCGTGGATGTCATCGCCATCTATACGGTCGTCATTCTTAACGCCGCCATAGGCTTCTACCAGGAGCTCAATGCGCAGAAGTCGATCGCGGAACTCAAAAAGATGGTCGCGCCTCAAGCTAAAGTGCGACGCGACGGACAGGTTACGTCAATCCCGGCCTCGAAAATTGTTGTCGGCGATATTCTTGCGCTGGATGCCGGCGATCTGGTCGCCGCTGATGCCCGACTTCTTGCAGCAGCTTCACTGACCTGTATCGAGTCCGCGTTGACCGGCGAGTCGGAGGCGGAGGAAAAGCATGCCGAAACGTTGGCGCAAGAAGAAATCCCGCTTGGCGACCGGAAAAACATGGTATTCATGGGCACCAGCGTCGCGACAGGTACCGGCCAAGCCGTGGTTGTGGCTACGGCGATGAACACTGAATTGGGCCGCATCGCGGGATTGCTTGACGATGCGGAAGCGGATCAGGATACGCCGCTGCAACGGAAACTCGACGTATTCGGGCGCATCCTGGTCTGGGCGGCATTGGCTATCGTCGCGCTGCTGTTTGGACTAGGCTGGCTTCGGGGAATTAAGCTGACTGAATTGACCATGACCTCCATCAGCCTTGCCGTAGCAGCCATCCCGGAAGGGCTGCCCGCCGTAGTTACGGTAGCGCTTTCGCTGGGCGTACTGCGCATGGCCCGCCGCCGCGCACTGGTTCGTAAACTGCCCGCCGTCGAGACGCTAGGCTCAACCAACGTCATCTGCACGGACAAGACAGGCACCCTGACTGCCGGGGAAATGACTGTGCGCGCACTGTACATCGCAAACCAATGCTATGAAGTCAGCGGCGAAGGCTACGGACCGGATGGCGAAGTCCGTTTCGAGGGCAACAAGGCGACAGCTCAACACGCAGCGCCGTTGCTTGAACTCGCAAACGTGATCCTCGGCTGTAACAATGCGCATCTGGTTCATGACGACGGGACTTGGAAAGTCGTCGGCGATACCACCGAAGGCGCACTATTGGTTGCCGGAATCAAAGCCGGGGGCGACCGGGAGCGCATCGAACGGGAACTGCCGAAGTACCATGAAATCCCGTTCGACTCCGACCGCAAACGGAGCACGGTCATTCGCCGAATGCCGGACGGTAAGCTTCGAGCGCTGATTAACGGCGCGCCCGGCGAATTGTTGGAGCGCAGCACTCGCTTTTATACGCCTGCCGGCATGAATCCTCTAACGGAGCAGGAGCGAGGGCAAATCCAAGCACAAATTTCTGCGATGGCGCAACAAGCCTTGCGCGTGCTCGGCTCGGCCTACCGGGAGCTGGACAATGAACCTTCTGCCGACCTGACTGCGGATGCCGTGGAGCGTGACCTAGTGTTCGTCGGCCTGTCCGGGATGTATGATCCGCCGCGTCAAGAGGTCAAAGAGGCTATCGCAAAATGTCGCTCTGCCGGCATCCGCGCCGTGATGATTACCGGCGACCATCCGCACACCGCCATAGCCATAGCACGGGAAATAGGTCTCGCTGCCGCCGGCGACATGGTTATTTCGGGTATTGAGCTGAACAGGATGCCGGAGCAAGAGTTGCGGCTGCGCGCACCCAAGATCGCGGTTTACGCCCGCGTCACCGCCGAGCACAAACAGCGCATCATCCGCGCCTGGAAAGCGAATGACGCGGTGGTTGCGATGACTGGCGACGGCGTGAACGATGCCCCGGCTGTCAGAAGCGCGGATATCGGCATCACAATGGGCAGAACAGGAACGGAAGTGACCAAGGAAGCGGCGGACATGATAATCGCCGATGACAACTTCGCCACCATCATCGCTGCCGTCGAAGAAGGCCGTGGCATCTACGCCAACATCCGTAAAACGCTTCAATACCTGCTCGCGGGCAACACCGGCGAACTATTACTGATGACGCTCTGCGTGATCATTGGACTGCCGACACCGCTGCTTCCGATTCACTTGCTCTGGATCAACCTGGTCACCGATGGCCTGCCCGCACTGTGCCTGGCCACCGACCCCATCGACCCCGAAGTGATGAAACGCCGACCGCGCAGCCGCTCTGAGAACATTACCGACCATGGTTTTCTTCGGCCAATGTTATTGACAAGCTTCCTGACCGCAACCGTCGCGTTCGCGGTTTACTACTCTGCCTTGCAGTCGGAAACTACCGAAACAGCTCGCACCGCCGCCTTCGCTACACTGGTTTTTGCCGAACTGTGGCGCGCTTTCGGCGCGCGCAGTGAAACCAAACCGGTCTGGCGCATTCCCCTGCTGAACAACATCAACCTGATTATCGTGGTTGCCATTTCTTTCGGCCTCCAGGTGTGGAGCCAGCAAAACGCGACTTTTGGCCGATTCCTGAAGTCATCATACCTGCCCTTCACCGATTGCTTAGTGCTGCTCACTTTGGGCGCTCTGCCGCTATTGGTTCTGGAACTGGTGAAAGTGGGGAGACACCTGCAACGGCAAAGAAGGCTTGAACTGATTGAGGCTCAAAAAGCTAACGCGACAACAACAACT
Organism: Methylobacter sp.; assembly: GCA_036560465.1. Classification (GTDB taxonomy): domain Bacteria; phylum Pseudomonadota; class Gammaproteobacteria; order Methylococcales; family Methylomonadaceae; genus Methylobacter_A. Next base: position 35,624 of record DATBRD010000081.1, read on the forward strand.
TTCAGTCTTGCCGTGAAAAGATTTTTGCAGATGGACGGGCTGGTATCGGCGGCGGCATTTTCCCATTACGCATTTTTTTCGCTGTTTCCTTTGATCGTACTTGCAGTGTCCCTTGCTTCGCTATTTATTAACAGTGAACGCGCCGGAACGGAAATCATTGCTTACGTTGAGGCCTATGTGCCGATCAGCGGTGAGATGCAAAGTAACATTTTTGACACCATCAACGGCGTCGTCAAAGCGCGTGGCCCGGCAAGTGCGCTTGCATTGCTGATGCAGGTTTGGTCCGCCATGCAATTGTTCAGCACTCTGATTTCCGCCACCCGGCGTGCCTGGGGCGAAGAACCGGTCAAATGGTGGCGGCTGCCTCTCAAAGGCCTGCTTTTTCTGATCCTCATGGTCATGTTAGTGCTGCTGTCTCTTGCCATGCCGGTGCTGGCGAAAATAACTAAGGGTTGGCTTTTCGTAATGAATGGTTTGGCTCCCTGGGTCTTTACCTTGGTGAGCTATGTGCTTCCCGCGTTAGTGATAGTGTTGTGCCTGAGTCTTTTTTACAAGCTGGCTCCCAATCGGCCCATGCGTTTTGTCGAAGTTTGGCATGCCGCTTTAAGCGCCGCCGTGCTTTTGCAAGTGGCCGTAGGTCTATTAGTGACTTTTATCGATAATTTCGCCGCGTTAAATCCGGTCTATGGGGCATTCGGAGGCATCATGGCGTTGCTGCTGTGGATTTACCTTTCAGGGTGCATTGTCATCTTCGGTGCCTGCCTGAGCGCTGCTCAGGCCAACATTAGCGTAAGCAATCATGGCGCACTACCACAAGGAGACAAACCATGAGTCTACAAACCTTGAATCCTGCATTACTGAAGAATATCGACGCTTATTGGCGGGCCGCCAACTACCTGTCAGTCGGCCAGATCTATCTTTACGATAACCCGCTGCTGAAGCGGCCGCTGGCGATCGAGGACGTCAAGCACCTGCTGCTGGGGCATTGGGGCACGATCCCCGGGCAAAACTTCATTTACACGCACTTGAACCGGGTCATTAAAAAATACGACCTCAACATGATTTTTATCTCCGGCCCCGGACACGGCGGCTCGACTGTGGTCAGCAACACTTATCTCGAAGGCACTTACAGCGAAATCTATCCCGACATCAGCCAGGATGAGGCCGGGTTACAAAAATTGTTCCGGCAATTTTCGTTTCCGGGAGGCATTCCCAGCCACGCATCGCCGGAATGTCCCGGTTCTATCCATGAAGGCGGCGAGCTGGGCTATTCGCTCAGCCATGCCTTCGGGGCGGTATTCGACAACCCCGACCTGATCGTCGCCTGCGTGGTCGGCGACGGCGAAGCGGAAACCGGGCCGCTGGCCACGGCATGGCATTCGAACAAGTTCCTCGATCCGGTTACCGACGGCACGGTGCTGCCGATCCTGCATCTCAACGGTTACAAGATTGCCAATCCGAGCCTGCTCGCCCGCATCAGCCGCGTGGAATTGGAACAGTTGCTGCGCGGCTGCGGCTGGATACCCTACTTCGTCGAGGGGCACGAGCCCGAATTAATGCATGAAGCCATGGCCTCGAAGCTCGACATCGCGGTGGAGCAGATCAATAAAATCCATCAGGACGCCCGCGCCAATGATAATTCTGCGCGTCCGCGCTGGCCGATGATCGTGCTGGTATCGCCTAAAGGCTGGACCGGACCGAAGTCGGTCGACGGCTTGCAGGTTGAAGGCACTTTCCGCTCGCACCAGGTGCCGCTGTCCGATCCGGCCGACCATCCCGAGCACCTCAAGCAGTTGGAGGCATGGCTCAGAAGCTACCGACCGGAAGAGCTGTTCGATGAACAGGGCCGCCTGAAACCGGCACTGGCCGAACTGGCTCCCAAGGGCGAACGGCGCATGGGCGCTAATCCAAACGCCAATGGCGGCATTTTGCTCCGCGACCTGAGGCTGCCGGATTTTCGCGAGTACGCGGTCGATATACCGTCACCGGGAACGCGGGGCATCGGCGATACGCGTGTGCTGGCAAATTTCCTGCGCGATGTGGCGAAGCTGAACGATGAGCAGAGCAATTTTCGTATCTTCGGGCCGGACGAAACCATCTCCAACGGCCTGAAAGCGGTGTTTGAAACGACCGATCGCCAATGGGATGCTTCGACCGTGCCGAACGACGAATTTCTCGCGCCCACTGGACGCGTGATGGAGATGCTCAGTGAACATCAATGCGAAGGCTGGCTCGAGGGCTACCTATTGACCGGACGGCATGGGCTGTTCAACTGCTATGAAGCGTTCATCCATATCGTCGACTCGATGTTCAACCAGCATGCCAAGTGGCTGAAAGTGACTGCGCGGCTGCCGTGGCGGCATAAGATCGCGTCCTTGAATTACCTGTTGACCTCGCATGTCTGGCGTCAGGATCACAACGGCTTTACCCATCAGGACCCCGGCTTCATCAATGTCGTCGTCAATAAAAAGGCCGAGATCGTACGTGTGTACCTGCCGCCGGATGCCAACTGTCTGCTGTCGGTGATGGACCACTGCCTGCGCAGCCGCCATTACGTCAATGTGGTGATCGCGGGCAAGCACCCTTCCCCGCAATGGCTAAGCATGGACGATGCCGTCAAGCACTGCACCAAGGGCATCGGTATCTGGCAATGGGCCAGCAATGACCATGACGTTGCGCCCGATGTGGTGATGGCCTGTTGCGGCGACGTGCCGACACTGGAAACGCTGGCCGCCGTGTCCATTATCCGCGAGCAGCTGCCCGAGCTGAGAATCCGGGTTGTCAATGTCGTCGACCTGATGAAACTGCAACCGCAATCCGAACATCCGCATGGATTGGATGACATCGAATTCGATGAGCTTTTCACCCAAGACAAGCCGGTCATCTTCGCTTTCCATGCCTACCCATGGCTGATCCACCGGCTGACTTACCGCCGCACCAACCACGATAACATCCATGTGCGCGGCTACAAAGAAGAAGGCACCATCACCACGCCTTTCGACATGACCGTACTGAACGATATGGACCGTTTCCACCTGATCATGGATGCCATTGACCGCCTGCCGCAAACCGGCACTAAAGGAATTTACCTGAAGCAACAGCTCAAGGACAAGCTTATCGAGCACAAGCAATATATCGCCCGGCATGGTCAGGACCTGCCGGAAATTCGTAACTGGAAGTGGAGTAATTACCAATGAATACACAAGAACTTATAGCTACTGCAAAGAAACTGGTCGCAGACGATAAAGGCCTGCTGGCGATGGATGAAAGTCTTCCAACTTGCAACAAACGCTTTGCCAAGATCGGCATCCCTCAAACCGTGGAGGCACGCAGGGATTACCGGGAGTTGATTATAACCACGCCCGGGCTTAATGAAAGCATTAGCGGGGCGATTCTCTACGACGAGACAATCCGCCAGCAAAAACAAGACGGCACAGCCTTTGTTAAAGTCCTCGCCGACACAGGCATCATTCCCGGCATCAAAGTTGACGCGGGGACAAAAGACCTGGCCGGGCACCCCGGCGAGAAAATAACCGAGGGCCTGGACGGATTGCGCGAGCGTTTAGCTGAATACCAGCAAATAGGCGCCCGGTTTGCCAAGTGGCGAGCCGTGATTGACATAGGTAACGGTATTCCCAGCCGGGGCTGCATTGAGGCTAACGCGCAGGCGCTGGCCCGATATGCTGCGCTAAGCCAGGAAGCGGGACTCGTTCCCGTCGTCGAGCCGGAAGTGCTGATGGACGGTGACCATACGCTGGAGCGATGCTTCGAGGTGACGGAAGAAGTCCTGCATACGGTATTCGACCGGCTTTACCGGCAAAAGGTGATGCTGGAAGGCATGCTGCTGAAGCCTAACATGGTGCTTCCGGGATTAGCCTGCTCCAAGCAGGATACTGTGGATGAGGTTGCCGACGCCACGGTGACCTGCCTTTTGCGTGCCGTCCCTGCTGCCGTTCCGGGGATTACGTTTTTGTCAGGGGGGCAATCCTCTGAACTGGCCTCGGCCCGTTTGAATGCCATGAATGCCGGCCACAAGTCGCGAATGCCATGGGAACTGTCATTTTCATTCGCTCGCGCCATCCAGCAGCCGGCGATGGAAATTTGGCACGGTCAAGAGTCTAATGTACAGAAAGCGCAACAAGCTTTATATCATCGTGCCAAATGCAACTGGGCTGCGCGCCGCGGCGAATATAGCGATGCGATGGAAAAGACCTGAGCGTTTCGCTGCTAACTGATAAATACGGCTCTAAAAATAAGGCAGCGTCCGACACAGAATCCGCTTTATTTATCATGCATTACAAATCTCTGCCGTATGTGCTTTACCGTACCGACAAAGGTTAATCTTGCCGCTAAAGTTAAATTCAAGGTTTTTAGCGACTCCGCCGATAAGCCTGAAATGATTCAGAAACAGCATATTATTGTCAGTCGGCTTGTTTTTGCATTTGAATGTTTTCTGCCGGTCGAAGGTTTTCAGTCTACCTTAGGCATTTAACTGGAGATTTAGCCATGAAATATCTTATTAGATTTTTTTCTGCATTTTTTTTGGCCTTGACCTTATTAACTGCTGGAGGCTGTGCATCGACGAGTAAATCTGAAGGGACAGGAGAATATGTGGATGACAGCGCTATTACTACCAAAATTAAATCTGGCTTGGTAGCCGATCCTACCGTAAGCGCCAACGATATTACCGTTGAAACGTACAAGGGCGTGGTTCAATTGAGCGGTTTTGTCAGTTCCCGTGCCGAGATGAACAGAGCAGTCGAAATTGCGCGCGGCGTTGCAGGCGTGAAATCAGTCAAAAACGACATGCGGCTTAAATAAGTGAGGGAACGATATGGAAACCATAGACACAGCGTCTGAATTCGCGCATGAAACTGTTGACAAAATAGCCGATGCAGCAAAAGAAGCGTTTGGCGAAACTGGAGAGCGACTGAGTGATGCCGAACAGAAAATGATCACTGATCTGCGCGGTTTTATTCACGACAACCCGATCACATCGGTGGGTATCGCAGTAGCGGCAGGATTTATCCTGAGCCGGTTGCTGATCAATCAGTAAGAGGTGTCATCATGGACCATAATGCGGTAGATAGTGAGACTCTTAAACAAACGGAAACAGATAGTAATCCTGAGAAAAGTGCCGGCATACTGGAAAATGCCCTGGGGCTATGGCAGGAGCTATATGGATTCAGCCACGATTGTTTCCATCTGATAGCACTGGAGGCACGAAGAGCAGGCAAGAACCTAGTGTACATGCTCATCGCCGGGTTGATAGCTGCCGTCCTGCTGATTGGCTCATGGTTGGGAGTCATAGCTGCTGCCGTACTTTGGCTGATTGAGCATGACGTCACGGCAAGCAGCGCCATACTGCTTGCCGTGGTGCTTACTTTAATGCTCACACTGATCCTTGTAGTAGTAATACACCGCAAGAGCCGTTATCTACAATTTCCCGCTACCGTTCGCAGCCTTCAGCCGATGCCGTCCTCACAGCGTCATAATAAAGAGGAGTCTTGAGATGCCGCACCTTCTAAACAAAAATCACTCTGCGTTTCTTGAGGATCAAATCGAAGATGCCCAATGGCAGGTGGTGAAGCATCACCAAGCGGTCGATTATCGGACGAATGTATTAGTGCGGAAAATATATCGGCAGCTGACCGATCCGGCGTCTTTGCTGCTGGCGAGTGGGATAGGTTTTATTCTTGGCGAACTCACTAAGCGCCGACCTTCAAGCTCTCGTGGCACTGCCGATAAAGCACACAGTCCCCCTACCGAGACTACTAGCCCGTTGAAAGTCGCTCTAAATCTCCTCACTTCGGCGCAGACGTTATATACTGCCTTGCCTTTGGCATGGTTAGTAAAGTCCCGCCGCCACCAGCCAGGTACATCAACTCAAGCAGCCAAAACGGAACCTCATTCTGTGCCAGCTTCCACATCAACTTTGAATCGGCGAAAATATAATCGCCGTAAACCATTATCGTAGCGAGCCGGCTGCCGTTCTCGGCGAGGAAATCTTTACAAAAATAGCGTGTCTGCTTATTGCATAAGTATGATCGCTATTGTTTATAAGCTTAGCTCTTTGCCCGCTTTTCCCGAGAAGTCTACTTCCAATACAAGTCAGTTCTCTTTGCATGAAAGACCTTCCCCAAACTTTTTCGAATTTATGCCGGGGTATCTCGCCCAGAGTGAGCATGATTTTGATGCCCTGATCCCAGACGCAAGAGTCCACGAAAATGCCCGTTGAGTATTTTACTTGAATGGAAAAGATTGCTCGTAGCACAGATATAATTCCATCTCAGACGTTTTGCTGACCTAGCAATTGAACTTCTGCGAGGACTTCTCTCTAAACTTATGCATGCAAATTAATACTATTCATTATTTTAAATAGCGGGCTTTTTCCAAAGATAACGGTCGCTGCGGTTTTAGAATGTGTATAAAAAACGGCGGACCTTTGTCCGCCGTTTTCTACAGCTATCGAGCTGGTGATCGTTTATTCTGCGGATTTTAGATGTGTTACAGCCTCTTCGGCAGCTTTCTTCGCCATATCGGCGTGTCCCTGTTTGCCATGAGTGATGGCATTATCCAAGCTCGTTATGCCAGCATCCAGATGTTCATCCGCGGTTTTTGCATGAGTTTTAGCTTTCTCGGCGTGTTCGACAACAGAATTTGCATCGCCGGCTTTGGCGGCCGCCTCCGCATGTTTGAGGGCTTGCGCCACATGGTTTTCGGCCGCGTAGGCACTCAATGAGCAAAAGGCTAAAGCAATGCCTGCGCATAAACCGGTGAGTTTCATATTAGTAATTTTCATAGTCATCCTCTGTGTAAAAAATTTAACAATACCTCATACGCTATGCTGCGCAGACCTGACTTTACTGACTGGCCTACAAAACCCAGCTGCGTGGTTTAGTGCTTTTTAATCTCCTCCTTAACATCCTCCTTAACATCTCCATAACCTGCTTGGCCTTTGCCCACGTTCTTTTGGACCTTACCCTTTACTTCCAATTCCTCGTCATTCATCATTTTACCGGCGGTTTCCTTGACTTTACCTTTGGCTTGTTCGGCTCGGCCTTTAACTTGATCTTTGTTCATGAGTGTCTCCAGATATTTAATCAAAGCATAACTACTGTGTCATGACCTAAGCGGGAAATAATATTTCCCGCCACATAAAATAACATTACCCTTAATTCTAAGTTTAGTCAGTACGGTAGCGAACATAAGAGATTATCTGACTGCTTATGCTCGGACAGACATAAATTTAACGGGATGGCATTTTTAACATTATTGATGGGTCTGTCGAAACCCAATCCATTACTCTTTTTTCGTGGTCACGCTCTTTTTTATTCGCTGTTTGGTCTTTTTGGAATGGCCGGCGCGGCTCTTTTTCTTGGCGGATTTAGTCACAATCTTAACCTCAGCTGTGCCGTCCTTTTTCATATTAAGTTTATTAGCCGCTGCGCTGGAAAGATCGATAACTCGATTTTCGGCATAAGGTCCACGGTCATTAATCCTGACCTCGACTTTCTTGCCATTCTCGAGATTGGTCACCTCGGCTTTAGTTCCCATCGGTAAACTTGGATGAGCGGCCGTCATCTCTTTCTGGTTAAAAGTCTCGCCGCTGGAAGTCTCCTTGCCATGAAATCCCGGTCCATACCATGAGGCTTCGCCAACCTCCTTATGAACAGGTGTGGTAACTGTGCTTTCTTTTTGCTGAGGCGCTTGTTTGGTTTGCTCGTTTGAATGTTCAGAGTTACAGCCGAAAAGAATCAAGGCGCATATCAAAGTTACTGGCAAGACGCCTAGTAGCCGTTTGCGCAGAAACAAGGTGACGCTGGGCGATACCGTAACATTCCAAGACCAGTGTTTGAGAGTGTAAATCAATCGGCATTTCACGTCTTTGGGTGAGGATTCGCAGTGCTGAACTGATTGATATAGCATTGTTTTGCTCCTGTCGGGAAAACTCAGTCCTTTAAAATGTTCAGATACCGATAACTAATATAGTATTTGGCTCAGCCGGATATTTATGCCTCGCAAATAACGCTTGCCGCATGACCTGATGAACCCGTTATGCGCGACGATGACATCTTTTGCTTCATCTGTTATGACATGCTCCCAGGAAAATTCTCAAAACAGCCTCTTTCAAATTCCCAAGCTATCAGGCGGAACCGCACGAATGCTGGCTACATTTTTATCGCAATGCTCTGTTATTTCTTATTGAATTTAAGCTACGCCGAACTTCAGGACAGGTCTGTACGTTAACGCACTGTACGCCGAGCTGTATCGAGATTAATTTATAAAGTGTATATTGCATAAACAGTGAATTTGCTGGCTTAGCGTATGCCTTCGTAAAAAATTGGCTGCAGAAAAGGTTATGTTTGCCCTGAAAAAGCTATCAAGGAGTTGCGAAACAAAAATCTATAGGTATAATAACCAGCTCGAAGTTGAATAGCTTCAGGCGCGTAGCTCAGTTGGTTAGAGCACCACCTTGACATGGTGGGGGTCGGTGGTTCGAGTCCACTCGTGCCTACCAAACATTTAAAGCACTGCACCGCAGTGCTTTTTTTATTGTAGACACCAAACAAAGGTAAAACATGCCGGTAATTACCCTTCCTGATGGCTCTAAGCGAGAATACAACCAAGCTGTAACAGTGATGGATGTTGCGCAGTCTATCGGTTCGGGATTAGCCAAGGCGACCTTGGCGGGCAAAGTTAACGGCACCCTGGTTGATGCCAGCACCTTAATCGAACAAGACGCAACACTGCAACTGGTTACCGCAAAGGATGAAGACGGCATCAGCGTTATCCGTCACTCAACCGCGCATCTATTGGCTCAGGCCGTCAAGCAGTTATTCCCCTCAGCGCAAGTGACCATCGGTCCTGTCATCGAAAACGGCTTTTTTTACGATTTCTCCTATGAGAGACCTTTTACGCCGGAAGACTTGAGCGCCATTGAGAAAAAGATGGAGCAGCTGGCGGCTGAAGATTACCCCGTCCATCGTTCAGTGTTGTCACGGGATAAGGCAATCAAGTTTTTCAGAAATCTGGGCGAAACGTATAAAGCCGAGATTATCGAATCTATTCCAGCCAATGAAGATTTATCCTTGTATGAACAAGGTGGCTTTACCGACCTGTGCCGCGGCCCGCATGTGCCTAGCACCGGCAAGTTAAAAGTCTTCAAGCTAATGAAAATTGCCGGGGCCTATTGGCGCGGCAATTCCGATAACGAAATGCTGCAACGCATTTACGGCACGGCATGGGGCGATAAAAAAGATTTGCAGGCCTACCTGCATCGTCTGGAAGAAGCGGAAAAACGCGATCACCGTAAACTGGCGAAAACACTGGATTTGTTTCATTCCCAGGAAGAAGCTCCCGGCATGGTGTTCTGGCATGAGAAAGGCTGGATCATCTATCAACAGGTTGAGCAATACATCCGCGAGAAATTACGGGTAAACGGTTACGGCGAAGTCAGAACGCCTCAGGTGGTGGACCGCTCCCTATGGGAAAAATCCGGCCACTGGGAAAAATTCGGCGACATGATTTTCACTACACACTCTGAAAATCGTGATTACGCAATCAAGCCGATGAACTGCCCTTGCCATGTGCAGATTTATAACCAAGGCCTCAAAAGCTACCGCGACTTACCGATCCGTCTGGCGGAATTCGGCTCTTGCCATCGCAACGAACCTTCCGGCACCTTGCATGGTTTAATGCGGGTCAGAAACTTTGTTCAGGACGATGCGCATATCTTCTGCACAGAAGGCCAAATTCAGGATGAAGTGTCGACCTTTATCGACATGCTGTTCGACGTTTATAAAGATTTCGGCTTTGAAGAAGTTATCATTAAATTATCCACCCGCCCTGCAAATCGGGTCGGTGATGATTCGGTTTGGGATAAGGCGGAAAACGCCCTGGAACTGGCGCTTAATACCAAAGGATTGAAATGGGATTTGCAGCCAGGCGAAGGCGCTTTTTACGGCCCTAAAATTGAATTCTCATTAAAAGACTGTATCGGCCGTGTCTGGCAGTGCGGCACGATCCAAGTGGATTTTTCGATGCCGGGCCGTCTGGATGCGACTTATATCGCCGAAGACGGATCACGGCAAGTGCCGGTCATGCTGCACAGAGCAATACTGGGCTCACTGGAACGTTTTATTGGTATCTTGATCGAACAGCATGCAGGAACCTTCCCGCTCTGGTTGTCACCGGTACAGGCCGTCGTGCTTAATATTACCGATCGTCATGCCGAATATGCCTCTCAAATCATGCTAGACCTTGAAAAACAAGGCATAAGAGTAAAAATAGACTTGAGAAATGAGAAGATCGGGTTTAAAATTCGCGAGCATTCTATGCAGCGCGTGCCGTATCTTGTCATCATCGGTGATAAAGAATTAGAACAACAAAGCATTACGGTACGTACGCAGAAAGGTGATGACTTAGGTAGCCTGTCAGTCCATGAATTTACCGAACGGTTAAAACAAGAGATCGCAGGCAGAAAATGAATAATTTTGGAGGATTAGGATATCGCTGCTAAAAAAGATGAAACGCGCCTGAACGACTCAATCACCGCCAGACGGGTGCGGGTGACAGGTCCTGATGGTGAAGCGTTAGGTATTATCTCGTTAGATGAAGCCAAACAAATTGCGTATGCCGCAGACCTGGATTTAGTGGAAATATCGCCAAACGCGGATCCTCCGGTTTGCAAGGTGATGAACTACGGCAAATACCAGTTTGAGCAAAACAAAAAACTGGCCATCGCCAAAAAGAAACAAAAACAGGTTCAGGTCAAAGAAATCAAATTCAGACCTGGCACCGACGAAGGGGATTATCAAGTTAAACTGCGAAGCTTAACCAAATTCCTTAATGACGGCGATAAAACTAAAATTACCTTACGTTATCGTGGACGTGAAATGGCTCATCGGGAAATCGGTGCTGACCTGCTAAAACGGATAGAAACGGATTTGGAAGACATAGCGATCGTCGAGCAATTTCCTAAAATGGAAGGCCGCCAGATGGTTATGGTAATGGCGCCGAAAAAGAAAAAATAATTGCATAGACGATAGCAGCAAGAATCATAGAGACATTGTGTTTCAGTGTCTTTACAGCGGTTCAGGATGAGCAGCTAGGTATCATGAAAATGATGCTGTTAATTCTTCAGGGCCATGCATTTTGCCTTGTTGGGTTACAACTCAGGGATTTATATTTTAATTAATTGGAGCAAACAAATGCCAAAGATCAAAACTAACCGCGGAGCTGCCAAGCGTTTCAGACGCACAGGCAACGGCGGTTTTAAATGTGGTCAGTCCCACAAACGTCATATCCTGACCAAAAAATCGACTAAGAGAAAAAGACAGTTACGCTCACCGGCAACTATTCATCCATCAGATGTGCGCATGGCCGCACGCATGATGCCTTACAGCTAAATCAAGGAGTAGATCATGCCTAGAGTTAAACGCGGCGTAACAGCCAGAGCAAGACATAAAAAAGTATTAAAGCAAGCGAAAGGTTACTACGGCGCACGAAGCCGGGTTTATCGCGTTGCCAAGCAAGCGGTCATCAAAGCGGGTCAATATGCATACCGTGACCGCAAACAGAAAAAACGCCAATTCCGCGCGTTGTGGATCGTCCGTATCAATGCAGCTGCTCGTTTAAGCGGAATGTCATACAGTCGTTTCATCAATGGCTTAACTAAAGCCAATGTTAAGATAGACCGGAAGGTACTGGCTGATATCGCAGTTCGCGACATTAACGCATTTGCGGAAATTGCGAACATTGCAAAGCAGCATCAAAGTAAACCTTAAGGAACGATCTGGATTTTAGTTTACTAAAATCCTACTATTCCCCCCTCCCCTTTCCGGGAGGGGCGGAATTAAGGCTTTAGCCTACCCCCTTAATAAACACCCCATCACCCATACACAGCGAGCTAAACCGTGTCCGCTACCCTAGAAGAGATTCTCGCGCAGGCATTACAGCAGCTTCGCGACGCAAAAGACCTTAATCAACTCGATCTGGTTCGTGTTCAATATCTCGGCAAAAAGGGTTTATTTACCCTGCAGATGAAAGAACTTGGCGCGCTTGATCCTGAGCAAAGACGCGCTGCCGGACAAGTCATCAATCAGGCTAAAGATCAATTTCAAGAGCAACTCGAAGCCAAAAAAGACTTGCTGCAAAACGCCGCATTAGAAGCAAGACTAGCCAGCGAAAGCATTGACGTCACCCTGCCGGGCAGAGGCCAAGCCGTTGCTGGCTTGCATCCGGTTACGACCACATTGCGCCGAATCTCCAAGATTTTTGCCAGCGTCGGCTTTCAAGTCGTTGAAGGGCCTGAAATCGAAGACGATTACCATAATTTCGAGGCATTGAATATTCCCGCTCATCACCCGGCCAGGGCGATGCACGACACGTTTTATTTCGATGCCCACACTGTATTAAGAACCCATACTTCGCCGGTACAAATCCGGGTCATGGAATCAGAAAAGCCGCCGTTGAAAGTGATTGCACCGGGGCGCGTGTATCGTTGCGATTCAGACATTACCCACACGCCAATGTTCCATCAAGTAGAAGGCTTTCTGGTAGACACCGACGTCAGCTTTGCCGACTTAAAAGGCGTGGTTTACGAGTTTCTGCGCGCGTTCTTTGAAAAAGACATCCAGGTACGCTTTAGACCGTCCTACTTTCCATTTACCGAACCATCGGCAGAAGTCGACATCGAATGCGTAATGTGTGGCGGCCAAGGCTGTCGCGTATGCAGCCACACCGGTTGGCTGGAAGTAATGGGCTGCGGCATGATTCATCCTGAAGTATTCAAGGCGGTTAGCATCGATAGCGAGACCTATAGCGGCTTCGCGTTCGGCATGGGCGTGGAGCGTCTTGCGATGTTGCGTTACGGCATTAACGATTTGAGATTGTTTTTCGAGAACGATCTTAAATTTTTGGAACAATTTAATTAAACAGGTGCCGCGCCTGCTCCCGGCAGGCTTTCGGCATACACCCCATCTCCGTAGATAAAGTTTGAGTTATGCAAATTAGTGAAGCCTGGCTAAGAGAATATGTCAATCCGGCGGTAAGCACCGAGCAACTGGTCGAACAATTGACCATGGCCGGCCTTGAGGTCGATTCGGTAGCGCCCGCGGCAGCAGTATTCAGCGGCGTAGTCGTCGGCGAAGTCGTCGCAATGGAGCAGCATCCCGATGCCGACCGCTTGAGAGTTTGCCAAGTCGCAGTCGGCGAAGCAGAACCGTTGCAAATCGTCTGCGGAGCCAGCAATGTTCGGGTCGGATTGAGAATTCCTGCAGCACTGATCGGCGCAGTACTGCCGGGCGATTTTAAGATCAAAAAATCCAAACTTCGCGGCGTAGAATCCTATGGCATGTTGTGTTCCGAAAAAGAGCTGGGCTTGGCCGCTGATGCCAACGGCTTAATGGAGCTGGCTGTCGATGCACCGGTAGGCGTTGATATACGCGAATACCTGTCGCTCAACGACAACATCATCGAAGTCGACTTGACTCCCAACAGAGCCGATTGTCTGAGTGTTGAAGGCATAGCCCGCGAAGTGGCGGTGCTGAACAAAATGGACTGGTCGGCCACTCAGGTTGAAACAGCCCAAATCGGCCATACCGATGCCCTGACTGTTGCCGTAGCAGCCACAGACGCATGCCCACGTTATCTGGGCCGACTGCTTAAAGGCGTAAACCCTAAAGCCGAAACTCCATTATGGATGCAGGAGCGTCTGCGCCGCTCGGGAGTAAGAAGCTTGAGCGCAATCGTCGATGTCACGAATTATGTCCTAATCGAATTAGGCCAACCGCTACATGCCTTTGATGCCGCCAAATTAAATGGCAACATTAACGTACGTTATGCCCAAACCGATGAAAGCGTTGCGCTGTTAAACGGTCAAACTATTAAGCTGGACAATGAAACTCTGATTATCGCCGACGACAAACAAGCCTTGGCTTTGGCCGGCGTAATGGGCGGCAGTGAGTCTGCGGTTAGCGACGAAACACAGGATGTATTTCTGGAATGCGCATTTTTCACCCCGCGAAGCATTGCCGGCAAAGCGCGTAACTACGGCTTGCACACCGATTCATCGCACCGTTTTGAGCGCGGCGTTGATCCGACCCTGCAGGAGCGAGCCATAGAACGTGCCACTCAATTGATTGTTGACATTGCAGGCGGCAGCGTCGGTTCAATTACCGAGGTAACAACAACTTCAACCTTACCTCAACGCTCAGCCGTATTGCTCAGAAAGCAGCGCTTGGAAAAAACGCTGGGCATTAATCTTGCCGATGAGCAAGTCATTGATATTTTTCAACGTCTCGGCATGGCAGTACAGACACAGCCGGATAGTTGGTCTGTGACACCGCCCGGATGTCGTTTCGACATTGCGATTGAAGCCGATTTGATCGAAGAAATAGCGCGTATTGTCGGCTATAACAACCTGCCGAACAGCAGCCTGCTAATGCGCTCGGAACTGAGCAAAGCTACCGAAGCCGTGCTGGAGCTGGATCGTGCCAAAGATCTGTTGGTTGACCGAGGCTATCAGGAAGCGATTACCTACAGCTTTGTCGATGAAGAGATACAACAAACCATCGCCCCCGACGATGACGTTGTCCGCTTAAAAAACCCAATTTCTGCCGATTTATCGGTGATGCGCACTACCCTATGGTGCGGTTTGTTAAAAGCCGCCTTGCACAACACCAATCGTCAGCAAAACAGGGTCCGCTTTTTTGAAACTGGCCTGCGCTTTGTTAATAAAGACGGCAACATGCAGCAGCAAAAAATGCTATCCGGCCTTGCATTTGGTAGCGCTTATTCCGAACAATGGGGCGTTGCATCGCGCAAAGTGGATTTTTTCGACGTTAAAGCCGATGTACAAGCCCTGTTTTCTTTGACCGGTGCCGATGTGCAATTTATTCCAGCCAAACATCCTGCATTGCATCCCGGGCAAACAGCTGAAATTTTATCGCAGCAAGGCGAAAAAATAGGCTGGCTGGGCATGTTACATCCAACATTGGAAAAACAGCTGGGGTTCGATACCCAGGTTTTCCTATTCGAACTGAATCAGGACCTGTTGCTGAACAAGCAAATCCCGAAATTCAAGCCGCTGTCCAAGTACCCGTCAGTACGTCGCGATATGGCCTTAATTGTTAAGGAAGAAGTCGCCGTCAGCGAAATAATAAATTGCATTAAAAGTTGTGGGATACCAACCTTACAAGACACAGTGGTCTTTGACATATACCGCGGTAAAGGCGTCGAAGAAGGCAGTAAAAGTGTCGCTTTAAGCCTAATATTACAAGATTTTTCACAAACACTAACAGATTCTGAAATAGATGCTATATTTAGCGGACTGTTAGAAACATTGACCACAAAAATAAGTGCAAAGCTGAGGGATTAACAATGGCATTAACTAAAGCCGATTTTGCCGAAAGGCTATTTGACGAGCTTGGCTTAAACAAGCGCGAAGCAAAAGATATGGTCGAAATGTTTTTTGAAGAAATCAAAGGCTCTTTGGAACATGGTGAGCAAGTAAAAATTTCCGGTTTTGGCAAGTTTGAACTACGTGACAAAAGCAGTCGCCCCGGTAGAAATCCAAAAACAGGCGAAGAAATTCCCATAACAGCTCGTAGAGTGGTAACATTCAGATCAGGTCAAAAACTTAAAGCCAGAGTGGAAGCTTATGCTGGAACCGAGTAATAATAATGAGCTGCCGGTCATACCGGCAAAACGCTATTTCACCATAGGTGAAGTCAGCGAGTTATGCGGGGTTAAACCCCATGTGCTCCGCTATTGGGAGCAGGAATTTTCCGAGCTCAGCCCGGTAAAAAGGCGTGGCAACCGTCGTTACTATCAGCGCCATGACGTGCTGATGATCCGGCAAATACGATCTTTGTTATATGAACAAGGCTACACCATAGGCGGTGCCAGAGCCCATTTGGGCAGTGACGATGCCAAAGAAGATTCAACCCGCACTAAGCAGTTGATTCATCAAATGGTTAGCGAACTGGAAGAAATTCTGGAGTTGCTAAAGTAGATTTTTCTCATTTAATGCGGCGAAATGTAGTACACTAGCCGCATTGAATTACCGGGGATTGTGTTCACAATCCTTTCAGCTTTACATTCTTTATCAGAATATCGGGGCGTAGCGCAGCTTGGTAGCGTACTTGTCTGGGGGACAAGTGGTCGCAGGTTCAAATCCTGTCGTCCCGACCAATTGAATCAAAGAGTTATAAAATCATCAAAACTAAAAAGTAGCGGTTTTATGATTTCGTGATACCACTCGTGATACCAAATTGAAACGCTAGGCGCAAAACGCTGAAAAATCCCGACCGCAACGCTTGCCGAATTTCAGGCACAAAAAACCGGCATGGTTAGCCGGTCTGATTGATTAGATTTGATTTGATTTAACTCGATTCTGTTGCCGATGACTCAGCGAACGGTTCAGGATGTTTAAGCCGATATGCTGCGCTCATATTCTTACCTTTCCGTTGGCATCGGGGTAAAGCAGGATGTCGTTAAATTCGAGTGCCATAATCGGTGTTCTCTCAAAATCATGCGTTCAACTTGGTTTTGAGCCTCTTCCATGTTCATAAATGTAAAACTCTGAACTTGGTCTGACAATGGTCAAAATTAGCCTCAATTGCATCAAACATTGACTATCTCAGTCCGACCCTAATCTGCCATTTACAACAGTTGTTTAATCGGCTGGTTAATGCCGGATAACAGACGCTCGTTAAGGTAAGAAGAAATCTCATATCATCTGATATGGGAGAGGTATACAGTTAGCATTCCGAGTATTACTGAGCTCGTTGCATAGAGTTAGGTAATCAAGGATGATATGCAGAAACTATTTAATTACTTGTTACGCCGCACAAGCTCGAGCACCCACCAAGGGAGGAAGAGGTCCATGAGACACACGCGCATCATCGTCAATCACTACGGCGGGCCCGACGCACTTCAGGTGCTCGAAGAAGAGTGCCCCGAGCCGAAGGACGGTGAAGTGCGGGTGAGAGTGCTGGCGGCAGGTGTCTCATTGCCCGACCTAATGATGCGCGAGGGCATTCATCCCGAGACACCCTCGCTGCCCTTCACACCGGGGTGGGATCTGGTTGGCGTGGTCGATCAGCTCGGCGCCAGTATCTCCGGAATCGAACCAGGCCAGATAGTTGCCGCGCTGCCGATCAGCGGCGCGTACGCGGAGTTCGTTTGCCTGCCGCCACGTGAACTGGTCCCGGTGCCATCCGGGTTGGACGCCGCCGAAGCTGTCAGCCTCGTGCTGAACTACGTCACGGCGTACCAGATGCTGCATCGTTCCGCCCGGGTCAGACCGGGCCAGCGCGTATTGATTCACGGCGCGTCAGGCGGGGTCGGCTCGGCACTATTGCAGCTTGGGCGGCTCGCCGGACTGGAGATGTACGGTACCTGTTCATCGCGAGGGGCGTCGGCCGTTTCCGACTTGGGCGGTATCCCGATTGATTATCAGCATCAGGACTTCGTGAAAGAAATGCACCGCCTCACGAGCGAGGGCGCAGATGTCGTCTTTGACAGCATCGGTGGTACGCATATCTGGCGTTCCCGCAAGGCTCTCCGCCCTGGCGGGAGAGTCGTGGCGTATGGTCTTACTGGCTCGCTACGTGGGGGGCGTTTGGCTTCAGGTCGCCCCGGTGGTCGTCATCGCTTTCGTGAAATCGCCATCTTCGGGTTGTACATCGCTGGTAGCTGGCTTCTCCCGGGCCGGAAACGGGTGGTCCTCTACAGCATCCAGTGGCTCAAACTGCTGAGACCGGCATTGTTTCGACAGGATTTGATCGCCTTGTTCGACCTCCTTCAGCAGCAGAAGATCAAGCCACTCATCGCTCAGCGATTTCCTCTTGCCGAGGCAAGACAGGCGCACGAGCAGCTCGGGAAAGGCGTGACGGGCAAGATCGTGCTCGTGCGTAACGGGTTCATCGCTTGGGTCAAGAGCGGCGTAACAACGGCATGCAGCGGACGCCTCACCTGCCACCACTAAGTAGGGCAGAGGCAATACATGGGAAGCAGAATGAACTGGTTCATTGGTGAGCTCAAGAAGTACGCAGAGTTCTCTGGCTGCGCTCGCCGCAGCGAGGATTGGTACTACACGTTGTTTGCCGTCCGGATCTACTGCGGCCTCACAATCATGGATGGACTAACTGGGACGTTCAATAGAGAGCTTGACGTTGGCTTACTCACCGGAGGGAGCGTTCTATCTTGGAGGGCTAATTCCGTCGATTGCAGTGGCTATAAGAAGGCTCCATGACACTGGCCGCAGTGGCTGATGGTGGCTTATAGCGACTATCCCAGTTGTTGGAGGCATCGTACTGCTGGTGTGTTCTGCGCCCAGAACGGGCAGGTTGGAGAGGACCGCTTTGGTCCCAACCCAAAGCAAGCCACCTAACCATTCCATTGAGAGGATGTTGAACGGCAGTTTTCAGGCTTTCACCTGCCATTACCTTGAAATT
>DATBRD010000082.1:0-9897 GCA_036560465.1 Methylobacter sp.
GACTTTGAGTGTTATCAATCAATAAAACTTAAAAGTCCTTACCGATCCAGAATGGCTCACCGCATGGGTTTATTTAAGCTGAATTGCGCTTAAACGCCGACCATTTCATTTTTTGAGAGTTTTTACACGGCCTGGGTCGTAACCGGATGCTCACCAATGGTTTTCGATGATCTGCTTGGGTTATATGTGAGTTCTGATTCTAGGCCTCTGACCAGATCGGGGCCTTTTTTATTGATACTCTCTGGTTCTTATGTTTTCTTTGGACTACTACAGCTTGTCTATCATTGATAATAATTCAGGCATCAAGTTTCTTATTCATGCAACTGGTTATATCAGGAGAAAATTGGCTTTCCAAGTCGCATTGCTTTTCAACAGGCAGTGTAACGGTTAGATGAATTTGTCCGGCAAAGACTTGCTCAATAATTTGCCCATTCACTTTTTTCAATGCGTAATCAAAAGACTGAAATCTTTCATAATCAAGCGTGAAATGAAGTGTGGCCATTTCTATGTAAGGTTGTAATGTCGATGTTTCAATCACCTGTTTCGCCATATGACCATAAGCTCTGGTAAGCCCGCCGGCCCCCAGCTTCACCCCACCAAAATAGCGGATCACGACAATGAGTACATTAATGAGGTTTTTGCCTTCAAGGTATTGAAAAATCGGCTTTCCGGCGGTACCTATAGGCTCGCCTGCATCATGAAACCGATAAATAATGCCTTCATTGGTTTTTATACGATAGGCAAAGGCAATATGATTGGCGTGTGGATGTGCGGCTTGTAACGTTTTTAATTGCT
The DNA here is from genome assembly GCA_036560465.1 of Methylobacter sp. Classification (GTDB taxonomy): domain Bacteria; phylum Pseudomonadota; class Gammaproteobacteria; order Methylococcales; family Methylomonadaceae; genus Methylobacter_A. The sequence goes on from DATBRD010000082.1 coordinate 796, forward strand.
GCCAAACTGCTTGTTCACCGGTGCAGGGAAAAATAACGCTGACAAATCGCGATCTTTTTATAATATCTTCGAATATATAGGATTCGGTAACATAAAACATTTTGCTTCTTTCAATTGAGTTTTAAGCATCTGCTATTCGATAATAACTGTCTCTCATCATACCAGCCGCATACAGCTTTTTAATTACACTAAATTTATAAGCAGTAAAATTGTTTGAATTTAATTAGGAGGATATGATGCAGCTCCCTACAGATTCTCTGCGGAACCGGTAAGTGAACCGGACATGAGCATTTACTGACGTAGAATTATTCCTTGCACCCCTATTAGTAAAATAACAATATGTTTTTAAAAGATTTTTATAGTATTTATGACGACGGTGTCAGTATTGTCGCCGAACAAGCCAGTATGTTCGCCAAAGAAGTGGCGCATGATTTCAACCCTTTACACGATATTGACGCCAAACGTTTTTGCGTGCCAGGCGATTTGTTGTTTTCAATGGCATTGGAGAAATATGGCCTTAGCCAAAACATGCACTTTATCTTTTCTGGCATGGTCGGACATGACGTATTGTTAAACTTTCCGGACACCGATGCCGAACTGATTGATATAAACGACAATCAGGGGAAAACCTATTTGCAGGTCGAGCGTTCAGGAGGTATTAGTCGGGATTCAGCATTGATTGAAAGCTTTATTCGCGATTATGTGGCTTTTTCAGGGCAAAATTTTCCTTATGTGCTGGTGCCGTTATTAGCCCAGGAAAAAGTTATGTTTAACATCAATCGACCACTGGTCATTTATGAAAGCATGACCTTGTCATTTGATCACCTTGATTTTCAGCAAGCGTCCGTGGAAATGCTGGAACCGAAGATGGAAGTCAACGGCAAACGCGCTACGGCTTTTCTACATTTTCAGATCAAGGCGGACGGAGATATAGTTGGCACCGGCTTTAAAAAACTAGCGATCAGCGTGCCGAGTGAGTATGAAGCTGAGCCGATGCAGGTATTTGTCGATGAATATCTAGCCAGGAAAAACGACTATCTCGGTAACTTGGTGGTGGCAGTCAGCTAATTATGCATGTCGGGCCGGCAAAGTCACCAGCGATGCACTATCGCAAACTACTACTGACTTCCGTGACCAACCGCAGTCGACCAGGAACTGAAGTTTAAGGTTGCCAGTCAATTTACTGGATGGCACGATGTCTGATGATTATATTTGGAGATTATATGATTGATACACCACAGCTCATTCAAACAGAAGAGCAGTTAACCGCAGTCATCCATCTCATCGTTCCCCGTGCTGAAATCAGCCATGTCATGGAACCGGCTATTGCGGAAATAATGTCCACCATTGCCGCCCAGGGAACGACCATCACCGGACCGTGCTTTTCTTACCACAAGAAAAGACCAACCGACATTTTTGATTTCGAGGTGGGTTTTCCCGTTAGTCAGCCAATCACTGCTGTCGGACGCGTAAGGATGAGCAAGTTGCCCGCCGTAAAAGTCGTCCGCACTATTTATCAAGGTGATTATGAAGGCCTTGGTGCGGCCTGGGGTGAGCTTTGCAAATGGATTGAAGCCGAGGGGCTTAATGTGCAAGAAAGCTTATGGGAATGCTATCTAACAGACCCTGAGTCCAACCCAGACCCGCGGATACATGGCGCACTGAACTTAATCGTCCGTTGACTGCATAAAGGCTCCGGCAGATGCTCAATTGGAATGAAATAAATCAAGGAGATTAACAAGATGAAATTAAAAGAAAAAGAGGTTGAAGTAGGCTATTTATATTTGACTATGGCAAATCAATATCGTGCTGTACTCACGATGAAAGGTGAATTTTTGATTTATGCGCCCAGTTTGGAAGGGACCGCACCACTAAATCTGGATTCTACAAAAATGCCATTTGAAAATATGCCATTCAAGAAGTGCCAAATCAGTACCTTTGCCAAAAAGGATTATCAAGTGTTTGACTTTAAGGGCACTGAAGCTATCAAACATAAATTGAATGAATTACAGCTAGCAGAAGTAATAGCGCAGTGTAATGCTAAGTCGGCTATTGCTGCACTGTTAGCAGAATAAAGCCATTACAACAGAAAGATTTATAACTCAATGCCGGGGTTACGCTTCAAAAAATTGTCACTAAAAATATCTTCTTCCCCATACAAAAACCTGGCGGACTTGTGTATAAGGAACCGGAGTCGACGTTAAATCACCTTGACTCCGAAGGCTTCCAGCAATCTGATCAGCTTGATTAACGGTAAACCGATCAACGCATTCGGATCGTCACCCTCGATTCGCTCAAACAAGGCAATGCCTAAACTTTCCGCTTTAAATCCGCCTGCGCAGTTAAAAGGCTCGTCAAGATCGACATAGTGCTCGATTTGCGCTCGCGATAACACTCTAAACGTTACGGCACAATGATCACAGTCGACTCGCTGTTGCCCGGTACGACTGTCGTAAACACAGACGCCGGTATAAAAGTGCACCGTTTTACCCGAGGCAGCCGACAATTGCGCAATCGTGTTTTCGCGGGAGCCGGGTTTGGTGAGCGGTTTGTCCTCCAGCATCGCCACTTGATCCGAGCCGATAATCAGGTGTTGCGGAAATTTAGGCGCCAGCGCTACGGCCTTTTGCAGCGATAAACGCATGGCGGTCTGCATTGGCATTTCATCGGGCAGCGGCGCCTCATCGATATCCGGATTAGCCGTATCAAAAGTAAGACCGAGTTTTTTCAATAATTCGCGGCGGTACGGCGAACTCGATGCGAGGATCAATTTAATGGCAGTAGTCATAATGATAAGTATCTAAAAATTATAGAAACCGGAATCCAATCTGACCTTTCAGAAATAAGCTTCAAGCTCGACTTACACTGGTTAAATATTGCCGATGCATAAGACGTATTATTCTTGATTGATGCGCTTCATTGCGTCGTCTCGGCAACCGCTCCCGGCGTTGCCTAAAGCGCCTACTTTTGGTCAGCACATCCTATCGAACTGGACATTGCTGATTTAGTGAAGCTTCAGCAGATTTACTAAGCAGTTGCACCAATAGCTATTGCCTTTCAAGAAATATAAGTATATCTAAGTAAAGTTTTTTATCTGTTTGTGGCGTAAGCACTTAACAACAAGTCAACAGGCATATTTTGTCCTTTGAAGCCGTGTTAGCTGAAACCGGCAGAAAATAATACATGCGAACTTTTTACAATGCCCTTACAGGCTTGTTTCTGTCTCATGTTTTTTGAGGTAAGGAATAAAATTATTGATGATCTATAGGGTTGAGATGAATAGATGGCGGCATGAAAAATATATAATCATTATACTCGTATTAATAGGAACGCTGTTTTCTGTAAGCGGCTGCGACAGGGTAAGAAAGCCATCTTCTGTAAACAATCACGTCAGTGCTGCTCGCATGCTCTTTGTAGGAAACAGCTATACCTATGGAAATAACGGTGTGGATAACATCATCAATGGCCTTGCAGGTTCAACAATCGCTTCTAGAGCTGTTCATGGAGGATATTTTTTGCACGACCATGTGGAAGATGCCGCCACTATAAACGCCATTCAGGCAGACAATTGGAAATATGTAGTCCTTCAGGGTCAGAGTCAAGAGCCGATTGACAACTACGGTAATTTTTCAGCTTACGCTGCCAAGCTTGACGAGATCATCAGGTCAGTGGGGGGCAAGACGATCCTTTTTATGACATGGGAACGTCAAGATAATGTGAACAGTGGTGTCACTACGGATAAATTGGCAACGGCTTACACTCGACTTGGTAAGACATTAAACGCAAGAGTTGCTCCAGTTGGGCTGGCATTCGCTCGGGCGTTGCGTGAGCGTCCGGGGCTATCGCTAACAAACGCTAATGATGGTAGTCATCCGACTGTTGCAGGGACATATCTGGCGGGATGTGTTATTTACGCGACTGCCTACGGCACACCGGAAGGAAATCCATATTCTGATGGCCTTAGCGACGACGATAAAGCTTTCCTACAACGCATTGCCATACAGGCAACAAACGACTATATCAGCCAGAACCTTTGGCTTAGTGCGATTAATTAATCCGTTCAAATTGCCATTAGAGCCTGTGCATTCTTTAACTCATTACATGCCGGCCTTATCAGCTTCTTCTACCTATCCGCCCGTAAATCCAGGTCAAGGGCCAGTGGAAATGCCTCTACCGCGCCTTAGACAATACAAGCCAAACCGTCGACTTCCTGCTCACTTTCCACTGCGATAAGAAGACCGCTCTGCGCTTTTTCAAGAAATCCATCCCACAACACGGCTTGCCAGACAAGGTCACAATCGTCAAGAGCGGTCCCAATACCGCGGCTATCGAGGCTCTGATTAAAGAGACGGGTGGCGAGCAGACCTTCAATGTGATTTGTTGCTGTTTTCAAAAGGCGGCTTCCATAACGGAAGCCGCCTTTGAATCTACATGTTGACGCTTATTGAAATTTGACCATTTAGAGCGAGTTTTACCGGAATCAGTCTGATCAGTGTCATTCGGGCTCATAAGCTAATAAATATTAAGCTTTTCAACCCTTACTCCTGGTCAATTTTCAATCGGCGCCAACACGTGTGCTTTATAGAATAGCTTTACCGGGAGTCATGAATTAAAAAGATCGCTCTTTGCTAAGTACTCACACTTATTGATTGAAGAGGTTGAGGCATTTTACCCTACAAATGCATGCAAAACGCCTGTTGATCTTTGTTGATTAATGTTGCGAATTAGAAATGAGCTGTTTTGCTAGGGCTACCACCGTACAAGGAAAACTTTTTTTTAGAGGTATATCGAAAATGAACTTACTTGGCCGGTTTGTGGAATTGCCAGCCCCGCACAAAGAGCCTGTAACTGTGCAGTTTGCAGAATGTGTGGAGCTAAAACCAGAAATGATTGAGTCAATGGAGCGGCTGCTGGTTTACTGGAAAACACAGCTGACAGGCGCACCAACGCTGGACTTGCCCACTGACCGACCGCGCCCAGCTGTACCCTCATTCCGCGGGGAAATTCAGCAGTTCAGCCTATCGCCTGATTTAGTGTTGGGACTGAAAGAGCTGAGCCGCCGGGAAAACGTGACTTTGTTCATGACGCTGGCGGCGGCCTTTCAGGTGCTGTTGCAACGCTACAGCGGCCAGGACGACATTGTAATCGGCACGCCGGCCGCCAGTTCGAGCTATTCGGGAAGCGGAAGCCTGCACGATTTCTCTACCAACACCTTGGCGTTGCGCACGGACCTTTCGGGCAACCTTAGTTTCTGTGAACTACTGGCTCAGGTGCGAGGCGTCACGCTCGGTGCCTATGCCCATCAGGGCCTGCCGTTCGAAAAACTGGTCGATGCCCTCAATTTGCAACAAGACCGCAGTCGTAATCCGTTATTTCAGGTTATGTTAATAGTTCGGAGCATCTCCGATGACAAGCTGCAACTCAATGAAATGGCCCCGGAACTGGTGAAGGTTTATACGGAAGCAGCCCAATCTGATCTTATTCTTGAACTATCGGAGACTCCGCATGCCTTGGCGGGCTCTGTGACTTATGCGGCTGACTTATTTGAGGCCGAAACTATCATCAGGCTGATCGGCCATTTTCAGACGCTGCTTGAAGGCATCATCGCTCGCCCGGAAGCGCGGCTGTCCGAATTGCCTCTATTATCTGAACCTGAACGCCGACGAGTGCTAGAAGAATGGAACGATACAACGGCTCCGTTTCCCAGAGATCAGTGCATCCACGACTTGTTTGAAGCGCAGGCCGCCAGGACGCCGCAGGCGGTGGCGGTGGCGTATGAGGATAGCCAGCTGACCTATGCCGAACTGAATGCCCAAGCCAACCGATTGGCACATCACCTGCGCGAGTTGGGCGTGAAGCCGGATGCGCTAGTCGCCCTCTGCGTCGAACGGGGCCTGAACATGGTGGTGGGACTGCTGGCGATTCTTAAAGCCGGGGGCGCCTATGTGCCGCTGGATCCGGCCTATCCCAAAGAGCGCCTGGCATTCATGCTCGAAGACAGCGATCCGGTCGCAGTGCTGACGCAGGGCCGCCTCGAACACGTGTTTGCGGATGCGGTGAAAGCCTTGCCGGTGATCGATCTGGATGCCGACTGCCACCGGTGGATGAGCCAGCCTGAGACCAACCCGGATCACAGCAATGTGGAGCTCACAGCTGAGAACTTGGCCTATGTGATCTACACCTCCGGCTCCACCGGACAACCCAAAGGGGTGATGGTTACGCACCGCAACGCGGTGCATTCGACAAGCGCGAGATTTGTCTGCTATCGGGAACCGGTAAGTGCTTATCTGTTGTTGTCTTCGTTTGCTTTTGACAGTTCTGTGGCCGGGCTGTTTTGGACGTTGGGGCAGGGCGGTTGCTTGTGTTTGCCAACGGACGATGACGCGAAAGATCCGGCGGCATTGGTCAATTTAATCGCAAACCGGCGGATATCGCATCTGTTGGCGTTGCCGTCTTTTTATATGTTGCTGCTTAAACAAACAGGAAGCCATCTGCGAACCCTGAAAACAGCTATCGTTGCCGGAGAAGCGTGTTCAACCGAGGTCGTTAAGCAACATTATGCAGCGTTGCCGCATGTGCCGCTATATAACGAATACGGCCCGACCGAAGGCTCGGTATGGAGCAGCGTTTATTTGACGGATAAGGATGACTGCAACAGGCCAATACCGATAGGGAGACCGATCAGTAATGTTCGGCTCTATATTTTGGATGGCGTCGGCAACCCGGTTCCGATCGGTGTGCAGGGCGAACTCCATGTCGGCGGTGAAGGTGTGGCGCGCGGCTATTGGCGGCGCCCGGAATTAACGGCGGAAAAGTTTATTCCCGATCCGTTCCAGCCGGGCTGCAGACTCTATAAAACCGGCGACCTGGGACGATGGCTGGCTGACGGCACTATAGAATACTTAGGCCGCAACGACTTCCAGGTCAAGATCCGGGGTTTCCGCATCGAACTTGGCGAGATCGAGACAATGTTATGCCAGCATCCGCAGCTGCGTGAGGCGGCAGTGGCCGTGCACGAGCCCACTCCAGGTGACAAACGTCTAGCAGCTTATTTAGTGGCGCATAGTAATGCAACGCCAACTGCCTCTGAGCTCCAGTGTTTTCTTAAACCGCAGTTGCCGGAATTCATGGTGCCTTCGGCTTTTGTGTTTCTTGAGGCATTGCCGATTACGCCTAATGGCAAGCTTAACCGAAATGCCCTGCCGGAGCCAGATCAGCATCGACAGGTGCTGGACGCTGATTTTATTGCGCCGCGCAGTCAGGTGGAGAAACAGTTAACCGAGGTATGGCGCGGCGTTTTGAGCGTGAATCGTATCGGCATTCACGATAATTTTTTTGAGTTGGGAGGGCAATCACTGCTGGTAGCTAAGATGCTGGTTGAGATTAATAAACTCTTCAATATCGACTTGTCCTTGGGAGCAGTTTATCAATATCCCACCATCAAGCAACTGGCAACCCTCATATCGTCAAACGGCCAGAAATCCTCCTGGTACTCACTTGTGCCAATTCAGACGCAAGGTTCGCGTCCGCCGCTATTTGCGATTCATACCATAACGCTCCAGGATTTGCCTCGGCATCTGGGTAAGGATCAGCCACTCTATTTTCTACGCTACGGAATGGCGGCAGAGCTAAACGATCATCCTATTCAATTGCCCGCATTGGAAGAGCTGGCCAGTCACTATATCAAGGAACTGCAACAGGTGCAGCCAGAAGGTCCTTATTATCTGGCAGGATTTTCTTTCGGCGGCGTGATTGCCTACGAAATGGCGCGGCAGCTCCAGGCAAACGGACACAGAGTAAACCTGGTCGCATTGCTGGATACCTACCTGGACTGGGAAAAACGGTTACTGCCCTTGCATCGGATTATCTATAAGCTTGTCCAGCACAGTCCAGGGCGACTGTTGACGCTGGCGAAAAATAAAATTACTGATCTGGCAACATCGAATAAAAACGGCGCGGATTTTTGGCCCCACATTTATACCTTGGCGCCTGACTTGGCCTGTCGCAATGCCTATCAGCCTAAAAGTTATAACGGTCGTGTAGTACTATTTCAAGGATACAAGCGGGAGGGCGTATTTTTTAGCTACGCTCTTCCAGAAAATGCATGGAGAAAGCTTTTGGGTGAGAATTTGGAAGTCCAACAGATTGCCGGGGATCATATTGAGATATTTAATGAGCCTCATACCAGAACTCTGGCTGAAAAACTAATGTCTTGTATGGGTAAACCGATTCTTGTACGGATAAATTAATTAAAGGTAGATCATGATAAACAAAATCAGTGCTTCTAATAGCATGGCATTCACTAGCGCATTCTTACTTAATGCATGTGGCAATGCAACGCTGATTGAAAACACCAGAGCAAGCTCGACAAAGGATTCCAGCCGCATTATCCCACGGCGCCGTTCAGCGTATAAGACAGGTATCCAATGAAATACCACAGCGGCAGCCCGTCATTTTTATAACGCCGTTTTTAACCAAGGCTGAAACAGAAGCAGGTAAATCAGGAATAAGCATGAAAATACTAGAAGATACCTCATATATTCCCCCTGAGTTATTTGGCAGAGGAAAATGATTTAGCTACCGATTTTTTTTGTTTTCCCCACCTCATTCCTACAGCGGCGCCTGTGGCTTTAGGACAGGCTGGCAGGCACAACAGCAAACTACAACATTCCAGTGTGTTTCGACAGGGCAGCTTGTTTGACTTGGAACTATTGTATGATTTTCGCACCGATCTCTTCGTCGATGCTTTTGGCGTGATGGATAGCCTCAAACAACTCACGATCACTCAGCTCATGCATTATGTTAACCCGGCATCAGCTAAAAACTCTAAATTATACGGGACTAAAGCCCTTGAAAACATAGCCCCAAAGCTCCAACTATCCAGACCTGCTGAATAAAAGAAAACACAAGGAAGTGCTGAACCATTGAATCGCATATTTCGGCCATAAAGGGACGATCAAGAATTTCAAGGTAATGGCAGGTGAAAGCCTGAAAACTGCCGTTCAACATCCTCTCAATGGAATGGTTAGGTGGCTTGCTTTGGGTTGGGACCAAAGCGGTCCTCTCCAACCTGCCCGTTCTGGGCGCAGAACACACCAGCAG